>CAIJFT010000227.1 GCA_903820035.1 uncultured Opitutia bacterium
CATGCCCGCCCAAGTCGTTGTTCGCGATCTCACCAAGTCCTACGCCGGTCGGCCGGCGGTGCGCGGCGTGAGCTTCGCGATCGAGGCCGGTGAGGTCTTCGGCCTGCTCGGACCCAACGGCGCAGGTAAGACGACGACCGTCGAGTGCCTGATCGGATTGCGCGAGCCCGACGCCGGCGAACTTGAGGTGTGCGGCATCGACGCACGCCGTTACCCGCGCGAGGTGAAGCAACGCATCGGCGTCGCCCTGCAGACAACCTCGCTGCAGGACAAGATTACGCCCCGCGAGGCGTTGCGGCTCTTCCGCGCGTTCTACCGCGATGGGGCCGAACCGCAGGCGCTGCTCGAGCGTTTTGATCTCGTAGCCAAGGCCGACGCCCCGCTCGACACATTGTCCGGCGGCCAGCGCCAGCGGCTTGCCCTGGCACTCGCGTTCGTGAATCGGCCGGAGCTCGTTTTTCTCGATGAACCCACCACCGGGCTCGACCCGCAGGCGCGGCGCGAATTGCACGGCGCGATCGCGCAGATGAAGCGTGACGGTCACACCGTCTTGTTCACGACCCACTATCTCGACGAGGCGGAGGAACTCTGCGATCGCGTCGCTATCATCGACCGCGGCCGGATCGTTGCGACCGGCACCCCGCGCGAACTCATTGCCCGCGCCCGGGTGCGGCAAAGCGTCACGGTCACCACGGCGCGGCCGCTGGCGCCCGAACACGTGCGGGCCCTGCCGGACGTCGTGGCTGTTTCGGGAGAGGGGCAAACCCTCCACTTTCAAACGGGTGCCGCCACCCCGGCCGTGGCCGCGTTGATGCGGCTGATCGAGGAGTCGCGGGCCGAGTTGATCGACCTCCACGTGCGCAAGGCCACCTTGGAGGATGTCTTCCTCGGGCTGACCAAGGAGGAGGCGAAATGAATCCTTTCTCCGCCCAGGCCTGCCTGGTCGCCCGCCGCGTGAGCGGCGGGACCGCCGCCGTAACGAAAGTGTCCCTGCGCTCACGCGCAGGGCTACGGGGAAACCCGATCGCCTCGCGCCCATGAACGCCGTCCTCGCGCACCTCGGTATTTCCCTGCGGCTGCACTTCCGCAACAAGATGGCCCTGCTCTACGGCTATCTGTTTCCGTTGATCTTCCTTTTGGCGTTCTGGGTCTTGTACCGCTACGAAAAGGTTCCGCTCCTGCGCCACATGGGCGAGCTGCTCACGGTCGCCGTCCTCGGCGGCGCGTGCTTCGGGCTGCCAACCACGCTCGTCAGCGAACGCGAACGCGGCGTGTGGCGGCGCTACCGGTTGTCACCCGTGCCAGCCGGCGTGATCGTCGCGAGCACGGTGCTGGCGCGCTACGTGATCATTCTCACCGCCGGCCTGCTGCAACTGGGCCTCGCGCTGGCGGTCGGCATGACGCTGCCGGAACACCCGTTCGACCTCTTGGTCGCGTTCACGTTGGTGTCGTTCGCCTTCATCGGCCTCGGCCTCGTGATCGCCACGCTCGCCGACAACGTGCCCGCCGTACAGGCCCTCGGCCAATGCATCTTCCTGCCGATGCTCATCATCGGCGGCGTGGCGGTGCAGTTGTCCGCGCTGCCCCTCTGGGCCCAGCACGTGTCCGCATTTTTTCCCGGCCGCTACGCCGTCGAGGCGCTGCAGGCGGCGGTGAACGGCCGCGGTTTCGAGGGCTCCCGCTTCAGCCTGCTCGCGCTCGGGCTGACGGGCCTGGCCGGCTGTCTCGCGGGCGCGAAACTTTTCCGCTGGGACGCCCAGCAACGCTTCGCCGCGCGCACCGGCAAACTTTGGCTGCTGCCCGCGTTCGCCGCCTGGGTCGCCGTCGGTGGCCTCGCGGAATGGCGTGGCCGGATCGCGGTCGCGGCTGACGCCGAGACCGTCCCGGCCAAGACCGCGAACCCGCCGCCCCCGTCCGTCAAGCCGGCGCCGATCCCGTCCGCGCCGCCGCCGCCCGTGGCGGTAACGCTGCCCGCGCCGGTGGTGCCGCCACTGCCGCCGAAGCCGGAACCGGTCTGGGCCAAGATCACCGCGAAGGATTGGGAAGGGCTCGATTATCAGGTTCCCCCGGATCACGGCATCGTGGCGCCGATGGCGGCGGCCGACGAAGAGCCGGAGGATTTCATGAAGGAGCAGACGGACAAGGTGCGGAACTCGCTCGCCACCTGGCCGCCGGGCTCCGACGGCGACGAACTGCGCTGCGTCCGCAACTTGCTCTACGTCGCCGCCGTGCCCGACGCGATCCAGATGCCGGTCGAGCGTTACCTACCGCGCGTCGTCTACAATCACCTCGTCGACAGTTACCCGAAGGAAAAGCTGCTGAAGATTCTGACGTACATCGCGCTGCACCCGATGGAGGGTCCGGTGCTCGACGATATCTCCGACCTCGGCGTTGAGGGTGCGGCCGGCGACCCGATGCTCGTGCGGGAGCGCGCCTACCTCTACGCGATCAAATATATCGCGCGTCTTTCCGGTCGGATTCAGGAATAGGCGGACGTAGACCGAGCGCTTTGGGTCGCCCGCGGCGTGAGCCGCGGGATTCCGGCCGGGTGGGCTGGATTCGGATCCCTGCGCGCACGCACAGGGCTACGCGACGATCGTCCGAGCTAGACGCGGCCGTCATCGTCCGCTTTCCTCCGCCCACCCCATGAGTTCCTCTAAACGTCTCGGCGTCGGCTTCATCGGCAGTGGCTTCATCACCAAATTCCACCTGCAGTCCTGGCAGGCAGTGCGCGACGCCGACGTGCTCGGTCTCTGGAGTCCGAACGCCGCCCACGCGGCCGAGACCGCCGCGTATGCGCGTTCACTCGGCGTCGGAGAGACCCGAGCGTACCGCTCGATCACCGAGATGGTCGCGGACCCGGCGATCGACGCGCTCTGGCTCTGCGGACCCAATCATCGCCGCGTGGAAAACCTTGAGGAAATCGTCGCCGCCCTCGAGTCGGGCAAGGGGCGGTTGCTCGGCATCGCCTGCGAAAAACCGCTCGCGCGCAATGTCGCCGAAGCCCGGCGTTGCGTCGAACTCATCCGCCGCGCCGGCGTGTTGCACGGTTACCTCGAGGACCAGTTGTTCATCCCCTCGTTGATGAAGGGGCGCATGCTGTCGTGGGCGCGCGGCGCGTCGATCGCCGGCCGGCCTTACCTCGCGCGCGCCGCGGAGGAGCACAGCGGTCCGCACATGCCGTGGTTTTGGCAGGGCGAAAATCAGGGCGGCGGTGTCCTCAACGACATGATGTGCCATAGCGTCGAAGTCGTGCGGCAGTTGCTCACCGACCCGACGAAGCCGCGCGCCAGCCTTCGACCGCGCAAAATCACGGCGCATATCCAGAGTCTCAAGTGGTCGCGGCCGGAGTATGCGCGCCTCCTGCAGGAGACCATGGGCGCCGGCGTCGATTACCTGAAGCGGCCGTCGGAGGATTTTGCGCGTGCGACCATCGAGTATGAGGATGACGCGGGTCGCCCCCTGATCGGAGAGGTGACGACGTCGTGGAGTTTCGTCGGCGCCGGTCTGCGGTTGAGCACCGAGCTGCTCGGGCCGGAATATTCGTTCACCTACAATTCGCTCAACACGGGCGGTCAACTCTTCCTGAGCCGGCGCATTACCGGCAAGGCCGGCGAGGATCTGGTCGAAAAGCAAAACGCCGAGCAGGGCTTGATGCCGATCATCGGCAACGAGGCCGCCGAGTACGGCTACGAGGCGGAGAACCGCCACTTTGTGCAGTGCTTCCTCGCGGGACGGCAACCGGAGCTGGGTTTCGACGCGGGGCTCGAGGTGGTCGAGTTGCTCATGACCGCGTACATGAGCGCCGAGCAGGGGCGCACGCTGGAGTTTCGTCCGCCGGGCCTGGAAACCTTCGTGCCCGCGGTGGCGAAGGGTACGTGGAAAGGGTGAGCCGATATGGCATCCTGCAGTTGAAAGCTGAGAGTGGAGGGTTGAGTGACCACTCTGGTGCCCGACTTTCTCAGCGGATCGATTCACCTTGGGGCGCACGTTCCGGCCGGATGGTGACATCGGGTCCGCGTAGGCCAGCGCGCTCGCGCGCGCCCCGAAACGCGCCCCGAAATGCATCCCGGCCGCGCCCGCGAGCGGGCTGACCTACGGCCGGCGGCGCCGAAGGTTGCGAGTTGAGTGTTGAGCGCGGGCCCGCGTTGCCCTTTTGCTCAGGGCGAGCGTACCCCAGTCCGGGCTTTCAGCCCTCAGTCCTCAACGCTCAACTTCTCCGATTTCCGATGACAACAACCTCCCAAAAGTCCCCTCGCGGCGCGCTGTTCTTGATGATGGCGCTCGAATTCTTCATCTGGGGCGCCTGGCTGCCCCTGATCTTCGGCTACCTGCCGAGCCTCGGCTTCAGCCCGTCGCAGCAGTCCATGATCCTGAATGCGTTTCCCGTGGCGTCGATCATCGGCATGTTCTTCTCGAACCAGTGGGCCGACCGCAAATTCGCCCCGGAAAAGTTCCTCGCGTTCTCCCACCTGATCGGCGGCCTCGCGATCCTCGGCTGCGGGTTCACCAAGGACTTCATGCCGTTCTTCCTCCTGATGCTCGTGCACTGCCTGCTCTACGTGCCGACCATCTCGATCACCAATTCGATCGCCTTTGCCAACATGCGCGATCCGGAGAAGGAGTTCGGCCTCGTCCGCATGGGCGGCACCGTCGGCTGGATCCTCGCGGCCTGGCCGTTCACCTTCATCTTCGTCAACTGGGACGCCGTGAACGCCGCCCATCCCGCGGGGCTCGTGGACTGGATCGGCGCCGCCCTGGCGAATCCGCTTTCCGGTGACGCCGCCAAGGCCGCCACCAAGTGGACCTTCATCGTCGCCGGCCTCGCTTCGATCGCGCTGGCCGCCTTCAGCCTCACGCTGCCCGCCACGCCGGCCAAGAAACCCGCGGTGGCCGGTGCCGGCGAGAAGCTGGCGTGGCTCGAGGCGATGCGTCTGCTCAAGCATCCGTTTGTACTCGTGCTGTGGCTCGTGACGTTGGTCGATTCCTTTGTCCACAACTGCTACTTCAACTGGACCGGCGTCTTCCTCGGCACGGCCAAGACCGCGGGCGGCGTCGGCATCGCCCCCAACTGGATCGCCCCGGTCATGAGCATCGGCCAAGTGGCTGAGATTCTCACGATGTTCGTGTTGGGCGCCACGTTGAAGAAGCTCGGCTGGCGCGCGACGATGATCGTCGGCATCCTCGGTCACGCCGCGCGATTCGCCGTCTACGCGTTCGTGCCGCAGAGCGCGGGCGCAATCATCCTGATCCAGGTGCTCCACGGCATCTGCTACGCGTTCTTCTTCGCGACGGTCTACATCTTCGTCGACGCCTACTTCCCGAAGGACATCCGTACGAGCGCGCAAGGCCTCTTTAACCTGCAGATTCTCGGCGTCGGCGCGCTGCTGGCGAATTCCATCTGCCCGTGGCTCATGCAAGCGGTCTACACGGTGAACGGTGCCGTTGACTTCCACGGATTATTCTTGGTGCCGCTGGTCGCTTCCTCCGTCGCCGCCGTGGCGCTGGCGCTCTTCTTCCATCCGCCGAAGACGCCCGAGGTCGGGTTCGGCGGCGCGGCTGCGGCGCCGCATTGAGCGGTCGCCCGGGGTTTTATCAGGCGGGGCGAAAGCCCCGCCTTTTTTGGGCCCGGATGGCTCCGGGCGTTGGGTCAGTTGTCGCGTTTTCGCCTTCGGCTCAAACGCGGCGACGGGAACCCGTCATCCGCTCGGGCGGGTGGCTTTCTGAGGTCACGCCGAAGTCGGGACTTCTCCCGCGCTGGATATGCGTCCTTCATGCCGGCATCCCCATGAACCGCCCCCGCCTTCTCCCGTTCGTCTTCGGTCTCGCGTCCCTGCTCCTGCTCTCGCCCCTCGGCGCCGCGCCCCAGACCTCGCCGGGTGCGCGCAAAATCAAGGACATCGTCATCTACGAGGATCCGGTCTTCTACTCGTCCTTTCCCTCGGTCGTGCGCCGGTCCGACGGTGAACTGGTCGTCGCCTTCCGCCGCGCCCCGAACCGGCTCACGTTTGGCGAGGAGAAGAACTCCCACGTCGATCCCAACAGCTACCTGATGCAGGTGCGCTCGCGCGACGGCGGTGCGACGTGGACGAAGGATCCGACGCTGATTTACGCCCACCCGTGGGGTGGTTCGCAGGACCCGTGTCTGCTCCAGTTGCGCGACGGCACGCTGCTCTGCGCCAGCTACGGCTGGGCGTTCGTGAAGACGGACATCGTGCCGAAGTTTAAGCAGCCGGTCTTCGAGGTTGTTCCCGGCGTCATTTTCCTCGGCGGTTACCTTGTGCGCTCGACCGATGGTGGCCACGCTTGGTCGGCGCCGGTTTATCCGCCGCACGTCGCCGCCGAGGCGAATCTGGACCACTACGGCCGGCCGATCCCCGCCTACAACCGCGGCGCCCTTTACGAGGGCAAATCGGGTCGGATCTTCTGGGTCGTTGCGGCCAACACCGCGGGCGCGAAGCGGCGCACGTCGAATCACCTGCTGTTGTCCGATGATAAGGGCGCGACCTGGCGTTACTCCGCTCCGGTCGCGGACGATCCCCAAGTGACGTTCAACGAGGCGTCGGTCTACGAAACCCCGCGGGGCGATCTCGTCGCCTTTCTGCGCACGGCGGGTCTCGACGACCACGCGTGTATCGCGCGCTCCACCGACGGCGGGAAGACTTTCCAGCCCTGGCAGGACATGGGGTGGCAGGGTCACCCGTTGCAGGCGACGCGACTGCCGGACCACCGGGTGCTGCTCGTTTACGGGTACCGCCACAAGCCCTACGGCGTGCGCGCCCGCATCCTGAATGCCGAGTGCACCGACTTCGCGACCGCGCCGGAGATCGTCCTCCGCGACGACGGCGGTACCACGGACGTGGGCTATCCATGGGCCGTCGTGCTCGAGGGGAGGCGGGTGCTCGTGACGTATTACATCAACCTCGCCAACGGCACCCGTCACATCGCCGGGACGATTCTGGAGACGGATTGAGGCAGACGCGCTTCGATTCGCGCTGAGATGCGGCTGACCGTCGCCGCGTTGGAGCGAAGCGACAACGTGGTTATCCAGTCGTGTCCACGTTTTCGCCGTTGGCTCACACGCGGCTGCGGCACAGGATTATTTCCGTTCTGAATTCTCGCATGCATGTCCACGCCTGATCCTGTGATGAAGGGGTACAACCGCTGGTTGGTCGGGGCTATGGTCGTCTGCTTCGCTTGCATCGCGGCGGGCGCGGAAACGGCCGCCGTCCCCGCGCGCGGCCTTTGGTTTTGGGCGAAGCCCTCCAGCCCGCAGGGGGCGGTCAACGTGGTGGGCGACGCTTCGCGCGAAGCCGAGGCGCTGGCCACGTTCGAACGCTGGCACGTGCGGCGGATCTACGGGAGTTATAGTGCGCTGCCGGTCGAGGTCCCGGCGCGGGTGGCGGCATGGAACCGCCGGCTGCATGCGCAAGGCATTCATTCGGCGTCGCTCTTCAGCGATGGCGGCGCACTGACGCCGACCGGGCGGGCCGCGTTTCTGCTGCAGGTCGAGGCGCGTCTACTTGCGTTCAACGCGGCGCAGGCGGATGCCGCCGCCCGCTTCGACAGCATCGCATTGGATATCGAGCCGCATGCCCAGCCGCGTTGGAAAAGCGCCACGCCGACGGAGAAGCGCGCGTTGCTGGAGGATCTGCTCACCACCTGTACCGCGTTGCGGTCGCATCTCGACACGCACGGCGGGCACGCCTTGCCGGTCGCGGCGGCCCTCGCGTATTGGCTGGACCGGCTGCCGGCGGAGGGTGGCAGCATCGGCTGGACCTCGGCTGCGGACCGCGACGATTGGTTCGTGCGACTCGGCCGCAGCGTGGCGCAGATCTCCCTGATGGCATACGAGCGCCCTGCGCCCGCCGCGATCCTCGACGCGACGGCGTGGGAGCGTGTGCACTTCTCCGGCCGGGTGATCACCGCCTTGCGCGCACGGCTCGGTGTCGAGTGGCGCGGTCTGGCCGATTTGCAACGCGTGTTGCCGGCCGTCGAAGCGGATTCTCCGCCGGGCATTGATCTCGAAAACTACGAACTGCTGCGCCTGGCCGAAGCGGTTAAGTGATGCCCGCGGCTCGGTAAAACCCCGGCCGGTGCCGGGCCGCCACAGACGAGACCGTGTCGGGTCGAGTCCGATCCTCCCCGCCTTCAAGCAATTGATTCCTCCGCGCTCTCCGCACCTCCGTGGCTCCGCGTGAATCCTCTTTCGTGCGTAAATTCCTCCGAGCGCAGCCTTGGAGTAGGAATGGTCTCCCTCTTCGAAAAAGCGTTCACGCGGAGACGCGGAGTACGCGGGGATTTGCACTGGTGCGGATCGCAATGAGCGGGCTGGCGTTATCAGCGCCGATAGATTCTCCGCCGGGCTCGCCACCGAATAGAC
>CAIJFT010000228.1 GCA_903820035.1 uncultured Opitutia bacterium
CACGGGCAACCTTCTGCAGGGCGCCCGCGTCGAGGTGCCGGCACTCGGGCTTTCCACCCTCGCCGACAATACGGGTCGCTACGTCCTCACCGGCTTGCCCGCGGGCACGCATGATCTCGTGGCCTCCTACACGGGTCTCGACCCGGTGCGGAGCCAGGTCACCGTGGCCTCGGGTCAGCGGGCGGTGCGCGACTTCGACCTGAGCACGGGTATCTACCGCCTCGATAAATTCGTGGTCGCCGGCACGCGCGAGGGCAACGCCGCCTCGATCACCGCGCAGCGCAACGCCGACAACGTGAAGAACGTCGTTGCCCTCGATGCCTTCGGCAACCTGCCCAACATGAGCGCCGGCGAAGTCGCGATCCGCCTGCCCGGCGTCGCGGCCGGGCTCGACGACGAGGGGAACGTCACCGGTCTGATCATCCGCGGCCAGGGCGCGGCGAACAACCGTATCACGGTCGACGGCGACTTGCTGGCGAGCACGGCGAGCCTGAGCCGGCAGTTTCAAACGCACTCGATGACGGGCGCGATGTTCGAGCAGCTCGAGGTCATCAAGGGTCACACGCCGGACAAGTCGGCCGATTCCGTCGGTGGTACCGTGAACCTCATCACCCGCTCGCCGCTTTCGATGAAGGAAAAGCGCCGCATCACGTATAATTTCGCGACGCGCCTCGCTCCGACCCTGGGCAGCGACCAGGTCAAGCTGCGCCGCGACCATCCGTCGCACCCGCTGCTCAACCTCTCGTATCAGGAAGTCTTCGACGCCTTCGGCGGCGAACGGAATCTCGGCGTGGCGGTCAACGCGTTCTACAGCGAAAATGTCGCCGGCGGCTTCCGCACCATCCGCGACTACCAGAACACCACCAACCAGCCCGCCTACCTCTACACCTGGGCCAATCAGGATTATTTCAACAACCGCAAGCAGGCCAGTGTGAACGCCAAGGTCGACTACCGGCTCACGCCCGGCACGCGCCTTTCGTTCAGCGCGATCTACAACGACGCCTTCGAGCCCTTCAACCGCCTCTACGAGGTTACGGCGCTCACCGCGCAAACCGTCGCCACGCTCGATGCCGCGGGCACGCCGACCGGCACCGGCGCGATCCTACCCAATTACACCAGCACCGTCACGCAGGCCCGCGGCGTCGCCGCCTCGATCGTGCGCGTGAACGAAACGATGTACTCGTTCCACAACCGCACCCGCGCGGCGAGCCTCGGCGGGGTCCACGAGCTCGGTGCCCTGCGCGCCGACTGGACCGCGACCTACAGCCGCGCGAAGCCGAACCTCGGCGTCGGCGGGGGCGGCACCCTCACGCTCGACCTGCCGGGCGTCGGTTGGAAACTCGACCGCAGCAATTCCGACTTGTATCCGACCTTCACGCAGACCGAAGGACCGGACTACCGGAACATCGCCAACTACCGGCCGAACGGTCAGCTCAACGCCCGCCACAGCACCCGCCTCTCCGAAGTGACCGGCCTGCGCGGCGACCTGACCTACACGTTGCCGACGACCTTCACTGCTTCGCTCAAGAGCGGCTTTAGCACGCGCGAACAGGTTTCCGGCGTGACCAACAACGACCAGCGCTGGAACTACACCGGCGGGACACGCTCGTTTGTCAGCGATCCGACGATCGTCACCTGGATGAGCGAGCACTCGAGTTTCACGCCGCCGATGTTTGAGACGGCCTCGATGATCAGTTTCTACAAGCCGAACGACCCGACCCTCTGGAGTGAGGATAATTATTTCCGCGAGTCCCAGCGCCTGATTAACGATCGCAGACTCACCGAGGACGTCACGGCCGGTTACCTCATGGCCCAAGGCAAGGCCGGACGCTTCGGCTTTCTCGGCGGTGTACGGCAGGAACGCACCGCGGTCGATGCCTTCGGCTATGTCCGGGCCCGCGTGCTCAGCACTGCGGCGCAGCAGGCCGCCGATCCCGCCGGTTCCGCGCAGCGCGACTACGCCAACAACGCGCGCCGCATCAAGAAAGACTACACCGACGCCTTCCCGAGCGTGCACCTGAGTTACGACGTGACCAAAAATCTCAAGGCCCGCATGTCCTGGTCCACGAGCTTCGGCCGCGCGCAGCCCTCGAACCTCTTGCCGAACGAGACGCCGAACGAGCCGGCCCAGACGCTGACGATCAATAACCCCGCGCTGAAGCCGCAGTACGCAAGGGAATGGGACGCCGCCCTCGAGTATTACTTCGAGCCCGTGGGCCTCTTCTCGATCGGTTGGTTCAACAAAGACATTCGCGACTACATCATCAGCGGCATCGACGGTGGGCGGGTCGCGACCGGCGTCGACAATGGCTACAATGGCGACTACTCCAATTTTCAGATCCTCCAGACCGCCAATGCCGGCGCGGCGATGGTCAACGGCTGGGAGATTTCCTATCAGCAGCAGTTTACCTTTTTACCCGGTATTCTCCGCACGCTCGGTGCTTCGGCGAACTTCACTTATCTGCGGACGCATGGCGTGTTTGCCGGCACAACCTATCTGAACTCCAATCAGGTCGCCGGCTTTATTCCGCAAACGGGCAACCTTAACTTCTCGTGGCGTTACAGCGCCTTCGGGGTGCGGGTGCGGACGAACTACCACGGCCGGTACATCAACGCGTTCAGCGCCGCGACGCCTGCGCGGAACCAGTATCGTTATGCGCGCACCGTGACCGACCTTGGTTTCACGTGGCAGCTGCGGCCTAATACCCAGCTCTTTTGGGATATCGCGAACCTGACCAACGAGCCGCAGGCGTTCTACCGCTTCATCCCCTCGCAGATGGAACGCACCATTATCAACGGCACGACCTGGACCATGGGCATCAGCGGCCGGTTCTGAGGAGCGAGCCCCCCGTCCCTTTTTCGCATGAATCTAAGACATCTTTGCCTCCTCGCGCTCGCGGTCGCCCCGGTCCTGCGCGCCGCGGAACCCGCCGAGACCCTCCCGCGGCTCGCCTACAACAACCCAGGCACCCTCGTCGATCTCGGCGTCGGCCTCTGGGCTTGGCCGTTGCCGATGGACTACAACCAGGACGGGTTGATGGACCTCGTCGTCGTCTGCACCGACAAGCCCTACAACGGCACTTGGTTTTTCGAAAACAGCGGTCAGGTCGATCCGCAGACGATGCTGCCGGTGTTCAAGCCGGCGGTCCTGATCGGTAAGTCCGCGGCCTCGGTCGGCATCTCCTACGTCACCGGCCGCCCGGTCGTGACCGCCACGGCGTCCGTCAAGGCGGGCGAGCTCTACAACTACCGCGGCAACACGTTTCCCGACTTCCTGCACTCGCAGTTCAACCAGCCGAAGAAACTCGGCGTACCGGAGAAGATCCTAACCCAGCCGGGTAACATCCGGCAAAACCAGTGGCAGCTTGTGGACTTCGATGGCGACGGCGCGCTCGACGTCAGCGTGGGCATCGACTTCTGGGGTGACTTCGGTCCGCTCAACGGTGGTGAGGGCGCCTTCAACGCCAAGGGGGAGTGGACCCGCGGCAAGTTGCGCGGCTACGTCTATATCATCCGCAACACCGGTACCACCGCGCAGCCCAAGTATGCGGCCCCGGTGCGGCTGCAAGCCGGCGGCGAGGACGTCGATCCCTACGGCATGCCCTCGCCGATGTGGGGCGACTTCCGTGGAACCGGAAAGCTGGACCTGATCTGCGGTGAATTCCGCGACGGCTTCACGTTCTACGAAAACACCGGCACGCGCACCAAACCGGTCTACGCCGCGGGCCGTCCGCTTTCACTCGGCGGCAATCGCATCCACATGGACCTCTGCATGATCACGCCGACCGCGGTCGACTTTAACGGCGACGGCCGGCTCGACCTCGTGTGCGGTGACGAGGACGGCCGCGTGGCGTTTCTCGAAAACACCGGCCAGGTCGTCGACGGCATGCCGCAATTTCTCCCGCCCCGTTACTTCCGGCAGTTTGCGGCCGACGTTAAATTCGGCGCCCTCGCGACGCCCTATGCGGTCGACTGGGACGGCGACGGTGACGAGGACCTGATCGCCGGCAACTCCGCGGGCTACATCGCCTTCATTGAAAATCTCGGCGGCACGCCGACGCGCTGGGCCGCACCCCGCTACCTCAGCGCCGGAGGACAGCTCATTCGCGAGCAAGCGGGTCCCAATGGCTCGATCCAAGGCCCCGCCGAGGCGAAGTGGGGTTATTCGATTCTCAGTGTCGCCGACTGGGATGGCGACGGCCTGCCGGACATCATGACCAACGGTATCTGGGGGAAAGTGATTTGGTATAAAAACATCGGCACCCGCACCGCCCCGCGCCTCGCCGCCGCGCAGCCGGTGGAGCTCGCGCCGGGTTCTCCGGCGCAAAAGGCGCCGTGGAATTGGTGGAGTCCCCAAGGCCGCGAACTCGTGAGCCAGTGGCGTACTACGCCACAGATGATCGATTGGAACGGTGACGGTCTGATGGACCTCGTGATGTCCGACGGCGAAGGCTACCTCGCGCTCTACGAGCGGAAGCGCGCCGCCGACGGCAAGCTCGTGCTGTCTCCCCCGCAGCGCGTGTTTTGGTCTGAAGGCGTGAGCAGCTTCGACAGCAACGGTAAGCCCACGAACAACCAGTCCGGCCTGCTCCGGCTTAACGACGGCGTTTATGGCCGCGGCGGGCGGCGCACGTTTTGCATCGTTGATTGGGACGGCGACGGGAAGCCGGACATTCTGCTCAACTCGAGCCCCAATGTGAATTTCTTCCGCGGTCTCGGGAAAAACGCCGCGGGTCAATGGGCGTTTCGCGACGAGGGTCCGGTGAGCACGCACGTGCTTGCGGGTCACGCCACCAAGCCCACGGCCGGCGATTGGAACAAGGACGGCGTCCCCGAGCTGCTAATCGGTGCCGAGGACGGTTACTTCTATCAGGTGAAAAATCCGCGCGCCAAAAGGTAGCGCGGACTTCCAACTGGCACCGAGAAAGAGATATCGCCGCTTAACCATGCCCGTAGCCGCGTTGGCGCGCAGCGCCAACGTGGTCCTCAAGTGAGACCACGCTTTCGCCTCCGGCTTAGGCGCGGCTACGAGCTGAATCCATTCCCTGGCACTCTAATTTCATTTCCAAACTCTCCGAATTTTTCATGTCCACCTCCTATCGCCCGAGCGGGATTTATTCCGCCCAATGGCTGCCCACCGACTCAACCGGCACGCTTGATCGTCCCAAGCTGGCCGCGCACCTCGCGTTCGAGAAGGAGGCCGGCGTCACCGGCATTCTCGCGCTGGGCAGCACGGGCGAGTTTCCGCATCTGTCGCCCGACGAGCGGAAGACCGCGCTCGACGTGTGTGCCGAACTCGCCGCGCCGATGGCGGTGATCGCGAACATTTCCGACATCCGGCCCAAGGTCGCGATCGCGGTCGGCCGGCAC
>CAIJFT010000229.1 GCA_903820035.1 uncultured Opitutia bacterium
ATCTGGCCGTACAACCTCACCCGCTCCTCTCGCCTGCTGCAAAAGTTCAACCATCCGGCCAAGCCGTATGAGGACTATCAGGAGATGCTCGCAACGGAGAAGGAAATCGACGCCGTGCTCGTCGCCACCCCGGACTTCATGCACGCGGTGCACACCAACGCGGCGCTCAAGGCAGGCAAACACGTTTACTGCGAGAAGTTGATGTCAAACACGGTCGAGGGCGCCCGCTCCATGGTGTTAGCCGCCCGCGCGGCCAAGAAACTCCTCCAGATCGGACACCAACGCCGCAGCAACCCGCGCTACATCCACGCCCGCGAGAAGATCGTGCGGGAAGGCCGCCTGCTTGGCCGTATCACCAACATCTCCGGGCAATGGCACCGAGCGGTGACCGACGACTTCGGTTTCCCCACGGGCCAGGGCATTCCGGACGCCAAGCTCGCCAAGTACGGCTACGCCAACATGCACGAGTTTCGCAATTGGCGCTGGTTTAAGAAGTACGCCGGCGGCGTGGTCTCCGATCTCGGCGCCCACCAGATCGATATCTACGGATGGCTCCTCGGCGCCACTCCCCGCATGTGTATGGCCAGCGGCGGCGTTGACTACTACAAAACCCACGAGTGGTACGACAACGCGGTCGCCGTGTACGAGTTTGAGACCAAGGAAGGCATCGTCCGCGCCACCTACGAGGTGCTCACCACCACCAGCGCGGGCGGTGGTTACCACGAGTATTTCATGGGCGATGAAGGCGCGCTCAAGATGTCCGAGAACCCGAAGTTCACCAAGCTCTACCGCGAAGCTCGCGCCCCCGAGTGGGAACCGTACGTCGCCAAGGGCTATGTCACCAAACCCGAGTCCGGCGAAGGCGCCCCCGCTCCGGTCAAGCCGTGGCAAAAACCCGGCGTGAAGAAGCTCGGCGGTCCCTCCAAGGCCGGCGGCACCGTCGACGTCCGCGAAACCGCCCAGCTCTCCGCGTGGGACATGCCGGTCACCCTCGACAAGGCGATCCACCAGCCCCACCTCGAAAACTTCTTCGACGGCATCCGCAAGGGCGCCAAGCTTAATTGCCCTGGCGATGAAGCCTTTGCCTCGGCCGTCACCGTCCTCAAGGTGAACGAAGCCATCGCCGCCCGGAAAGTGCTGACGTTCTCCCCGTCGGACTTCGTCGTCTAAGATTCCGCCAGAAACGCCGCCGTCCCCGATTTTTTGAATCGTTTGGTGACGGTGGGCGTCCCAGTGGCATCTCCCGCTCCTCATTCCCGTCTGATTACCGTCATTCAAATCATGCTCCCACGCCAATTCACCGTTGTTCTCTCCGCTCTCGCGCTGGCGGCCTCCGCCGTCGCCGCCGATACTCCGCTGAAGGTTGAATACCCGAAGCCGCTCTTCGCCGGTACGCCCCGCCCGATCTCGCTCGCCAACCTCGAGCCGGCCGGCATCAAGCGCCCCGACCTCATGGTCCCCGCCGGCACCACCTTGCTCTCCAAGGGCAAGAAGGTGACCAGCAGCGACGCCCTCCCTGTCATCGGTGAACTTTCGTTCATCACCGACGGCGACAAAACCGGCATCGATGGCGCCTACGTGGAGCTCGGGCCCAACACCCAATGGGTGCAGGTTGATCTCGGCGCCTCGGCCAAGGTCGCGGCCGTCGCGGTCTGGCACTTCCACTCACAGGCCCGCGTTTACCACGACGTCGTCATCCAGGTTTCCGACGATGCCGAGTTCAAGAAGGGCGTGACCACGATCTTCAACACCGACGACGACAACTCGTCCAAGCTCGGCAAGGGTTCCGACAAGTCCTACGTCGAGACCAACAACGGCCGCGTGGTTGAAGGCAAGGGTGCGGTCGGCCGCTATGTCCGCCTCTACAGCAACGGCAACACGTCCGACGAGCTGAACCACTACTGCGAAGTGGAAGTGTTCGGCGCGCTGAAGTAATCCGGATTTCCCCCGACGGCTGGAGCGTGCCCCGCATGCTCCAGCCGTTTTTTTATTTCGTCATGGACCGCAGGGTCGCGACACTGACGTCGTCATGCCGTTGCTCCGCTGGCTGCCCCTCGCGCTCTTGACGCTCGCCGCGTTCTGGTTGCGCACGCATGACCTCGCGCGCCGGCCGATGCACGCCGACGAGGCAAACCAAGCTGTCAAACTCGGCGAGCTCCTCGACGCGGGGCGCTACGCGTTCGATCCACGCGATCACCACGGACCGACACTGTA
Source organism: uncultured Opitutia bacterium (assembly GCA_903820035.1). GTDB lineage: Bacteria > Verrucomicrobiota > Verrucomicrobiia > Opitutales > Opitutaceae > ER46. The sequence goes on from CAIJFT010000229.1 coordinate 2,215, forward strand.
CTACGCGGCGCTGCCGGTCGCGTGGTTGCGCGGGGAATCGTCACTCGCCTCCCTCACCGAAGGGACCGTCCGCTTGGTGCCCGCGCTCTTCGGCACCCTCACGGTGCTGCTCGTAGCCGCCCTCGCCGCCCCGCTCGGCCGCTGGCCAGCACTCGCCGCGGCGGCCCTCGTGGCGACCGCACCGCCCGCGGTCTACTATAGTCGCTACTTCATTCAAGAAACGTTGCTGGTCACCTGGGTACTCGGCGCCATTCTGGCCGTGCGCACGTGGTGGCGCACCGGCCTGACCCGCTGGGCCCTCGCCGCCGGTGTCTGCGCGGGCTGCGCTCAGTCGACCAAGGCGAGCGCCCCGCTGTTTCTCGCCGCCGGTCTGCTCGCCCTCTGGGTGGCGAGGGACGGCACGCCGCTGACACGCCGCCCCGGCCACGACCTGGCGTTTGCCCTCGGTGCGACGGTGCTCGCCGCCGCGCTCCTCTATTCGTCGTTCGGCACCAATCTTCACGGACTACGTGACGCACTCACCGTCTACACGCACGCCGCCACGCGCTTCGGCGGTGAAGCCGCGGCGACCGGACACGAAAAACCCTGGTGGTACTACCTGCGGATTTTCGGCTGGCACCGCGAAGGCGGACTCCTCTGGCATCAGCTGGCGTGGTCGGCGCTGGCCGTTGCCGGCGCGCTGGTGGCGGTGTGCCGCCGCGACGCCTGGATCCGCGGCGCCGCGATCTACACGCTCCTGATCGCGACCGCCTTTTCGCTCTTCGCCTACAAAACGCCGTGGCACGCGGTGCACTTTGTACCCGGTCTCGCAATTGTTGCCGCGGGTGCTTTGGCGGCGATCGCCCGGTTGCGCACTGGGCGGCTGGTGGCGCTGGCGTTTGCCCTGATCACGGTGGCGACCCTCGTCCAGCAAGCCTGGCGGGCCGCGTTTCTGCGTCCGGCCGACCCGCGGAATCCCTACGCCTATGTCCACAGTTCGCCCGACGTCTTGAAATACCGCCCGCTCGCCGACGCCGCGCGCCAGGCGTTCCCCGGGCAACCGATCCGTGTGATCAGCGAAGAATACTGGCCGCTGCCCTGGTATTTTCGCGGGCTAAAGGACGTGGGCTACTACATCGAAACGCCGATGGACTGCGACGGCGCGCTCTTGGTTGTTTCGCCAAACATGGTGGAAGCCGTGCGTGCCACGCTTAAGGAACATTACGATGAATCGATACTCGGCCTGCGACCGGGTGTGCTTTGTATCGTGATGCAGAGAGAGCGCGGGCCTGCGGGGGCAAGGGAACCGGTGGCCAACCAACCGCGATGATCACTCACGCCCCCACGCCATCAGTCGCTTCCCCCGAGCCTCCCGCCCTCTCACTGGTGATTCCCGTGTACAACGAAGCCGGCAACATCCTGCCGCTCGCCGCGACCGCCGCGGAGGTCCTGCGCGGGCTCGGCCGGAGCTTTGAAATTATCTTCGTGAACGACGGCAGCACCGATGGGACCGCCGCCGAGATTGCCGCCGCGCACGGGCGGTGGCCCGAGTGCCGCGAACTCCGACTCGAGCGCAACTCCGGCCAGGCTGCGGCATTGCTCACCGGGCTGCGCGCGGCCGAAGGAGAGTGGTTGCTGATGATGGATGGGGACGGGCAGAACGACCCCCGCGATTTCCCCGCACTGCTTGCCCTGGTGGAGTCAAACGACGTCGACCTCGCCTGCGGCTGGCGCGTGGATCGCCATGATTCAACCCTGCGCCGGATCATGTCGCGGGTTGCGAACGTCGTGCGCCGCGCCATTCTCCGCGACGGGGTCCACGACGCCGGCTGCCAGCTGCGCGCGATGAGGCGTGAAGTCCGCGGCGCTTTTTTCCCAATGGAACTGATGCAGAGCTTCATCCCGGCACTGGCGGTCGCCGCCGGATTCCGCGTCGGTGAAATTCCCGTACGCCACCACGCGCGCCGGCACGGCACCGCGAAGTACGGCCTCAGCCGACTCTGGTGGCGCCCGGCGGCCGCGATGCTTGGTCTCCGCTGGAAAATCTGGCGCAGCCCAACCCCACGGCGCGCCCACGCGGCGGGCGGGACGGATAAAAAACGACCGTGAGCATCCACGTTTTTTCCCACGAAGCCATGGCGACCCACTTCGAAGTCGCGATCGACGGCCCGGACCGGGAGTACGCCCGGCAGGCGGCGGCGGCGGCATTCCGCGAGACCGACCGGCTCGAAAACCTCCTGAGCCGCTACATTGAATCGAGCGACATCTCGCGCGCCAACCGGCTGCCGCGCGGCGGCACAACCACGATCAGCGACGAGACCCTTGAGGTTCTCCTGATCGCGGCGGACCTCTCCCTCGCCACCCAACGCGCCTTCGATCCCGCCTACCAGGCGCGTCGGCCGGCCGACCTGCCCGCCGACGCTCCACTCTTCACGCTCGATCCGGCGAGCCACCAACTCACGTCCCAGGCGGATCGTCTGCATCTTGATCTCGGCGCGGTGGGCAAGGGATTCGCGCTCGACCGGATGGCGGACGTCCTGCGCGAGTGGGGCCTGACGGCGGCCTGTCTGAACGCCGGCGGCAGCAGTGTTCTCGCCCTCGAGAGTCCGCCAGTCGACGGGCCTTTCGGGTGGAGCGTCAGTCTCGGCCCAGGCGCCGCCGAGCGGGAAATCCCGCTGCTCGGAGCCTCGCTCAGCGGTTCCGGGACGGCCGTGAAAGGCGCTCACCTCTTCAACCCGCGCACCGGCGGTACCGCCGCGCGCAACGCCCGAGTTTGGGCCCTCGCGCCAAGCGCTGCGCAGGCGGACGCCCTCTCAACCGCATTTTTTGTCATGGAGGAGTCCGAAGTCGCCACCCTTTGCTCGGCGCACCCGCAAATTGGCGGCGCGTTGTCGCAAGCCGATGGCAGCCTGAAAATCTTTGGCGCACTGGCCGGCCCGACCGGAGCCTGAGCCGCGCCGGCGCCGATAAGATTTTCGCTTCCGCTGAATCATCCCGATTAGTTGAAAGCGTTTGCAGGCAATCTGATGGACTGTTGGTTGAAGTTTATCTTTCGAAAGCTTTTTGTCGCTTATTCCCGTCCCCTCCGCCCGACTCCCTCCCATGTTTTTTTCCCCCGCCCTGACGCAAGCAATGCGCGGACTTGGCCAAAAAACAGGTCGTGTTGAGCGTTGTCGCCGCGGGGTCTGAACGGAGACATTTTTTCGCGCCTGCTTGATGAATCCACACCCATACGCGTTCCTTGCTCTGTTCGCCGCCGTCGCGGTCGCGTTTCCGATCATCCTACTGTCCGTCGCGCAGCTTTGGGTGAAGGCCTTCCAGCCGCAGAAACCAAGTGCGATCAAGAATGACTCCTATGAATGCGGCGTGCCTTCAACCGGCACCCCTTGGATCCAGTTCAAGGCCCACTATTACCTGTACGCGATTTTCTTCCTGATCTTTGACGTCGAGGTCCTGTTTCTTCTGCCTTTCTCCGTCGCCATGACCGGCCTGCCCACGGGCGCGCTCGTGGCCATGCTGGTGTTCATGTTGTTGCTGGCGGAGGGCCTGGTCTGGGCCTGGCACCGCGGGCACTTGGAGTGGAAATAACCATGAGCGACAACCCTTCCGCCCCCACGCCCGGCATCACGCAGCAGGAACGCGACGAACTCCGCCGTCAGGGCATTTTGCTCACGAGCATCCAGGAACTTTATACTTGGGGCAGCAGCCACTCGGTCTGGCCGCTCAACTTCGGCCTCGCCTGCTGCGCGATCGAGATGATCGCCGCCTCGATGGCCAAGTTCGACATCGCGCGCTTCGGGTCAGAGGTATTCCGCCCCTCGCCGCGGCAGGCCGATTTGCTCATCGTCTCCGGCACCGTCACCAAGAAGATGGCCCCGCAGGTCGTCCGCCTCTGGGATCAGATGCCCGAGCCGAAATACTGCATCGCGATGGGTGCCTGCGCGATTTCCGGCGGACCATTCAAGCAAGGCTATAACGTCCTTAAGGGCATCGACCGTTATATCCCCGTCGATATTTACATCCCGGGCTGCCCGCCGCGCCCCGAGGCGCTGCTCCACGGCCTCGTGCAATTGCAGGAGAAAATCCGCGGCTTCAAACTCACCGGCCCCGACGCCCCCCGTCACCTGCGCGCCGACCTGCCCTGCGACTATCCCGTCCCGGAGTTCGGGGCCCACGACCTCGAGCCGCCCGCCAACCCCGATGTCTGGAAAGCACCGGTCTTGGTGCGTAACGAAAAGGCCTGAGGGCCGTATCCGATCCCTTCACCGCGACCCGCCGACGCATGGAAACGCCCGAACAGATTCGCGACCGACTTCTCGCCCGCTTCCCCGGGGCAGAGATCTCGGTCGTCGCCAATCCGGCTCCCGCCGCCCAACACTCGCTGCTGCTCGGTCATGCGCCCGCGGTGGAAATCGCCCGTTTTCTCCGCGACGACCCGACGCTCAAGCTCGACCAGTGCTCCAACGTCACGGGCATCGACTGGCCGGAAAAGGAAATCGTCGAGACAACCAAGTCCACCGTGCCCGATCCCGCCGGCGGACCGCCAAAGGTCGTCGAAACCAAGATCAAGCGCATCCAGCCTGGTTATCTTGAGGTCGTCTACCACCTCTACTCCATCGCTCTCGGCCACGGCCCGGTTATCCTGCGCCTGCGCACGGGCAATCGCACCGACGCCGTCACGGTGCCATCGCTTACGCCCGTCTGGCGCGCCTGTGAATTCCAGGAGCGCGAAGTCTTCGATCTCTTTGGGGTCGTCCTCACCGGCCATCCGGATCTGCGCCGGATTTTGATGTGGGATGCGTTCAAAGACTTTCCCATGCGGCGTGATTATGTGGCGCCCGATGACTACGAGTGGGAGCCCACCCCGCACGGTGACGTACTCGAAAAGGCGAAACGGCACTACCCGGTGCCGCCCGCCGCCGCTCCGGTTGCCCCCGCCGCCCAGGAGGCGCCCAAAGCATGAGCGCGAACGACTTTTCGCCCCTCGCCCCGCAGGCCGGCTCGCACGTCCGCGAGGTCCACGACCCGCTGCACGGCGAACTCCTCGAGGTCTCGATGGGGCCGCACCACCCGTCGACGCACGGCGTATTCCGCATGATCGTCACGCTCGACGGCGAGCGGGTCATGAAACTGAAGCCCGTCTTCGGCTACCTCCATCGCAACCACGAGAAGATCGCGGAAAACACGACCTATCTGGGGTCGATGCCGTACACGGACCGGCTTGATTACCTGTGTTCGATGACGAACAACTGGGCCTACGCCATCGCCGTGGAGAAACTCTCCGGCCAACCCGTACCCGAGCGCGCCGAGTACGTGCGCGTGATCCTCGCCGAAATCACGCGTCTGCTGAATCACACCTGTCTCGCCGGCTTCCTCATGCAGGACTGCGGCTGCAGCGGCACCCCGCTGATGTACGCGTTCCGCGAGCGCGAAAAGATCCTCGATCTCTTCGAATCCCTCAGCGGCTCGCGCATGATGTGCAATTACCAGCGCTTCGGCGGCTGCCGCGTCGATCCGTCGGCCGACTGGCTCGACGGCGCGCGCAAGCTGACTGATAACTACGGCCGTTTTCTGGACGAATTCGAGACGCTGCTGACGGGGAATGAAATCATCATGGCCCGCACCCAGGGCGTCGGCGCGCTGTCGCCCGAACTGGCGATCAACGCCGGCGTCACCGGGCCGATGCTGCGCGCGACCGGCGTGAACTACGACCTGCGCAAGGTCGACGCGTACGGCGTCTATTCGCGTTTCGATTTCCGGGTGCCGCTCGGCGCCCACGGCGACGTCTACGACCGCTACATGATCCGCGTCCTAGAGATGCGGGAGTCGATCAAGATTCTCCAGCAGGCGCTCGCGACGATTCCAGCCGGTCCGATCATGGACCCGAAGGCCAAGCTCCGCGGCTTCCGGCCGAAGGCCGGCGAGGCCTACGGCCGCATCGAGGGCCCGAAGGGTGAAATTGGTTTCTACCTCGTCAGCGACGGCAGCCCGAACCCCTACCGCTACCGCGTGCGCCCGCCATCCTTCGTCAACCTCACCGTGCTCGAGGACATGTGCCTCGGCCAAACCATCGCCGACGCCGTGATCATCCTCGGCTCGGTCGACATCGTCCTCGGGGAGGTCGACCGATGAACGCGGCCATTGCTGACAGGATTTCCGGCGGCGTCTCCGTGACCCAAGGCGCCGTCGCTCGCGCCTTAATTCCGACCGCCTCCACCCGTCATCCGCGATCCGCAATCTAACGACTACCATGCTCGGCACCGGATTACTAAAAGGCCTCGGCGTCACCGCGAAAAACTTCGTGGGGAGCTACCATGACCCGGAGCGCTACACGACGATCGAGTACCCGGAGGTAAAGCCGAAGCTGCCCGAGGCGTACCGCAATTTCCCGTTCCTCGTCACCGAGAACGCAATGGACCCGATGGGCACCCTGCGCTGTGTCGCCTGCCAGATCTGCGAAAAGGAGTGCCCGCCGCAGTGCATCTACATTGAGAAGAGCAAGGACAAGAAGCCCGATGCCTCCGGCAAGATGCAGATCTATCCGGCGATCTTTGATATCGATACGTCGGTGTGCATGAGCTGTCAGATCTGCGTCGAAGTCTGCCCGTTCGACGCCATCAAGATGGACCAGGTGTTCGAGATCGCAACGACCGACCGCTACGACGCACTGTTACTCCGGCGCGAGCAGCTCGCCAAGCCGAACTCCTACTACCAGTCGATTCACCCGACGGAGGCGGCCGAAGTCGATGGCCGACTCGCCGCCGACCGCAAGGCCGCAGAGGAAAAGGCGAAGGCCGCCGCCGCCGCGAAAGCGGCCGCCGCCAAAGCCGCCGCCGCGGCCCCGGCCGCGGAAGCCCCCAAGACTCCGCCACCCGCCGCATGAACGCCGCGTTTTTGGCCACCCTTTCGCTGGAACTCCTGCCCGCCCAGCTGCGTGACATGGTCACGGGCTGGCTCCCGGAACCCTGGCGCTGGCTCGTCAACAGCATCCTCGCGATCGCCGTAATCCTCGCCTCCTTCGGCCTGCTGTTCGCCTACCTCACCCTCGCCGAACGCAAAATCCTCGGTCGCGTCCAGAACCGGCCGGGCCCCAACCGCACCGGCTATTTTGGGCTCCTCCAACCCTTCGCCGACGGCGTGAAGGCCTTGACCAAGGAAGACATTGTGCCGCGGGGCGCCGATCACCTGCTGCACTTTCTCGCGCCGGTCGCCCTGCTCGCGTTTTCGATCATGACGTTTGCGGTCCTGCCCTTTGGCCGGAATCTCGTCGCGGTCGAGCTCGACGCCGGGGTGCTTTACTTTTTCGCCGCGGGCGCCGCCACCGAACTCGCGGTCTTCATGGCCGGCTGGGCAAGTCACAACAAGTATTCGCTCCTCGCGGCGATGCGCGCCTTGGCCCAACTCATCAGCTACGAGCTGCCGCTGCTGCTCTCGTTCGTGCCCGTGATCATGATCGCCGGTTCGCTCTCCACGCAGGAAATCGTGCACCGGCAGTCGGGCTGGATGTTCGGCTTCGTACCGCAGTGGCACGTACTCACCCCCTGGGGCTTCGCCGGCTTTGCGATCTTCATGACCGCGGCCCTGGCCGAGTCGAACCGCTCGCCCTTCGACCTGCCGGAGGCGGAAAGCGAACTCATCGCCGGACACCTCACCGAGTACTCGGGTTTCAAGTACGCCCTCTTCTTCATGGCCGAGTATTTCGGCATGTGTGCGCTCTGCGGCATGGCCGTCACGCTCTTTCTCGGCGGCTGGCAGGCGCCGTTGCCCTTCCTTGAGTTCATCCCGTCGTATGTCTGGTTCGCGACCAAGATGTTGACGCTGCTCCTGGGCTTCATCTGGGTTCGCTGCACCTTCCCACGCCTCCGGATCGACCAGCTCACCCGCTTCGCCTGGAAATTCCTCGTCCCGCTCGCCCTCATCAACCTCGGCACGACGGCCTTCTGGTCGCTCACCTCCGGTTGGACGGGCGGACTCCAGATCGCGCGCTGGCTGGTGGCCATCGCGCTGGTGGTGATCCCGTTCCAGCTCATCGGTCGCAAACTTTCCGCCGGCCTCGGCCCGCGGACCTACCGTTACGCGTGATGACCCTCGCCTTTCTCGCCATTGCCTTCGTCACGGTCGCCGCTGCGGCGGTCGCGATGGCGCTGCGCAACCTGATCCACAGCGCGCTGCTGCTGGTGTTTAACTGGGCCGGCATCGCCGCCTTCTACCTTTGGGCCGGCGCCGAGTTCGTCGCGTTCTCGCAGCTCATGGTTTACGTCGGCGCAGTCTCGATGGTCGTGCTCTTCGCCGTGCTGCTCACGCAACGCTCGCCGCAATCCTTCCGCGAACAACCCGATTCCATCAGCCGAGTGATCGGCGCGCTCTTGGTCGGTGGCGCCGTCCTGGGCGTGCTTTTTGGTGCGGTGCTCAGCTCGCGGCTGGCCCCCTCCGCCGCGACGGCCACTCCGACGATTTCGGTCAAGGAGCTCGGGAGCCTGCTGATGGGACCGCATGCCGCCGCGCTGCTGATCGTCGGTGTCATCCTGACGGTGACACTGATCGGTGCCGTGATCATCGCCTCCACCGACCACGCTGAATCGGGAAAGGATGAATCGTGAGCCTCTCACCGCTGCAACTCTGCCTCCTCTTCTCCAGCGCCCTGTTCTGCGTGGGCCTGATCGGCGCGCTATCGCGCAGCAATACCATCCTCGTGCTACTCGGCATCGAGCTGATGCTGAATGCCGCGAATATTAATTTCATCGCCTTCTGGCGCTTCGGCCCCGCGCCGGCGGCCGGCACCGGCGTCGTCTTTGTGCTCTTTTCGATCGCGGTTGCGGCGGCGGAAGCCGCGGTGGGGCTCGCGCTGGTGATCGCCGTTTACCGGCACCAGAAGAACATCCGCCTCCAAGAGGCCAACCGGCTCAAGGGCTGAACCCATGAACCTTTCCGTCCAGTACCTCTGGCTCATCCCGGCGCTGCCGCTCCTCGCCGCCGGCATCGGCGCGCTCACGCCCCGTTCCGGCAAGGCGATTGCCGCCGGCGCGACAATCGGCGCCATGGGGCTCGCCTTCGTCCTCTCGTGCGGCGCCCTCGTCACCGCCCTCAAGGATCCTGCCGCCCACCTGGTCGCGAACTTTACCTGGTTCGAACTGGGCCACTCCGCGGTGCGCCTCGGCTGGCTCCTCGATCCACTCACCGCGCTGATGTGCGTGATGGTGACCTTCGTCGGCCTGCTCATCTTCATCTTCAGCACGGGCTACATGCACGAGGACGCCAACTTCACGCGCTTCTTCTGCTTCCTGAGCCTGTTCGCCGCCGCGATGCTCGGCATCCTCATCGCGAACAGCCTGCTGCTCCTCTTCATCTCGTGGGAACTGGTTGGACTCGCCTCTTATCTGCTCATCGGTTTCTGGTTCCACAAACCGGCGGCGGCCGCGGCGGCCAAGAAAGCCTTTATCACCACCCGCATCGGCGACCTCGGTTTCCTGCTCGGCATGCTGTGGTTGTCCGATGCCACCGGTTCGCTCCTCTTCTATGATGCCGGCAAGGGCGTGCTGGAGACCTCGGCCCTCACCGCCCTCGTCACCCAGACCACCGTCGGCGGTCTCGCCGTTTCCACGGCGATCGGGCTCCTCCTTTTCTGCGGCGCGGCCGGTAAATCCGGTCAGTTTCCGCTGCACGTCTGGCTCCCCGACGCGATGGAAGGCCCGACGCCGGTGTCGGCCCTGATCCACGCCGCCACGATGGTCGCGGCCGGCGTGTTCCTGATCGCCCGGGTCTATCCGCTGATGTCCGCCGACCAGGCGATTGCGACGGCTCCGCTGCACGCCCTGAGCGTCGTCGCCGCCATCGGCGCCATTACCGCGCTGCTCGGCGCCGTCATCGCGGTCGCGCAAAACGACATCAAACGCATCCTCGCGTTCTCCACCGTCTCGCAACTCGGCTACATGATGCTCGCGCTCGGCGTCGGCTCGTGGGTCGCCGCGATCTTCCACCTGCTGACCCACGCCTTCTTCAAGGCCCTGCTCTTCCTCGCCGCCGGCTCCGTGATCCACGCAGCGCACCACGAACAGGACATCCGCCAACTCGGAGGCCTGAAGGGTCCGCTGAAAGTCACGTTCGCCACCTTCGCCATCGGCATGATGGCCCTCGCCGGCGTGCCGTTCGTGTTCTCCGGTTTCTGGAGCAAGGAAGCCATCCTTCACGCCGCGCACGGCTGGAACGTCTCCCATCTCCCCTTCTACGCCGGTCTCGTCGCCGTCGTGCTGACCGCCTTCTACATGACGCGTCTCGTCGCCGAAGCCTTTTTCGGCCAAGCCCGCAGCCCCGCGTCGGAACACGCCCACGAGAGTCCGGCCGTCATGACCGTCCCGCTCGTGCTGCTCGCGATCTGTGCGGTCCTCCTCGGTTTCCTCGGCACGCCCTACTGGCCCTGGCTGCAGCATACGCTTGACCCGAAGTTTCACAGCGAGCCCGGCGGCGGCGGCCTGATGGTCACCTCGATCGTCCTCGTGGCTCTCGGCATCGGCTCCGGTTGGGCGGTCTACGGCCGCCGGCTGCGCGCGAAAGCCTCTGCGCCCGATCCGATCGAGGCCAAGGTGCCCGACCTTTTCGCCGCCCTCGCCGCACGCTTGGGCTTCGATGAACTCTACGCCGCGACCGTCGGGCGCCTGAACACGTTCCTCGCCGATGCCGCCGATGTCTTTGACCGTTACATCTGGGACGGCGCCGTCCGCCTGCTCGCCGGCCTTGGACAGTTTACCGGCAACGTGACGCGCGAAACGGACGAAAATCTGGTCAACGGAGGCTTCGACGCCACGAGTGAACAGTTGAAATCGACGGCCAAGACTTACTCCCGTGCCCAAACCGGCGACACCCACGGCTACCTGATGCTGGTCGCCCTCGGCTTCGTGCTGCTGGTGCTCGCAGTGATGCTCGGAGGTACCCGATGAGTACGCTACCGTTGCTTTCCCTCGTCGTTTTTACGCCGTTCGCCGGAGCCGCCGGGCTCGGTCTGCTCCGCGGCGCATCGCCCGCCGCGAGCCGCGCGCTGGCTCTGATTTTCAGCCTGTCGACGCTCGCCCTCTCGCTCGTGCTGCTCGGCGGTTTCGATCCCGCCCGCACCGCGCCCCAGTTCGTCGAGCGTCACGCGTGGATCGCCGCGCTGAATGTAAATTACTCGCTCGGGCTCGACGGCCTGAGCCTGCTGCTCGTGTTGCTCACCGGTATCGTCACGCCAGTCGCGTTGCTCGCATCGGCCAAGGCCGAACGTGACTCACGGCTCTTCGGCGCGCTCTTCCTGATGTTGCAAGGCGCGGCCCTTGGCGTGTTCCTCGCGCTGGATTTCTTCCCGTGGTTCCTGTTTTGGGAACTCAGCCTGGTACCGGCATTTTTCCTGATCAAACTCTGGGGCGGCCAGGGGGCGACGCGCGCGGCCTACCAGTTCGTGATCTACACGATCGGCGGCAGCGCCTTCATGCTCGCGGGGTTTGCCGCGCTGTTCGTCGCCACCGGCACGATGGATTTCAACACGCTCGCGCAACTCGCCGCGGACGGCTCCCTCGCCCAGAAGCTCGCGGCCTTCGGCGGCGGCAATTGGACCAAGGTCATTTTCCTCGGGGTGCTGATCGGACTCGCGGTGAAAGTCCCGCTCTGGCCCTTCCACACGTGGCTGCCGCCGGCGTACGCGGAGGCCCCCACGGGTGCCTCGATGTTCCTGACCGGCGTGATGTCAAAGATGGGAGTTTACGGCTTTCTCCGGATTCTCTGGCCGATCTTCCCCGGCCCGCTCCACGACGCCTCCTGCTGGCTCCTCGCCCTCGCGCTGGGCGGCGTGGTCCTCGGTGCCTGGTCCGCCATGCGTCAGACCGACCTGAAACGCATGGTCGCCTACTCGTCGATCAACCACCTTAGCTACTGCCTCCTTGCGCTGTTCGCCGTCTCGTATGCCACCGGCCGCGCCGGTCCATCCAGCGAGGCCGCGGCTGCCGCCCTCAGCGGCACGCTCCTGCAAATGTTCAACCACGGTCTCTCCGCCGCCGCGCTCTTCGCCTGCGTCGGCATGCTCGAGGCCCGCACCGGGGGCAAACGCGGCCTGCACGAATTCGGCGGCGTACGCACCGCAGCCCCGATCTTCGCCGGCCTCTGCGGCGTGGCGATGTTCTCCTCGCTCGGTCTGCCTGGCCTGAACGGCTTCGTCGGTGAGTTCCTGATCTTCCGCGGCGTCTTCGGGCTCAACGCTTGGGCTGCCGCCATCGCCTGCCTCGGCCTGCTCGCGACCGCGCTCTTCCTCCTGACCTTCTGGCAACGCGTCTTCCACGGCCCGCGCGCCGGCGCCACGACCGGCGTCTTCGCCGACGTGCAACCCGGCGAGTACCTGACGCTCGTGCCGCTCGTCGCCCTGATGTTGGTGCTGGGCGTCGCCCCGCACCTGCTCACCCGCTTGATCAATCCTCTCGTCACCGCCTGGGCGGGACACCTCACGCTGCCATGAACGCGCTGCCGTGGACCATCTATCTCTCGTTCGCCGGTTCGGCCCTCGCCTTGGTCGCGGGCGCCCGATCGGCCGCCAACGCCCGCTGGGTCGCGTTGCTCACGGCCCTGGCCGGAGGCGTCGTCTCACTGTTTGCCGCCCGTGAATTCACGCCCGGACCCGGGCTGCAGACGATCGTCAATCTGCCGTGGATCCGCGAACTCGGCATCCGTTATCACCTCGCGGCCGACGGCATCAGCCTGACGATGGTCGTGCTGACCGGACTCGCCGCCACCGCGGGCATTCTTTTCTCGTGGAACATCAAGGATCGCGCCGGCGAGTTCTTCGCGCTCTACCTCGCCCTGATCGGCGGGGTGTACGGGGTGTTCCTCAGCGCCGACGCCTTCGTGCTCTTCGTCTTCTACGAGATCGCGATTGTCCCCAAGTATTTCCTCATCGCGATCTGGGGTTCGAAGAACCGCGAGTATGCCGCGATGAAGCTGGTGCTCTATTCTTTCGCCGGCAGCGCAGTCATGCTGGGCGGCCTGCTCTGGGCGTACGGCGCCGCGGGTGGCAGGAGTTTCGCGCTGAACGACCTTGCGGCCGCCGCCGTCAATTTCTCCCGCGGCGACCAGATCGGGATGTTCGCCTTGGTCTTCTTCGGCTTCGCGGTCCTCGCCGGCATGTTCCCCTTCCATACCTGGGCCCCCACCGGTCACGCCGCTGCGCCCACCGCCGCGTCGATGCTCCTCGCCGGCGTCGTAATGAAACTCGGCGCCTACGGTTGCCTGCGCGTCGCCATGCCGCTGTTCCCGGTCGGACTCGCCTTCTGGCAGCCCGCCATTGCCTGGCTCGCCATCGCCGGCATCCTCTACGCTGGCTTGGTCGCGCTGGTGCAGGACGACTTCAAGTTTGTCATCGGTTATTCGAGCGTGAGCCACATGGGGTTCGTGCTCCTGGGCCTTGCGGCCGCCAACTCGCAGTCGGTCGCGGGCGCCGTCCTTCAGATGTACTCACACGGCATCATCGCCGGCCTGCTCTTCGCCGTCGTCGGCCGCATGGTCTACGAACGCACGCACACGCGACGACTGGTGGACCTGCGCGCCATGCCCTTACACCGGCTTCTGCCGTTCGCCGCGCTGACGTTTGTCATCGCCGGTCTCGCCTCGATGGGCATGCCGGGCTTCAGCGGTTTCCCCGCCGAGCTGACGATCCTCATCGGGACGTGGAAAACCTCCCCGCTCTGGGCGCTGTTCGCGGCCTCAGGGATTCTGGTCGCAGCGGCCTTCACGCTGCGGGCGATTCAAGTGTCCTTCTTCGGTACGACGGATAAATCCGTCCCCGCCAGCGCAGTCGACCATCGCCCCTTCGAACCCATCACCTGGGCGGAAAAGGCGGGCACGGTGCTCCTGGTCGCGGCGACCGTCTACATCGGATTGAAGCCTGACGCGCTCCTCAACTGGATAACCCCGGCCCTGAACTCGCCGCTCTTTCAAGCGGCCCTGAAAGGAGGCACGCCGTGAACGGTCACTACGCCAGCCTGCTCCACGCGCTGCTGCCCGAGGCCTCCCTCGTGCTCGGCGCACTGCTGGTGCTCGGCTTCGATCTTTTCAGCGGCCGGCGCAACTCCGCCTCCGCCCGCCTCAGCGCTTCCGTGATCATCGGCCTGTTGGCGATCGCCGCCGCCGCTTACCATGCCTGCGACGCCGGCGTCGGCGGCAACGCCTTCAAGGGCGTGCTGGTGCTCGACTCGCTCGGCCTCATGACGCGACTCGGCGCCCTCGGATTGGCCGCGCTCACCTTGGCGATGGCGCCCGGAGTTGTCCGGCTGCGCCATCCCGCGGAATATGTCGCCGTCGTGCTGTTCGCCACCACGGGCTTCACCCTGATGGCGGTCGTGCAACAGCTGCTCGTCGCCTTCCTCGCCATCGAACTCGCCAGCCTCTCGCTCTACATTCTCGCCGGCTTCGACAAGCACCGGCCCGAGTCAGCCGAGGCCGGACTCAAGTACTTCCTCTTCGGCGGCATCTCCGCGGCGTTTTTGCTCTTCGGCTTCAGCCTGATCTACGGACTCACCGGCTCGATCGAGTTCACGGAAATCGCCCGCCAGCTGCAGGTGACGCAGGGCAACACGCTCTTGGTCGTGGCGCTCGTGATGATTCTGGTCGCGTTCGGCTTCAAGGCCGCCGCCGCCCCATTCCACCTCTGGGCTCCCGACGTCTACCAGGGCGCGCCCGCCTCCTCCGCCGCTCTGATCGCGTCCGCCTCCAAACTCGCCGGCTTCACCCTCTTTGTCCGCTTATTCTGGGCCGGTTTCGGACCGGTCGCCGGCGGCACCGGGCTCACTACGCTCCCCGGCTGGATTCCCGCCTTCGTCATCGTGGCCGTGGTCTCGCTTGTATTGGGCAACATCGCCGCCCTGGCCCAAACCAGCGTTCGCCGGATCCTCGCCTACTCAGCCATCGGCCACGCGGGTGCGCTGCTGCTCGGAGTCTTGGTCGCAGGCCGCTTTGGCCCGGCCTCGCTGTACTTCTACGCCGCCACCTACGGTCTCGCGACGGTCGGTGCCTTCGGCGTGATCGCGGTGGTTGAACGCGCCGGGCGCTGCGACGACCTTGGCGACCTCGCCGGCCTGTACCGCCGCTCACCGTTGCTGGCGCTTTGCCTGCTGGTCTTCGTGCTCTCGCTCGCCGGCATCCCGCCCCTCGCCGGTTTCTTCGGCAAATTCTTGGTCTTCAGTCAGGCGCTGAAACTCTCCGGCCTCGCGGGCACCGCCGGCTGGGTCGCGCTCCTCGCCATCGCGATGAGCGCCGTGGCCCTGTACTACTACATGCTTATCCTGAAGCAGGCGATCGTCGTCGCGCCGCGACCGGCCGCCGAGTCTGCAATCAAAGTCCCGACACCCGCCGCCGCCGTGCTCGTACTCACCGCGACGCTCCTCGTGCTGCTCGGCGTTTTCCCGTCCCTGGTGCTGCAATTGATCCATTGAAGGCGGCGCCGGTTCGCCGAGTCGTTTTTGGTGGCACCGGAAACGGGTTCCATGGTCGAAGGCCGGCATGACGCGCCGCGGGCTCCCCTTCCGCCAGTTCGGGTGGCTGCTGATTGCAGCCCTCCTCGCCTCGCCAACGCGGGGCGCCGAGCCCGCCTCGGCCACCGGTGTCGTGCGCGACAGCGTGCTGCGCATGACGGAGTTCTTCGACACCACGCTGCCGGGCGTGCTCGGTCCGCATAACCTCGCACTCGATTTCCGCCCGAAGTTTTCCGACCTGCGCGACTCCGAGTACATGCGCTTACCCTTCGAACTCCGCTACGGCCTCGCGCCGCGCTGGGAACTGCGGGGCGGGCTCACGCCCTTTTTTCCCAATCCGATCAACTCCGGCACGAATCACCGCTGGGGCCCGGGCGAACTCAAACTCAGCGCCCGCCACGACGTCGGGCGCTTCCTCGGGTTCTTCGACGAAACCACCCTCGGGGCTGAAGTGCGTTTGCCCCTCGGGCATCCCCCCGCGGAGCTCAACGACCATTACACGCACCTGCGACCCTTCGTGGCCCTGGCCCGGCAATTGCGCACGTGGCCACACACCACCTTCTACACCAACCTCGCGTACGACCGCAGCGTCGACGTCACCCACCGGGACCCGCCCCCCGCCGAAATCTCCCGACGCAACCTCATCGAATTCGCTCCCGGTCTGCTTTTCAAACCGGCGGAAATCGGCTGGTTCGGCGAGTACCGCTTCCGCCATATCCGGGATGACGAGGGGTGGCATCTCGCCCATGAAATCCAAACCGGCGCCATCTGGGACGTGCCGCTTGCCCAATCGAAAAACTGGCGCCTGCCCGGCAAGTGGCAGCTCGAACTCGGTTACAAGGCGAGGTTGGAAGAGGGCCGCAATCACGACCATGGCATTTCGACCCGGGTTAACTGGAGCACCAATCTCCGCGAAGTCCTGAACCGCGGCGCCGCACTCTGGCCGGGGAAATAAATCGGGGCACCCGCCGTGTAACGCCACGCCCCCGGTGCGCTGCGGGCTTGCACCGGCGACAGACCCCGCCACCCCTCAAGCCGTGAATTCCGGTGTGCGTTTTGCCCTACTGCTCGTCTGCCTGGTCCTCGCCGGTTGCTCGTCGGTCAGCACGCGCAAAATCATCCCGCTTGACCGCTTTCAACGCATCTTCGTCGAACGCCGGCTTAACGATAACCAAAAGCTCGACGAAATCTTCGTCGCCGAATTGCGGCGCCTCGGCCGCGAAGCAACGTCCGGCCCGATCACGATGATACCGGAGAAAGTCGACGCAGTCCTCACCTACGACGCGCGCTGGGAATGGGATTTCAAGACCTACCTCATCGATCTCAATATCGAGGTGCATACCTATCCCGCGCACAAGAAGCTGGCCGACGGTCGGTACTACCAACCGTCAATCCGCACCAAACATCCGACCGAGGTCATCCACGATCTCCTCGCCCCGCTGTTTGGAAAATAGCGTGGTCCGGTTAGGCGCGTAGCCGCGTTGGAGCGGAGCGACAACGTGGACTCACGTTCGTCGGACCGTTCGGACCACGTTTTTGCCTCCGGCTCCAACGCGGCTACAGGTCTGCCCATCTGATCTGCCCGGCGGGCGGCCGAGCCTACACCACCCCTCAAGGCTTGGCGCTGCCGGGCGCGAGCCCGAGCGCCCAGAGGATTCCACCCACGAGGTGCTTTTGAAAGAGCTCGGCGTCACTCGCCGGATTCTTCCGACCACCCTTTTCGGCATGCGCGGGATCCCACACGTCCTCACGATGACCGAGCGACGTGTAAAAGACCCGTCCGCCTCCGAAGTTTTTGCACCACGCCACCGGATAGTCGCCGGGCGTCTTGTCGTTCGGATGCCGGTCAAGCGTGAGCAGGCCGTGCACCTTCGGGCGCTCGAAATTCTTAAACTGATAGATCTCGTCGAACATCGTCCACTTCGCCGGCAAAGGTCCGCAGGCGGCGTGCGCCGGATCCTGGTTGAGACATTCGACCGATACCTGGGCGCCGTGCGTCTTGAATTCGCCGCCGAGCATGGCGATGAACGGCGGAAACGGATGAAACGTGTCGGCCGCCGCGTGCACCCCGATGAACGCATGCCCCGCCGCAATCCAGTCGATGAATCCCTGCTTGTCGGGCAACGGCAGATCGCCCGTCGTGCTCAAAAACAGGACCGCATCGTAATGCTTCAGGCTGGCCGGGCTCAGCTTCGCCAACCCAGCCGCCGCCTTGGGCAGCCAGATTTCGGTGTACGCCTTCTGGTCCACCTCAAACTTCTGCAGCGCCTTCTGGTAAGCCGGATCCTGTTCGCCCTTCGGTCCCACCCGCGGCCGCCCCGGCGCGCCGGTCATGCCCTCCGGCTGCCGCACAAAATCGACGGTGAAAAGGCCGCTCTGCGCCGCGAGCTGACCGAGCACCTTTTCCCCCGTCGGAATCGAACTATGGCGGAAGCCGGTCGTAACGGACACCACGAGGACTTTCTTCGGCGCCTCCGCGGCCACGGCCGCAGCAACGCCCAACAGGAGTAGAGCAACGATCTGTCGGAGGGGGTTCATGCGCGCGAGCGTGACGCTCCAGCCGCGACCGGCAATCTGCGCCCGATCATCGTCTCGCGAAATCAGGCGGAATAATACGTTCAATCGCCGCCCAGGGCAGACCAGGTAGCCCTGCGTGTGAGCGCAGGAAACCGGGCAATCGAAAATCCCTGCGCTCCCGCGCCGGGCTGCGTCATCCGAAAATTCCCTTCCCGCCCGGCCGGATCGTCGGACCCTCCACCCAACGCGCCGCAATCGTCGTCGTCGTGGGCCACGCCGGCACCCCGAGCTCGTTGCGCTGGAGCTGGGCAATCACCAACTCCGCCGCCCGCGCCCCCAACTCCCGCGGCTGCTGGTCGAGCCCCGCGCAAGGCCGGGTTCGGTAGACGATGTTCAGGCTCACGAAACCGTGTTTCGCCGGCAACTGCGCCCCGCAGGCCTCCATCCAATCGATCGCCTCCGTGAAATGCCCGATCACTACATCCGGCTTGTACCGACGAAACCAAGCCTTGAAGCCGGCTTCCTTAGGCTCGTCGACGATCAACGGCGGGACGAGGCCGAGGCCCGGTTCGTTCTCCTGAAACGAACGGAACGCCGCACTGTAACGGCGTTGCATCCGGTCGTCGCGCCCGCGCTCCACGAAAAGCCCCGGCCGGCGGTAGCCGCGCTCCACCAACCGGGTCAGCACCCCCGTCATCGAGCGGTAGTGGTTGCAACACACGCAGTGCAGCGGCGGCCGCTCGATCACGTAGTCCGAGTACACCGCCGCGTACCGCGACCAGTTCAGCGCGGTCCAGTCGGGCATGTACCACGACGGCAACACGAGCACGCCGTGGATCCCCCGTGACTGGAGAATCCCATCGAGCCGCGGCACGGTCATGCCGCCGCTCCCGACGACAAACTCCTCCAGTTTGAAACCGAGTTCCGCCGCGCGGGCCCGCGCGCCCTGCACCAGCTCGGTGTGAAACACCCCGTGCGGGTCGCGCCGCTCCGGCTCGAGCAAATCCACCGCGGCCAGCACGCCGTGAAACGTCGCCCCCCGCGAGCGGCGCAATTCCGACATCACGGCCGCCGCGAGTGGATTGCGCCGGTAACCCGCTTCCCGCGCCGCCTTGGCCACCCGTGCCGCCGTCGCCGGATCAACCCGACCCTTACCGCGCAGCGCGTCGGACACCGTCGTGTGCGAGAGGCCGAGTGTCCGGGCCAGCGAACGAACCGTGGGAGCGGGGGTTTTCATGCCTGACGGTCAACCACCGTCCGTCCCCGCGGGCATGGCAAGCGCAGAGTGGCAGCTCGCTCGCGCCCCGTTCGGGCGTAGGCCAGCTCGCGCGCGAGCGCGGTTTGAAGACTACGGGACGGGTCACCGCAAGGCCCGGTCCGGCGCGCGCGAGCGCGCTGACCGACAAAAAACCCCGCGCAAAGTTCAGCTTTGCCCCGTGGCCGGCGGCTTTCAGGCTCCCCGGTTGCGATGAGTTCTTCGTTCCCCGTTCCTCCGCGGCATCCGGAATTGTTCGGCCACCCGCGGCCGCTCTACACGCTGTTCTTTGCCGAACTCTGGGAACGCTTTTCGTATTACGGCATGCGGGCGCTGCTCACGCTCTTCATGGTGGCGCCGATCGCCGCCGGCGGACTCAACCTGCCGACCGCCAACGCCACGCTGATCTACGGCACGTACACGATGTCGGTCTACATGTTGTCCATTCCCGGTGGCACGCTCGCGGACGGCATCCTCGGGGCGCGCCGCGCCGTGCTGCTCGGCGGACTGAT
Organism: uncultured Opitutia bacterium; assembly: GCA_903820035.1. Lineage (GTDB taxonomy): Bacteria > Verrucomicrobiota > Verrucomicrobiia > Opitutales > Opitutaceae > ER46. The sequence goes on from CAIJFT010000229.1 coordinate 21,960, forward strand.
CATCGCGTGCGGTCACTTCTCGATGGCGTTCCCGAGTGAGGCCACGTTCTACCTCGGGCTGCTGCTCATCGTCCTCGGCACCGGGCTGCTCAAGCCGAACATCAGCGCGATGGTCGGCCAGCTCTACGCGCCGGGCGACGAACGTCGCGACGCCGGCTTCTCGATTTTCTACATGGGCATCAATGTGGGCGCCTTCATCGCTCCGCTCATCACAGGCTTCCTCGCCCAGCACAGTCAGTTCAAAGCGCTGCTCACCCAATGGGGCTTCAACCCCGCCCACTCGTGGCACTGGGGCTTTGGTGCGGCGGGCGTCGGCATGGTCCTCGGTCTGATCGTGTTCGTGCTCTTCGGCGGCGGCCTGAAGGAAGTAGGCTTGCCACCTCCGCGCACGCCGGGCGCGTGGCGGCGTCCGTTGCAGCTGTTCGTCGGCACTCTCGCGCTTTGGCTGATCGTGAAGCTCTCCGACCAGCCCGGCTTTCAGTGGCTGCGCCTGCTCTTCATCCTCGTGCCCATTGGCGTCATGATCTGGTTCGGACGCTCGAAAAACCAGGAGGCCCGCCGGCTCGGCGCCATTTTCTTTTTCTACATCGGGGCGTTTATTTTCTGGGCGTTGTTCGAGCAGGCCGGCACCTCGCTGAGCCTCTTCGCGGAGAACCACACCAAGACGCACATCGGCGGCGTCGAGGTGCCGTCGTCGTGGTTTCAGGCGGCCAATCCCATTTTCGTCATCATGCTCGCACCGCTCTTCGCGCTGCTCTGGACGCGACTTGGCGCCAAGCAGCCGTCGAGCCCGATGAAATTCACGCTCGGCCTGTTTTGTCTCGCGCTCGCGTTCAGCCTGATGATTCCCGCCGCCCGCCTCGCGGTCACGGGCCGCGTGAGTCCGCTCTGGCTGCTCGGTCTCTACTTCCTCCAAACCATCGGCGAAATGTGCCTGAGCCCGGTCGGCCTGAGCACGTTCACCAAACTCGCCCCGCGCCACCTCGTTGGCGCGATGCTCGGCGTGTGGTTCCTGGGGGCGGCGTTCGGCAATAAATTCGCCGGCGTGCTCGCCGCCAGTTTCGGCGAAGGTAACACCAGCCATCTCGACGCGTTCTTCGGCCAGCAGGCGGGCGCGGTGCTCGTCGTCGCGGTGATCTTCCTCGCGCTGGTGCCGTGGGTGCGCCGCCGCATGGACGGCGTGCATTAAGCCGGCGCTCGCCGCCACGCATGTTCCCGATCAGCGCGGGCATCGCCCACAGCTATGCCATTGGGCTGCTAAACGAGTTCAGGGTAGGTCAGCCCGCTCGCGCGCCAATCCGCGCTCGCAAGCGAGCTGGCCTACGTTTCCGCGGCCAAACCGGAATCACCGTGCGACATCGCCCCACCCCTCTCTGTTTCCTCCGTTGCCTCCGGTAAAACCCGCTCCGCCTAAAACCCACTCGCCAGCCCGCGCCGGGCGCGGTCAGATTTCCCGATGCCGACGCGCGCCTGGTTTCCCACCTACCTCTACTGCGAGCCGCTGCAGAAAAGCAGCACCGCCAGACTGAACACCGAGTTCGCCGAGGAGTGCCGGCGTCTACGCGACTACGATGCCGCCGGCCGGCGCTGGTCGGCCCAGCATTACCCCGGTGGCTACACGAGCTACGCGTCGATGAACGAGCTCCACAAATTTTCGAGTGCCTTCGCCGATCTCGAGCAGAAGCTCATGCGGCATGCGCGCGCCTTTGCGCGGACGCTGGAATTCGATCTGCGCGGACGCACCATGTACCTGTCCGATCTCTGGGTAAACATCATGCCACCCGCCGCGGCGCACTCGCTGCATCTGCACCCGCTGTCGTTCATCAGCGGCACCTACTACGTCGTGACGCCGCCGGGCTGCTCCGGCTTGAAGTTCGAAGATCCCCGCCTGGATCGCTTCATGGCCGCCCCGCCGCGGCGGCCCAACGCGCGGCGCGAGAATCAGGTTCACGTCACCTACCCCGCCGAAGCGGGCAACGTGATCCTATTTGAGAGCTGGCTCCGGCACCAGGTCGCCGCCAACCGCGTGGCCGAGGAACGCATCAGCATCAGTTTCAATTTCAACTGGCGCTGAGGCCGCCTCCAGCACCACGCCACGGCGCGTTCCGGGTTGGGCACGATTGATTCGGCGGAGAGCACGCGCCGCGCCGAGCATAATTGCGCCCACCGCCGCGGTCCGGAGGCAAAGATGAATTGTTTTCAGCCGTCCGCCGGACACCGTCGGGCCCGTGATTTTCTCCCCTCACCCCGCGTCGCATCGAGCAGAGTTGATCGTCCGCTCGATGCGTGCCCTCAAAACTATTCCGGTTGTGCTGCGGTCGTTGTTGGCCATCGCCTCGATGGGCTCCGCCAGCCTGCGGGGCGCCGAGCCCGCCGATGCCATCGTCGTCGGCGCCGGCATCGCGGGACTGGCTGCGGCGTGGGAACTCGCCCAAGGCGGAGCCAAGGTCACCGTGATCGACATGGCGTCGGTTTTCGGGGGCCACGCCGTCATGGCGACCGGCGACCTGTGCCTGATCGGCACCCCGTTCCAGGAGGCGCGCGGCTTGCACGACAACCGCGATGTCGCCTACCGGGATTTTATCGCGTGGGGCGAGGACGCTGATCCCGCGTGGGTGCGCTACTATGTCGACCACTCCCGCAGCGAGATCTTCGATTGGGTCTCCGGCATGGGAGTGGAATTCGACGCCTTGACCTCTCCGGCCGGCAACAGCGTCGTGCGCACACATCGTACGAAGGGGCGCGGTCTCGGGCTGATTAGTCCGATCTATCGCGAATGCGTCACCCATCCGGCCGTTACGTTTTTGTGGAATACGCGGGTCGACCGGCTGCTTTCGACGGAGGGGTCAATCACTGGCGTGACCGCGACCCACCTGCGATCCGGCGCGACGTCGGAGTTACGAGCCCGGGTCGTGGTACTCGCGACCGGCGGATTCCAGAGCAACCTTGATCTTGTGCGCGCCAACTGGCCAGCCGGTTCCCGTTTCCCCAGGAATTTCCTGATCGGCGCCGGTATCAACGCACAGGGCTCCGGTCTCCAGCTCGCCCAGCGTGCCGGAGCCGCGCTGCTGCGGCTGGACCACCAGTGGAATTACGTCACGGGCATTCCCGACCCACGCTTTCCCAACACGCCGCGCGGTCTGAACGCCTCCAATAATTACTCCATGTGGGTCAACACCGAGGGCCGCCGTTTTATCGCCGAGAGGACCAGCAGCAAATACTCGCTCCCGGTCATGCTCGAGCAACCGGGTGAAACCTACTGGTCCATCTTCGACGAAGCCGCCAAGCGTGAACTGTTTGTTGCCGGCTCCAATTGGAGTGATTTTCGCGAAGTCGAAAAATGGATCTTCGCCAACCCCGCACTGGTGAAAACCGCGGCCACCCTGGAAGAGCTGGCCGTTCGCACCGGACTACCCGCCACCGCGTTGCAAGACAGCGTCCGGCGCTTCAATGCGATGGCGGCGCGCGGGGTCGACGAAGACTTCGGCCGGTTCGGCCCCGGCAAGCCGATCGCGCCCTTCCAGATCGTAAAGCCCCCTTTCTACGCCATGCAGTTTTTTCCGCTCACGCGCAAAAGCATGGGCGGCGTCGCCATCGACCTGACCGCCCGCGTGCAGGACGCCGCCCGTCGCCCCATTCCGGGCCTGTTCGCCGCAGGCGAGCTCACCGGACTGGCCGGCATCAACGGCAAAGCCGGCCTCGAGGGGACGTTTCTTGGGCCGTCCATCATCACCGGCCGCGTCGCCGGCCGCTCCGCGCTCACCGACCTCGGCCTCAAGCCCAACGCCAGTCCGCCGTCACCGCGGCAGGCCCAGTCGAAAGTCACGGCCGATCCGGCCGCCACGACCGCGCTCTGCCTGAGTTGCCACGATCTACCCCAATTGGTCGCCCCGCCGCGGGCTGGCTTCTGGCATTTCGAGAAGGTGCACCAGGAGGTCGTCGCCCGAAGCTTCGCCTGCACCAAGTGCCACGCGGATTTGAGCGCAACCTACCGACCCGAGGCCCACCGCACCAACCGCCTGGCCCAAATCACCACTTGCGTCGTCTGCCATCAGGGGGAGGAGCACTGAGCCGCCCGTTCGGGACTCCCCCGCCGTTTGACCGACCGGCGAGGCGCGGCGCGTCATCCATCGGGCGCCGCATCCACAAACCGCGTTTCCCGCTGGAGAATTGAGCGAAGGCGGCTTTGGTACGCAGCCCACATGATCGTGATCCGCCGCATGACCGACCGCCAGCGCGCCTACACCGCGATCTTTTTGCCGGGCGAGCCACCCAAGATTTTCCCGACCAGCGATCAGGAACATGCCCGCGTCCTGCAGATCTACCTGCAGGACCGGCCCTACGACGGGGTGTGCAACGATTTCTCCGAGTTCGCGCTCGGCTCGGATGCGCCGATGCCGCCGCCGCGGGTCGGCTAATTCGTCGCTGGCGCTCGCGGCCGCGAAAACCCTGCGCGCTCAACGCAGGCGCACAAAAAACCAGAGCGCGACCAGGGCCATACCCGTTTGCGGCAGCCAAGCTGCGACCAGGGGCACCACGATGCCCTTCGTCGCCAGCGAGGACGAAACCACGGTCAAAACGTAATAGAGCGCGAACAAGCCGAGCGATTTCGACACCCCGACGGCGGGGTTGACGCGCACGCCGGACACCGCAAACGGGATCGCGATGGCGATCACGATCAGCGGCCCGAGTACACTTGCAATCAGCTCGTAGTAACGCACGGCATACGCCGCCAGCTTCGGGCTGTTGACGACCTCCAGATGCGCAATCAGGTCGCGCAGTTCCCAGAGCGATAGGTCGGTCGGCTTGCGATCGATGAGCATCATCAGCTCGGGGTCCTCGCGGTACCGTGCCTCAAAGCGTTCGGCAAAGGGCTTCGAGCTGGTAAGTTCGCCGGACTCAGGGGCAAAAACAAGCTCACGCCCCTGCTTAAAAACCCAGCCTTTCCGCGTCTCATCGAACCACGCCTCGGCCGCAGTGAGCCGCACCCGCTCGCGGCGCAACGCATCGAGTTCGGAGACCGACACGCCATAGCCGCGGCCGGTGCCCCGGCTGAAGCGGTTGATAAACCACATCCGGCGGGCCACCGGGTTGTCGAATGCGACACTGTACACCGCACCCGCCCGATCGGCTGGCAGCGCCTTGGCCGTCTGGCTGCGAAACTCCAACTCCAGCCGGATGGAACGCGACGCCTCATCGGACCACGGCACCACCGCGGTGTTGAGCCACCAGGCAACGCCACACGCCATCAAGCCGACGAGCCAGATCGGCGCGGTGAGCCGCCCGAAGCCGACCCCGGCCGCCCGCATGGCGGTGAGCTCATTGGCCCGATGCAGCCGCCCGAGCACGTAAAGCACGGAGACCAACAACGAAAGCGGCAGTGCAACGGATAAGAAGCCCGGGATGCGGATCGCGGTGTAGTGCACCAACACGAAGCCCCTGGCGCCCAGTTCCCGCAGCTGTTTGAAATCGTCGTACAGCACCTGCACGAGCAGCAGACCGCAGATGGCGGCCAGCACCAGGCCGAGAATCTGCAGCCACTCGCGCAAAAGATACCGGTCAAAGGTGTTCAAGCCCCGCGATGAAAAGCGCCCGCGGCGGCAACGGGAAGCTCATTTCGGGGAATAAACAGGGTCGGGCTTTTTCGGGCGGTTGGCCTAGCGCGAGGCTCCCGTTTCCGCGCGAAAACTGAGGGTTGAAAACCGGCGCACCCTCCCGTTGTCTCCCGCTTTCCCACGATCCTATTTCCCATGCCGCTCTCCCGCCGTAATTTCGTCGTTTCCACTCTCACCTCCGCCCTGCTGCTCGCCGGCTGCGCCCAGAAGCAGGATAACCTGAAGATCGGCGAATTCGCCTCACTCACCGGCAAAGAGGCCGCGTTCGGCCAATCCTCGCACAAGGGCACCCAGCTCGCGATCGAGGAGGCCAATGCCACCGGCGGGGTGCTGGGCAAAAAGATCGAGCTCGTCACCGAGGATAACCAGTCGAAGGCCGGCGAGTCCGCCACGGTCGTGAAGAAGATGATTTCGCGCGACAAGGTTGTCGCCATCCTCGGCGAGGTCGCCTCCAGCCGTTCGCTCGAGGCCGCGCCGATCTGCCAGGCGGCCAAGATCCCGCAAATCTCACCGTCGTCGACGAACCCCGCCGTGACCGAGACCGGCGATTACATTTTCCGCGTGTGCTTCATCGACCCGTTCCAAGGCGTCGTGATGGCGAAGTTCGCCAAGAACACCCTCAAGGTCCGCAAGGTCGCGGTCCTGACCTCCGTGTCGTCCGCCTACAGCGTCGGCCTCGCGAAGTACTTCAAGGAACGCTTCGCCGCCGACGGCGGCACGATCGCGATCGAGCAGAAGTACTCGGAAGGCGACAAGGACTTCAAGGCCCAGCTCACCGCGGTCAAGGCCGCCGGTATCGAGGGCATCTTCGTCCCCGGTTACTACACCGAGGCCGCGCTGATCTGCAAACAGGCGAAGGACCTCGGCCTGCAGGTGCCGGTGTTCGGCGGCGACGGCTGGGAGGCCCCGCAGTTGATCGAGATCGGCGGCGCGGCGATGGAAGGCACTTACTTTTCGACGCACTACTCGGCTGAAAACAAGACGCCGGCGATCACGGCCTTCCTCGAGAAGTTCAAGCAGCGTTTCAACCAAGAGACGCCCGACGCGATGGCGGCGCTCGGGTACGACTCCGCGCTCGTGTTGATCGACGCGATCAAGCGCGCCGGCACGACCGAGAGCGCCAAGCTCCGCGAGGCGATCGCCACCACCAAGGGCTACACCGGTGTCACCGGCACCACGACCCTCGACGCCCAGCGCAACGCCAACAAGGCCGCGGTGGTCGTCGCGGTGAAGGGCGGAAAGTTTACGTTTGTGGAGGCAGTGGCGCCGTGAAGCGCAAGGCGCCGCACGGCGCTGGTTGAGAGTTGAGAGCCCCAATCAGCCGGGGGCGCCGGTTCCGGCCTTGCCCGGGTGGAGCGCAGGGCCGTGATTTTGCTCTATGTTCAACTTCGAGCGACTGGCCGTTTGGCAAAAGGCGGTGGATTTAACCGACACGGTCTACGCGGAGTTGAAGTCGTTCCCGGGCGACGAACGCTTCGGTCTGACAAGTCAGCTGCGACGAGCAGTCGGTTCAGTTTCGGCCCATATCGCCGAAGGCTGTGCGCGGTCATCGGCCGACTTTGCCACGTTCCTCGGCTATGCGGCCGGTTCACTCTATGAGGTGGTCACTCATTGCGCGATTGCCCGGCGACGGTGTTATCTGACGGACGAATCCCATCGCAAAATTTACGTGCGGGCCGAGGAAATCGCCCGAATGCTGAGCGGGTTGCGCAAATCGCTCAAGTAGTGACAAAGGCCGCAGCGCTCTCTCAACTCTCAGCCCTCAACTCTCAACCGCCCCTCCTCTGAGCGAATTCCTCCAGCAACTCCTCAACGGTCTGTCCCTCGGTGCCATCTACGCGCTGATCGCGTTAGGCTACACGATGGTCTACGGGGTCCTGCGGTTCATCAACTTCGCCCACTCCGACGTCTTCATGGTCGGCGCCTTCATCGGCTACTACCTGGGCAAGCTCGTTCCCACCGGCACCATCTGGGGCGGCATCGTCGTTCTCCTCGGCGCCATGCTGGGCTGCGCCGCCCTCGGCATCATCATCGAACGCCTCGCGTACCGCCCGCTCCGCGGCGCCGCCACGCTCAACGTCCTGATCACCGCGATCGGCGTGTC
>CAIJFT010000230.1 GCA_903820035.1 uncultured Opitutia bacterium
AGCACGGGCGAGTTTCCGCATCTGTCGCCCGACGAGCGGAAGACCGCGCTCGACGTGTGTGCCGAACTCGCCGCGCCGATGGCGGTGATCGCGAACATTTCCGACATCCGGCCCAAGGTCGCGATCGCGGTCGGCCGGCACGCGAAGGCGCTCGGTCTGTCCGCGGTTGCGCTCATGCCGCCGATGTTCTTCCCGATGGCGCAGGATGACATTCTCGCGTACCTGCTGCACGTCGCGGAGTCCGTCGACCTGCCGGTGATGCTCTACAACTTTCCGGAATTGTGCGGTAAACGCCTCGACCTGACGACGGTGGCCGCGTTTGCGGAGCGGGCGCCGATGTGTGCGATCAAGCAAAGCGGCGGCGAGTTCGCCTATCACCGCGAACTCATCGCCCTCGGCGCAGAGAAGAATTTCGCCGTGATGTCCGGCGCCGACACGCGCCTGACCGAGGTGTTCGCGCTGGGCGGCGCCGGCTGCATCGGTGGGCTCGTGAACATCGTGCCGGAACTGATGGTGGAAATCTACCGGGCGCGAAACGCGGCGGGCTCCGCGACGATCGCAGGCGAGCGCATGGTCGCTGTCGGCCGCGTGATCGACCGGCTCGCGTTTCCGCCGAACGTCGGCGTCGGCCTTGCGGCGCGCGGGTTTGATCCCGGCGTTTCCAAGTCGGTGCTCTCGGAAAAGTCGCGCCAGACCGCGGCTGCGATCGAAAAGGACCTCCGCGCCTTGTTCGTCTCCTGGGGCCTGCGCCTCGGGCCGGCGTCCGTGAAGTGAATCCGTCGTCGCCCTGCGCGTGAGCGCAGGGATCTCTTCGTTGGTTTCTCCGTTCCTCCCGCCGCGCCTGCGGCGGGAGGTGTGGTTCCGGGAGGAAACCACTTTTCCGCTTCGACTCACGGTCGGTTAACGAAATGATCAGACCACTTCAGTAAGTACCCCGACCCCCTTTCATGAATCAATCCCCGCCCACCGCGCTGCGTTACGCGTGGCTCGTCGTTGCGCTGCTGTTTCCGGTCGCGCTGCTGAACTACCTCGACCGGCAGATGCTCGCTACGATGAAGGCGTCGATGGTCGGCGACATCCCGAGTATCGCGAACAAGGCCGACTGGGGCTTCGTCCTCGGCTGCTTCAAGTGGACGTACGCGATCCTCAGTCCGTTCGGCGGCTACATCGCCGACCGTTTCAGCAAGCGCTACGTGATCGCGGGCAGTCTCTTTGTGTGGTCCGCCGTCACCTGGTGGACGGGTCACGTCACGAGTTTCCATGAGCTCGTGGCGGCGCGGGCGCTGATGGGGTTCAGCGAGGCGTTCTACATTCCGACGGCGTTGGCGCTGATTTCCGAATACCATAGCGGCCTCACCCGTTCGCGCGCGGTGGGGGTGCACCAGACCGGTATTTACCTTGGCCAGATTCTCGGCGGGTTTGCCGGCTACATGGCGGACTCACCGGACCATGGCTGGCGTTGGGCGTTTTCGACCTGCGGCATGCTGGGGGTCGTCTATGCTTTGCCGCTGCTTGCGTTTCTGCGCGATCCGGTGCGTCCCGCGCCCGCGGTCAATAGCCCGGTGGCGCCGCCGGCGGGCAACGTATTCCGCGGCCTGCTCGGCAACCGGAATTTCATTCTGCTCGTACTTTATTTCACGCTTCCGGCGATTGCCGGCTGGGTCGTGCGGGACTGGATGCCGGAGATTCTCCGCGAGAGATTCAGTCTCGGTCAGGGCCAGGCGGGCGTGAGCGCGATCCTCTACGTGCAACTCGCCTCGATTGTGGGCGTCGTGATCGGCGGCACGCTGGCGGACCGTTGGATGCGGACCTCGGCGCGCGGCCGGATCTTCACCAGTGCCATCGGCATGGTTTTGTTTCTCCCGGCTCTCTTCAGCGTGGGAAATGCGGGCACGCTCGGCATGGCCATCGCCGGCCTGATCGTCTTCGGTCTCGGCTGGGGGTTTTTCGACTGCAACAACATGCCGATCCTTTGCCAGATCGCGCGGCCGGAATGGCGGGCGACCGGCTACGGGTTGATGAATATGGTGAGCATCAGCTGCGGTGGTTTTGGCGATTGGGCCTTCGGAGCACTGCGCGACCGGCACGTCTCGTTGAATCTGATCTTCGGGGTTTTTGCCGGCTTCGCGCTCCTGTCCGTGTTGATCGTCCTGCTGATCAAACCCGCCGAGGAAAAGTCCGCGGCGTAGCCCTGCGCGTGAGCGCAGGGAGGTCTCCCCCATTTCGAGCCCTGCGCTTACGCGCAGGGCTACACCTCGAACAATTCCCCATGAAACTCCGCATCCTCCTGTTATCCCTCGCGTTTCTACCCGCCGCTTTCGGCGCATCGACACCGGCGTTGGTGACCCACGAATTCATCTACGAAAAGGCCCCGTATCCGTCTTGCCACGCCTCGACGATCGTTGAGGCCACGCAGGGCGGCTTGATCGCTGCGTGGTTCGGCGGCACAGCCGAGAAGAATCCCGACGTTGGGATCTGGGTCGCGCGGCAGGAAGCGGGCCGTTGGACTCCTGGCGTCGAGGTGGCCAACGGTGTGCAGGCCGACGGTAAGCGTCATCCGACCTGGAATCCCGTCCTCTTCCAGCCACGCGGTGGTGCGCCGCTGCTCTTGTTCTACAAAGTGGGCCCGTCACCGCAGACGTGGTGGGGCGAGTTGCGCACCTCCAGCGACGGCGGTCGGACGTGGAGCGCGGCGCGGCGGTTGCCGGATGGCATCTATGGTCCGATCAAAAACAAGCCGGTGCAGCTTGCCGACGGCACCATTCTATCCCCCACGAGCGACGAAACCGACGAGCGGCCGAGCAAGTGGCGGATCTATTTCGAGCGTAGCGCCGACGGCGGCAGCACCTGGACCAAGACGCCGTTCTTCAACGACGGCCTGAAGATCGCCGCGATCCAGCCGAGCATTTTGTTCCATGATCGTGTCGGCGGGGACAAGCTTCAGGCGGTCGGTCGGACGCGGCAGGGTAAGGTTTTTTCGATCGCGTCCAGCGATGCGGGCAAGACCTGGGGTGAGATTTCTCTGTTGGAACTCCTGAATCCGAATTCCGGCACCGATGCCGTCACGCTGCAGGACGGGCGTCATCTGATCGTCTACAATCCGGTGACCCGGGGACGGACCCCGCTGCAGGTGGCGGTTTCGCGCGATGGCCGGGAGTGGAAGGATGTTGTGGTGCTCGAGGATGAGCCCGGTGAGTACTCCTATCCGGCGGTGGTGCAGACCTCGGACGGCAAGGTGCACATCACCTATACTTGGAAGCGCCAGCGCGTGAGGCACGCCGTGATTGATCCGGCGAAGTTGTAAGGGCGGGCAATTCCTCCGGAGTGGAGGCGGGGCGTCCTTGCCCCGCGGGAACGTGCGACCGACCGGTCGGTGCGGGGACGCCCCGCTTTCATCGGCTGCCGTAGGCCAGCGCGCTTGCGCGCGCCGACCTACGCCTGCCGACGAAATTCCCATCCGTTTCTCCTACACCCCGCCTTCAAGCCTCAGAAGGTCAACGTCAGCGCGACCCGGGCGTTGCGGCCGGGTTGGGCGAAGCGTTGGAGATCGGCGCGACCGGCGTCGAGTTCGCGGACGTCCTGCCAGTACCAATACTGCCGGTCGCCGAGATTGAAGAGGCCGGCGGTGGCGCGGAGGTGTTTCGTGAGGTTCACGTAGCCGGCGAGGTCAAACAGGGTGACGCCGGGCGGTACGAACTGCTTTGGCATCGGGGGGCGGCCGTCCCAGAGCGAGAGGATCGCGGAGGTGTCGGCGCGGTTTTGGTGGGCGTGGGTCGTCGCCGAGAGGCGCAGTCCCCATTGCGTACCGGATGCGTAGCTCAGGGCGCTGACCCACTTCGGCGGCTCGATGGAATTGAGCGGGACGTTGCTCTGCTGGTTGTCGCCGCGGGACCAAGCGAACGAGTTCGACCAAGAGGTGCCCGCGAGCTCCTTCACGAACCGGCTGAGCGGAAACTCCAGCGAGGCCTCGGCGCCGTAGATGCGCGCCCGGTTGATGTTCTTCGACTGGTAGATGACGGGGTCGTTGGGCGAGCTCGGCAGCTGCGGGTCGCGCGTCGGGCTGAAGGTGTCGATGAAGTCGGAGTAGGCGTTGTAGAAAATGCTGACAACATACGTGGAGCCCGGGCGACGAGCGCGCATGCCGAGGTCGAAGCTGTCGCTGATTTCCGCCTTCAGGTTCGGGTTCGGCTTAGTCCGGTAGAACACCGGCGGGGTGGTGAGGTTCACGATCGAACCGTTAAGGTCCTCGTTGGTCGGGTTGCGGAAGCCGCGGTGGTATCGGGCGAAGAACGATTCCTGCGGGCTGACGTGCCAGAGGAGGCCGAGCTTGGGGGCGAGGGCCCACTGATTGAAGCCGACGGGGGGCGTGCCCTTCGCGAGGTTCTGGTAGAGCGCGTCGTCGGTCACATCGAGGTTGTAGCGGTCGATGCGGAAGCCCCAGGTCGCGATGTATTTTTGGCCGGCATCGAGGGCGAATTCATCTTGGGCGAAGAAGGCGTAACGCGCGACGTCGCCGTCGGGAATACGCTTCAGCGGGAAGTTCTCGCCGACGAACACCTTGTTGAGGAAGGCGCCGGTGCTGCCGTCATACTGGGAAAAATCCTCGTAGCGCGTCTGCTTGGTTTGGGAGGCATCGAGCCCCCACAGGATGCGGTGGTTGCTGCCGCTGAGCAGGGCGTTGCTTTCGACTTGGACGGAGCCGGAGAGGCCGCGATTGCGGAAGTCCGAATCGCGCAGGCGCAGACGGGGCGCGTAGACCTGGGGGGCCGGCGGGGGCGGGCCGACGGGTACGCCCTGTTGCGTGATGTACATCTCGCGCACCTTGGCGTCCTGCCAGGAGAGGCGGGCCTGTACGTTGCGGAAGTAACCGGACTTGCTCACGAAATCGTAGCCAAGGGTCGCGCGGTCGCGCGTAATTCGCTGGTGACCGGTCTGGCCGGTGAACGTCGTGGTGATCAGGCTGGGGAACGCGGCGTCGGTCGTTTTGGTGAACGTCTCGGCCGTGAGGAACAGGAGTTGGCCTGCCACGGGCGTGTAGTCGGCGCGGAACAGACCGGCGTCGATCTTGAAGTGTGACGGGTCCGCGGCGTAGTTCCCCTTTGGCTCGGGCTGGTGACCTTGGCGGTGGGTCGCGGTGGCGAGGGCGGCGAGCGCACCCGAGCGCGCGGCGGCGCTGGCGGTATGAGTCCATTCCTCGGTGGCCGACGCATAGGACGACGACAGTCCGGCGAGCAGGTCGCGCTTCGCCTCGCCGAGGAGGGCGGTCGGGGCGGGGCTGAAGAACGAGAGCACGCCGCCGACAGCGTCGGAGCCGTAGAGGGCCGACGCGGACCCCTTCAGGATTTCCGCGGTGCGGTAGAGGGAGGGTTCAAAGTAGTCGCGGCCGATCAGCTGGGCGTTGCCGAACGTGAACTGTTCGGGCTGGCGCACGCCGTCGACCTGGATGAGCACGCGGTTGCCGTCGAGTCCGCGGATGTTGAACGAGCGCGCAGTGGGGAAATTACGCGGGGCGTTGCCCGTGCCGCCGTAAGCCGTAGGGGTGGAAACGCCCGGCTCGGAGCGGCTCAGATCGCGGAGTGACGTCACCTGCGACAGCAGGTCGTTCAAACGGATGACCGAGACGCTGGCGGGTACGTCGCTGACCGGCTGGGCGATGCGCGTCGCCGATACGGTGATCTCATCCAGTTGGACGGCGGTGGCGGACGCCGGCTGGGCGTGGCCGACGGTGTGCGCGAGGGCGGCGGCGCCGATGAGAGTCAGGAGTCGTTGGACGGGAATGGCGGACATGGGAAAAGTTCGAAATGAAAATATCGTCCGAGAAAAGGCGAGGCATTCGATGCGATACTCCGATGATTTCGGCCACGTCCGGTCATGCCCGCCGGTGCCCTCCCGAGGGCGCGAAGCGGCCCTCGCCTTGGGCCACCACGAGCTTTAGAGCGCCGGGCAGGACGCGGAAGGTCGCAGGGGTGTGCCCCACGCAGTCGCCGTCGAGCTGCAATTCGGCGGGAGCCTCCGTCGTGATGGTGACTTCACGGCCGGTGAAATACGTCGCGCGCCGGTGGTTCACGTGGGTTCCCCGCAGCAGGCGCACAAATTGCAGTGCTACTTCCAGCCGCGTGGTGGCGCGGATGAGACTCACGTTGAGTTGCCCGTCGTCGGGGATCGCCCCGGGTGACAGGTGCATCATCTGGCCGCCGGCATGCGTCGTGTTGCCCGCGCAGATCAGGAGAAACGCCTCGCGGAATAAGCGGCCGTCGCACACGGCGGTCGCCACGAGCGGACGATAGCGCGCCAGGGCGCGGAAGAATCCGACCGAGTAACACAACTTGGGGCCGAACCAGCGTTTTATCCGCGGCGTGGTGAAGCGCACGACATCGGCGGCAAGTCCCACCGCCGCAAATGACATGGCGTGGGTGCGCACAGGTTGGCCGCCGAGGCAGCAGGAGACTTCGATCGCGTCCATGGGTCGCGTGACACCGCCGGCGATGGCACGCAGGGCTGCGGCCGGTTGCGCCGCGCCGGCCACGTGGGCCAGGTCGTTCCCGGTGCCGAGCGGGAGCACGGCGACGGCGGTGGTTGGCTGGGTTGAGGCGAGCACGCCCGAGGCGACCTCCCGCGCGGTGCCGTCGCCGCCGGCGGCGACGATGACCGCATAGTGACGGGCGTTGGCCGCGGTGGTGGCGAGGCTCGTGGCGTGTCCGGCGTGCTGTGACGTCTGGACCTCAACGGCCAGGCCTAGTTCGGCGATCAACGGCTGGAGTCGCTCCAATTCGCCCGCGGCGCGCCCGGCGGCGGCGGTACGATTCAAAATGATCAGGACGCGGCGGGTCATGCGGGGCAGTCGTTTTTTCCCTCACTGCGCAAAAAGCGCAAGGCCGGGCGGTGGTCGGGCCGCACGACACACGTCCCGATTTTCTATCCGCGGTTTTTCCAGCCACGGGAAACGCACCGCATCGTCTCCGCGGCTGCGACAAGCGTTCGGCGGCGATGGCGGCAAACGGTCGATCCCGCCTTCCGGCACCTTCCCGCGTGCATTTCCCTGCGACCCCCGCATGCTGCCGTCGAACCCCGTGACCCTGCTGTGCGCCGCCTGCTCCCGCTCTTGACCATGCTCGTCGTCCCGCTGCCAGCCACCGAGCGGCAACTCACCCACGCTCCACACGGGCACGTGCTCACCAATGTCAACGTCTGGTCGCCCGACAGTCGTTGGATCGTTTACGACGTGCGCACGCAGGACAGCGCTTTCACCGGCACGCGGATCGAACAGGTCAATATCGATAGCGGTGCCGTGCAGTTGCTCTACGAGTCGCGTGACGGCGCCGCCTGCGGCGTCGTGACCTACCACCCGCATGAAGCGAAGGTCGTTTTTATCCACGGCCCGGAAAACCCCTCGGCCGAGTGGACCTACGGCGCTTCACGCCGCCGCGGCGCCGTGGTCGAGGTGGCGCACCCCGGCGTGGTCCGGCCGCTTGATGCGATGACCTACGCGCCGCCGTTTAAGCCCGGGGCCCTGCGCGGTGGTTCGCACGTCCATGTATTCAGCCCCGACGGCGCCTGGGTGAGTTACACCTACGAGGACGACGTGCTTGCGCGGCTCGGGTCGACGGGAGACCACGATCGTAACCAGCGCACCGTCGGCGTCGCCGTGCCCGCCGGGCCGGAAGGCGTGCAGGTGGGCCGGACGCATCCGCGAAACCATGACGGCGATTTTTTCAACGTCATCGTGGCGCGCACGGTCGACCGCCCGCGACCGGGCTCGGATGACATCAATAAGGCCTGGGAGGAGGGTTGGGTGGCCGGCCCCGCCGGCCGGCGGGCGCTGGCGTTCCTCGGTCAGGTGACGGCCGCCGACGGTCGCGAGTACGCCGAGGTCTTCATCGCGGACCTGCCGACCGACCTCACCCGGGCCGGGGCCGGACCGCTGGAAGGCACGGCGCGGCGGCGGCCGGTGCCGCCGCAGGGCGTGACGCAGCGCCGGCTGACGTTTACCGCCGACCGGAAATTCCCCGGGGTCGTCACCAGCCCGCGGCATTGGGTCCGCGCGTCGCCCGACGGCCGGGCACTCGCATTTTTGATGAAGGATGACGCGGGCGTCGGGCAGTTTTGGACGGTGGCGCCGGCCGGTGGCCCGCCGCGACAGGTGACGCAGCATGCGACGGGCATCGCGTCGGCCTTTACGTGGAGTCCGGACGGCACTCGCCTCGCGCATGTTCTGGACGGTTGCGTGTGTGTCACCGAGGTGGCGACGGGCCGCGTCACCCGTCTCACGGAGCGGGGATCCGACGCGACCGCGCCGCTGGCGCTCGCGTGCGTGTTTTCGCCCGACGGGCGGCACATTGCGTTTCTGCGCAACCTTACCCGCGACGGCGCGACCTTTTCCCACGTGTGTGTAGTGTCCGTTCCTTCCCCATGAAACACCTTCCGTTGATCCCCGTAGCCCGCCGCGTGCGCGGCGGGATGAGTCGCTCCCTAAGGCCTGCCCGATCGTTCACGCTCCTCGCGGTGCTCGCCGCGACGCTCTCCGCGCAGACGATCGAGGAATTTTCGCTCAGGGCGCAAGGGCCGGACAAGGCCCCGCCGGTCACCGAGGAGGTTGTCTACCGCTTCAATAACCTCGACGACCGCGGCTTTAACCGCGTCGTGCAGAAGGTCGCGGTGCCGACCCTCACGGTTTATCATCCCGCGAAGGTGGCGCACCGCGGCGCGGCGTGGGTGATGTGTCCGGGTGGCGGGTACACCTATGTTGCGATCGACCGTGAGGGTCATGCGATCGGGCGGTATTTCGCGGAACGCGGAATCACCGTGGCGGTGTTGAAGTACCGGTTGCCGGATCCGGCGGCGACGCCGACGGGCCTGCCGTACAGCCAGCAGGACGCGCTTGCCGCGGTGCGGTTCGTGCGCGCGCAGGCGAAGGCGTGGGGCCTGGATCCGACCCGCATCGGCATCATGGGTGGATCGGCCGGCGGCCATCTCGCCGGGAGTACGGGCATTTTCGGTGATGCCGCCGACGGGTCGCGGCCCGATTGGGTGGCGCTGCTTTATCCGGTCATCTGCCTGGACGGTCCGTACGCGCACAAAGGCTCGCGCACGCGCCTGCTCGGGGCAACGCCGGCCCCGGAACGCGTCGCGGAGTTTTCGCTCGAGCGCCGGGCCCGCGCCGGGCTGCCGCCGCATTTCCTCGTGCATGCGAAGGACGACACGGGTGTGCCGCCGCAGAACAGCGAACGGTTCGTCGCGGCTTTGCGGGAGAAAAGCGTGCCGGCGGAACTGTTGCTGGTGGCGACGGGCGGCCACGGGTTCGGCGTGGGACGTGACGCGGAGTCGGGGCGGTGGAAGGAGGCGTTTCTTGCCTGGTTGGATCGGTTGCCGTGACCACAACCGTGCGGGAGTCGGGAGTGACCGAGGCCCGCGGCTTCGAGGATCGGTGATCCGCTCCCGTCGTGGGGTACGCCCCGCCGGCGTGGCGCCGCGGCGGCGTTTCGCCTACCAATCCAGCGTCACCGTCGTCACGTACTGGCGGGGCTCGGTCTTGCGCGGCCAAGTGTAGCTGTTGCCCTGATCCGAGTTGAGGCCGAGGACGTTGTTCACGTTGAGCTGCGCGGTCCAAGCGCGGCCGAAGAGCTTGCGCCGGTAACTGAGAAACGGATTCACCAGAATGTAGCTGCTCGTCTTTGTGGCCGGAAGCACGACGACTCCGCCGGACGAGATCGCGGCCCGGGGTTTGCCCATGGCGTAGCGGGTAGACGTGCCGATCGCGAAGCCCTTGAACCGGCCCTCGGTGAAGCTGTAACGCGTGGTGAGGTTGGCGGTCTCGCGCCGCACGGTGCGGACGGCGCCCTCGGTGTCGTCGATGAGTTGCTGCGTGACGGCCGTGGCGTCCTCGGGGTCGAGGCCCTGGGCTTTGGCGGCGGCTTGCGCGGCGGCGAGGTAGGGTCGGACCAGCGGGAAGAAGCGGCCGAAGACCACCCGGTTCATCGAGTAGGTCGCGCGCACGGTCCACTGCCGCGTGAGATTGAGCTGCACCTCGGCTTCCCACCCTGACGTTTCCTGGTCGCGGTAGTCACCGGTACCGAGCAGCCGGTTGTTTGCGGGCAGGAGCGCGTTGAGCTCCGTTTGTGCAACGGCGCTGAGCGCCAGGGCGTTGTTCTCGGAGGTGGTCTGGAAGCGCGTGACGGTTGCGTTGATCCGGTCGTCGAGGAAATTGAACCGCAGGCTGAACTCATGACCTTCGCCGGTGCGCGGCAGACGGGGATTTCCGGTGAGTTCGAAACTCACGCTATCGGTGAACAGCGACGACTCGAAGTAGCCGCCGCCGAGCGAAACCCAGGGGAGGAGGCGGAAGACGCCGCCGTAGGTTTGATTGGTGGCGTAGGTGCGGTTGAAGGGTTCGTACGGGACGTTGTAGCCGGCGGCGTCGAGGATGGGACGGTTCTGCAGGTCGACGAGCTGCGTCTCGCCGGTGGCGGCGACGGTGATGGGGGCGCGGGCGCGGTTTTGCCGGAAGTAGTCGCGGCTGACGCCGGCACTGGTGTGCAGCCGGCCGCTGAAGAAGGAGCCCAGGGTGGTGAAGTTGCCGGATCCGAGGGTCTGATCAAAACGGGTTTGGGAGGCTCCGCTGCGCCAGAAGCCGGTGACGCCAGGCATCACCTTGAGCCGGAGCTCCTCGTCGCTGTTGCCGTCGGTCATGTAGTGGATCGGATTCACGACGTTGTTGGCGAACGTGGCGGCTGCGCCGGTGATTCCGCGGCGGGCGATCTCCTGCTGGGTCAGTGCGAAGGCGTACGAATCGAGGTAATTTTGTTCGTGGCGGTAACTGGCGCCGGCGACGGCGCGGAAGCTCGAGTTCCAGAACGGCAGCTTCGTGTCGTAGACGGCGGAGGATCGCCAGCCGGCGGATTTATTGCCGTCGTCGGTGAAGGTCGGCGCGTAGGCGAGGAAGAGTTGCTCGAAGCGCGGGTTGGGAATGGTAACGTTGGGCAGGGTCGGGTGGGGCAGTACGCGGTTGACGTCGATGAAGACGGCGCGGGAGTTCATGCCGAGGGCGCCGGCGGAGGAATAGGTCTGGAGGCGCGTGGTGGCGTCGACCTGACCGTTGTGGGCGATCAGCAGGCGCAGGTGGTCGCCGAGCTGGTGCGAGAGCTCGATGTTGTAGGCGTGAAAATCCGTATCATGGCGGTTGTCCGGTCCGCTCCAGTCCTGACCATCGGGATACACGCTGTACGGGATGGTCGTGAGCGGATAGCGGACGGGATTCTGCGGATCGGTGCCCGTGGCGTTGGTGGCGCCGGTGAGGATGGCCGAGTTGCGGAACGTCGTCGTGGCCGTCGACTGCAGGTCGTAGAGCGTGCCGCCGATGTCGAAGTAGGAGTGCGTGTTGCCCGGCGCAGCGATCCGGCGCATGCCGATGCCGTTGACCTGCACGCCGGGGTTGACCGGGTCGGCGTCGGCGGCGTTGGTGCCGGAGCCGCGGAGGTAGGCCTTGATGCCGTCGTTGAGGTGAAGCACTCCCTGGTTGTTCCGCTGGTGGCCGCCCTCGTAGTTCACGTCCAGACGGGTGCGGCGGTTCTCGAAGATGTCCCAGCGCAAGGCCCCGGCGTAGCCGCGGAAGTCCTTTTCGGTGCGCTGCCGGAACTGTTCGACCTCCGAATTGAGGGCGTTGAAGCGCAGCCCGAGGCGCGGCGCCAGCGGTTGGTTGACGTCCACGCTGTAACGCTGCGTACCGAAATTGTCATAGCGCACGGTGGCGCTGGCGCTGCGGCGGAAGGTGGCGCGTTTGGTCGAGACATTGATGATACCCGTCGGATCGACGTCACCGTAGGCGAGGCCGCCGGGGCCGCGGGAGAATTCGATGCGCTCGGTGTTGTAGGTGTCGGCGGGCAGGAACCACGGAAAGCCGTCGCGCAGCTGGCGGATCGAGGGAATGCCGCGGAAGCTGATTTGATTGCCCGAGCGCGAGCCGACGGGGGCGCCGACGGTGCCGGTGTCGTTGAAGATGTTTTCGGCCCCGACCGCGAATTCGACCGCGCCGAAGAAATCGTTGAGCGCGAGATCGCTGATCAGGTCGGCCGTAAAGACCGTGATGGAGTTCGGCAGGTTGGCGAGTTTCTCGTTGGTGCGCGTGCCGGCCAGGGCCGAAGAGGCGGCGTAGCCTTTGTCGTCGGTTCCGCTCACCTCGAACGGCGAGAGGACGACCGCGGGTTCGGCGTTGCCGGGCGCGGTGGTTTTGGCAACCGGCGCGACTTGGGCGGACGCGGCGAAGGCGGTGAGGAGGACGAGGGGGAGAATTCGCGACGGAGCGTTTAGGAGCGAGCGAGTGGCCGGCGCGCGGGGAGACGGAGTGTTCATGAGCGAGGGGAGGTGGGGCGGCGACGCGAATGGTCGTCGTGGGGGCGCGGACACTGGAATGGCACACGTGCGGCGGCGAACGAAATGTCGTGGGGAAAATTTGTGTTCCGCTCATGGCTTGAGGCCGGCGCCGGCTTCGGCATCGTCGGACCAACCCCGTTTCCCCTTATGCTATCCCGCCTGAAATCTCTCCTCGCTCTGGCTTTGCCCTTGACGCTCGTTGCGCCGGTCGGCGCGGCCGATATCCCGCACTACCGCGATCTGTTCAACGGTCAGGACCTTGCCGGCTGGATCAACGTGAATACCGCGCCCGACACGTGGCGGGTGCAGGACGGCCTGCTCATTTGCCGCGGCAAGCCGATCGGCGTGATGCGCACGGACCGGCAGTACGAAAACTTCATTTTGCACATTGAGTGGATGCATCTGGAGCCGGGCGGCAATTCCGGGACGTTCGTTTGGAGCGAGGGCACCGTGCCCGCGGGCAAGCAGCTGCCCAAGGGGATGGAGGTGCAGATGCTTGAACTCGAGTGGCCCAACCTCAATCGGGAGAAGGATGGCCGGCCGCGTCCGATCGCCTTCGTGCACGGCGAGTTGTTCGGCGCCGGCGGCCTTACCACCTTGCCCGACAATCCCCGCGGCGCGCGTAGCATGTCGTTCGAGAACCGTTGCAAGGGGAAGGGCGAATGGAACGTGTACGACGTCGTGTGCGTCGACGGCGTGATCAAGCTCTCGGTCAACGGCAAGTTTGTGAACGGCGTCAGCAAGTCGTCGGTGAAGAAGGGCTACATCTGCCTCGAGTCCGAGGGTGCGGAGATTCATTTTCGTAACATCAAGATCATGGAGCTGCCGCCGGGCCTCGCGAAGCCGGAAGAAACGGCCCCGGTGGTGGGGAATTGAGCGGCGCTCATTCGCAACGGCGGAGCGTTTGCTTTCAAAAACGGGGGGGGCCCGGGCCGGCGTTCTGGCGCGGGGGCTCAAGCCGCCCATTCCGGATCACCGTTCGGCCTTCGCTGAATTTAGATTGATCCTTGGATAAGTGCCGGACAGGTCTACCCAGTTGAGAAGTGCGTCACTCCGTGCCGCCAGCCCCACCCCGTGAGCGCGATGCATTTCCCCGTCGCGTGATTGGCCCAGCGTTTTACCCCACCCATGAATATCCGCCTGTTCCTGTCCCTATTTGCCCTGTTGCTTGGCATGGTCGCCAGCGCCCAGACGCCCCCTGCCGGGAGCATCACTGGCCGCGTCTTTGCTCCCGGCACCGGAGAGTATCTGGAGCGGGCGCGGATCAGCCTGGAAGGCACCGGGCGCGAGGCCTTCACGGATACCCTGGGTCGGTATTCTTTTTATGATGTGCCGGCCGGCGCGGTGAGCGTGAAGGCCTTTTTCACCGGTATGAATGTGCAAACCGTGACCGTGCGCGTCGCGCCGGGCGCGGTGGCCCAGCAGGATTTCGACCTGGTCGGCTTCCGCCAAAAGCCGGCCGGCGGTGATACGGTCAAACTCTCGGAATTCGTCGTTTCAACCAAACGGCAGATGGACGGAGCGGCCATCGCGATCAACGAGCAGCGCTTCGCCTCCAATATCAAAAACGTGATTGCCGCCGATGAATTCGGTCCGGTGGCCGACGGCAACATCGGCGAGCTGCTGAAATTTGTGCCCGGCGTGACCCTCGATTACATCGACGGCGCCCCGATGGGCATCTCGATGAGCGGCGTCCCCGCCGACAACGTCCCGGTGATGATGGACGGATTCAATCTGGCGAGCGCGCAAAATGCCACCAACCGCAAGGTCGAGCTCGTGAACATCTCGACCAGCACGCTTTCCCGGATCGAAGTGTCGTATACTCCGACCCCGGAGTCGCCCGGTATGTCGCTGGCCGGTTCCGTGAATCTCGTCCCGCGCAGCGCCTTCGAGCGTTCGACCCCGGCCTTCACCAGCACCGCCTACCTCCTCGGCCGCTCGAGCGAGTTGGATTTCAATAAGACGCCGGGCCCCGGCTTGAAATCCATGCGCAAGATTACCCCGGGCTTTGACTTCTCCTACATTGCGCCGGTGAACAAAAAATTCGGTTTCACCCTGTCCGGCGGCACTTCGACCCAATACCAGCCGACCTACCGCGTCTCGCGCACCTGGCGGGGCACCGGCACGGCGACCACGGGCGACGCGTTCCCCGACACGACCTCAGACCGCCCGTATATGACGAGCTTTGCGGTCGAGGACAGCCCGTTCATGGCCACCCGCTCGGCCGCCGCCGCGACGGTGGATTACAAGCTGGGCGATCACGACCGTATTTCGGTTTCCGTGCAGAGCACCTACTTCGCCATGGTGTTCAATAAGCGCCGGACGACCTACACGATTGATCGCGTGCAGCCGGGTGGCTTCAGCCCGACCTTCACCCAAAGCACGGTGGGCGGCGGTACCATCTCCATTGATAACAACGGTGACATCGACCGGATCGGCAAGTCCTACATGCCCTCCTTGCGCTACTGGCACACCGGTCCGATCTGGAAGGCGGACGTGGGCCTAGCCTATTCGTATTCGGACAATTTCATCACCAATCAGGCTCCGCACACCGCCGGCTATTTCAGCACCGCCACCGCCACGCGGTCCGGCGTGACCCTGCGCTTCGACGGTATCGCCGAGGTGACTCCGGACAAGTTCACCGTAACGGATGGAATCACCGGCGCACCGGTCGACGCTCACAATATCAATAGCTACGTGCTGACGGGGGCGGCGAACAATTCCAACATCACGACCGACATCCAGCGGAACGCTTATGTCAACCTGGGCCGTGACTTCGCGTGGCGTTTTCCGGTGGCGGTGAAGATGGGCTTGGATTTCCGCCAGTCCGCCCGCGATTTCAGCCGGGCCGAGGGCAATGTGGCCAACGCCGTTTACAGTTTTGTGGGCAAAGACGGCCGGGGTAGCACGACGCCCAACACGGTTGGTAGCGACGATGGGGCCGCGGTCGCCTTGGATACTAACCTCTATTCGCTTCGCGCTTCCCACTTCGGTTTTGGGAATTTCCAGACGATCGACGGCGGCAAATTATTGGACCTCTGGCGGACCAACCCCGCGTATTTCACGAGTGACCCGACCACGACTTACACCCGCATCACCACCAATTCAAACTACGCCAAGGAGACGATTTCCTCCGCTTACGGGCGCGGCGATGTGTCATTCCTGAACGGGCGCTTGAAGTTCATCGGCGGCGTCCGGGCGGAGCAGACCAATGTCAACGGCGCCGGCTTGCTCACCGACCCCACCGGCAACTACCAGCGCAACGCCAGTGGCAAGATTCTTTTGGGCAGCGACGGCAAACCGGTCCTGATCACGACGGATGCGCTGGCCAAGGCCAAGCTCACCCTGATCCGCCGCGGCGAACATGTTAACAAGGAGTACCTCCGGTTTTTCCCGAGCCTGAACTCAACCTTCAATCTGCGGGAAAACCTCATCGCCCGTGCCGCGTATTTCACGTCGGTGGGCCGGCCGAATTTCGCCCAATATTCCGGCGGTCTGATCATGCCGGATCCGACGGCGACGCCGCCGAACGACACCCTGATTCGGGTCAACAACGCCGGCATCAAGGCGTGGAAGGCGAAAACCGTGAAGGTCATGCTCGAGTACTACTTCGAGCCGGTCGGCCTTTTCTCCGTCGGAGTCTTCCGGCGTGATACCGAGAATTTCTTCGGTACGACCACCCTGCCGGTGGACGCGGCGTTTCTCTCCTACTATAATCTCAACCCGGCGGAATTCGGTCAGCACCAGGTGCTGACGAATTACAATATTCCCGGAACGGTGCGGATGGACGGGATCGACTTTAACTACAAGCAGGCGCTGACCTTTTTGCCGGAATGGGCCCGCGGGTTGCAGGTGTTTGCCAACGGTAGTGCGCAGCACAAGACCGGAGACGTGACCCGTAGTTTCAACGGCGTTACACGGATGGCCAATTGGGGTGTGACCTATGCGCGGGACCGCCTGAGCCTGCGGATGAATTGGAACCTGCGCCCCCACGAGCAGGGCGCGCCCGTCACCGGCCGCGGGATTGCGCCGGAAACGTATATCTGGACCAAGGAACGTTTGTACACCGACTTGAACGGCGACTATCGGCTCACCCGGCGTTTCTCCCTCTTCTTCAGTGCGCGCAATCTGTTCGATACCCCGGAGGGCTCGGAGCGCATCGGGCCTTCGACGCCGAGCAACGCCCGTCTGATCCAGTACGTGGAATACGGTGCGTTGTGGACGCTGGGCGTGAAGGGCACGTTCTAAGCGGAGCGATTGAGCCGTCGCGGGCGGTGGCGGATAAAATAAAATCCAGGGGGGGGGACCCGATGCGGCATCGGGTTTTGTTCCCGGACCTCATCGCCACGCCAGTCCGAACGGTCTTGGCCGCGTGGTTTGTCGCTGTGGTCCGGGCCGTTTCCCGGCTTGAGGCGGGGTTGGGTGCCGGCATCGTGAATCCCTTCCCCATGCGTAAACTACCGACTTTCCTCCTGGTGGCGTTCGTTCTGCTGGCCGGCGTTGTCCCCACGCGCGGGCAGGACCGGCGGCCGAACATCCTCTTCGCCGTCGGCGACAACTGGGCTTGGCCGCACGCCGGCGTACTCGGCGACCCGATGGC
>CAIJFT010000231.1 GCA_903820035.1 uncultured Opitutia bacterium
GGCGACAAGATGGGTGACCTGCCGTTGCCGCCCGTGGACGAGAGCATCAGCGCCCTCGGCCGGCGCACCGCCGCCGTCGGCGAGGCGATGCTGCTCGCCCATGGTGCCCGCGTGGAGGGCGATAGCCTGATCGTTCCCCGCGAGGCGGTGCGGACCCAGGCGTTGGAGCGTTTCACCTTGGCGGACCTCACCCGTTACTGGCTACCGGAGTGGACGCTCGATCGCGCCGGCTTTGGGGCGACGATTGGCGGTCGCGGCGGCTATCCCGGGGGAACTTGGTTGACCGACGGCGTGCTCACCACCTGGCCGCGGGACTTGATGCGCGGAGTGGTGCTTTCGCGCGAGGTGACCTTGCCGGCCGGTTCGCCGCATCTGTTGGTGGAGGTGGCCGCGGATCCCGGACGGGCCTGGGAGTTTTCGCTGGTGGTGAACAACCGTGAGATGGAGAAGCGGGTCATCGGCGGCGAAAAGACCGAATGGCAGACCATCGATGCGGACCTGACGGCGTATGCCGGCCAGGCCGTGACCCTGCGACTCTACCAAAACTTGCTCGGTGGCGTGCGGTCTCGTCCGATGAGCGTCGCCCGCTGGAAGAGCATCACTTTGAAATAATCCGACCCATGAAGTGGTTTATCCCCTCCCTGATCTTGGCGAGTCCCCTGTTCGCGGCCGTGCCGTACGCCGACCGCGTCGCCACCGTTACTCGTACGCCGGGTTGCGTCGCGTTCTGGGACTTCGTGCAACGCGAACCGGGCGGCGCGCACCGCTTCACCGCGCATGTGCCGGCCGGCGCGACGAACGCGTTTCCGCTCGATGCCGGCAACTACATCAAGGACCACTGGGGCGAGGGCCGCGAGGCGACCTACGCGGATTTTCCGCTTCTCGGCCGCGGACCCTTCGGCGAGGCGGTGCGCATTCGTCCGGAAACCGACGCCACCTTTCGCCCGCTACTCTTCGTGCCGCGCGCCCGTCTCCACGACTCGCCGATTGATCTCAAGGGGCCCAACCAATCCGTCACGGTTGTCGTCTGGGCCATCCGCGAGAGCGGCAACCACGCCCTCGCCGGCATCTGGCACGAGGGCACCGACCTGAAACAAGACGAGACCGCCGGCATTAAGAAGGTCGAACGCGGCCAGCGCCAATACGCCCTCTTCGCCGGCCTCAACAAAGCCGGCTCTGCCTGCGGACATGTCTCTGAAAACGGCGCGAGTTCCTTTCTCAACAAATATGCGCTCCACAAGTGCAACTCCGCCGACGTCTCGCCCGTAGTCCCCGCCGACGCACCCGCCGCCGTCCTCGACACCGCATGGCAATGCTTCGCGATGACGTTTGACCACGCGACCCATGAACTCACCGGCTGGCTGAATGGAAAATTCGGCGACCGCTGGCTCGAAAATCCGAAAGCCGACACCCTGATCAAATCCGCCTACAGCGCATGGCTCCAGGGTCGTCTTCACCGCGAGCCCGGCCTCCAACCCGGCGAAGACCCCGCGTTTCCGCCCGACCAGTTCTACAATCCGCCTGAGAATCAACTCGTCGCGACGAAAGTCCTCCGTGACTCCGGCGACGAGCGGGTCGAGCTCCGCGAGTATCGCTACACCCGCGTCCAGGTCACGCTGCGCCAAGGCGCCGACGGAAAGTACACCGAGACCGCCCGCGACCTCGCGGCGCTGCGGCTGAACCCGTGGTGGTATTCCCATGACCGGCTCTACACGCCCGCCAACGACGGCACCGGCGGCCCGTTCACGATCGGCCGGGTGATCCACAGCGGGCGCAGCGTCGGCTTCACCGGCTGGATCGGCGGCGTCGCCGTCTTCAACCGTGCGCTGAGTGCCGCCGAACTCGCGCGCCTCAGCGCGCTGGGTCGCGCGGCCCCGATCGCGGCGCCGGGGCGCTGACCGTTTCGTATTTCGCGCGGGAGTGTCCGATCCGTTTCACGCGGAGCCACCGAGCCCGAGCCGGGCTTTGCGCCGCGATCTCCGTGTCTCGGCTTTAGCCCTTCTGGCCGCGTTGGAATGCCGTTCCGGCCCCCTTCCTCGGAAGGTCGCCGCCTTGTTGGCCGCAGCAAATTCTTGCAAGGCAGGTGGCCGCTAAAAAACGCAAAGCGGTCCGATCCGTTTCACACGGAGCCGCGGCGGACGCGGGCCCGAGCCGAGGCTTCCCTCGCGATCTCCGCGCCTCTGCTTAACCCATTTTTGTCGCGTCGTGCCGCCGTTCCGGTTTCCGCCCCTCGGGGGCGTCGCCCGCCTTTAGGAGAATAATCTACGGAATAATCTACGGGAACAGGAACAATCTACGGGGTCATGTCGCGGCATTCGGCGATAACCCGAATGGGTAGGGTGGACCGGCCCGATTTCAATTTCGGTGGAGAGTCGCGACCCCGAGGACCGAGCCCAGCCCGGCGCCGTCTCGCCCGCTCTCGGGGCGCGCCCTGAAAGCGGGCGAGACGAGGTGCTCGATCCTATCATTGCCAAGTCGCGGGTTCGGGGCGGCATTGCAAACGGGAGCCATGACAATTTCGCTCCCTATCCGAACCCCATCGACCCAGTCGTCGCGACCCGTTGTGCGGCGTCACCCTCCACCTGCATGTCCCAATTTTCCGATCAAGATCCTCTCTCGCGGCGGGCCTTCGTGCGCACCACCTCCGTGCTCGCCGTGTCCACGCTGGCTGGCGGGATCGTCAGTCGGTCCACCGCGGCCGTCGCTGCGTCGTCGGAGATCGTGCCCGCGTCGTATCCGCCGCCGCTGCTCACGGCGCCCGATGACTACTACGACGTTTCGCGCGGCACCCCGAAGCCGCACTCCCTGCAAGGCGATGCGCTCGTCCAAGCCCGGCTCACGCCCGAAGCGTGGCGGCTGGAGATCGTCGCCGATCCGTTCACGAGCGAGCTGGTGAAGGAACCCGCGAGCCTCACGCGGGCGCTCACCCTGGCCGATGGCACGGCGCTCGATTTGCCGGCGCTCATCCAGTTGGGCCAGCAACACCGCTTCCGATTTCTCAAAGCCATCCAGTGCCTGAACATCGCCACGCCGCTCGGCCAGGGCCTTTGGGAGGGCGTGCCGTTGCGCGAGGTGCTGCGGCTCTGCGGCCCGATGCGCAACGTGCGCCGCATCTACTACTGGGGTTTTCACAACAACGATCCGAAGCAGGTTTTCCAATCGTCGCTCAGCTACACGCAGGCGATGGAGACGCCGCCCGGCGATCCGGCACCCTTTCTCGCCTACCGGCTGAATGGCCGGCCGATCCCGCTCAAGCGCGGCGGGCCCGTGCGGCTCATCGTGCCGTGGGCGCATGGGTTCAAGTCGATCAAGTGGCTCCAGCGGATCGCGGTCACAAACGATTTCAAGGCCAACGACACCTACGCGAATCAGAACA
>CAIJFT010000232.1 GCA_903820035.1 uncultured Opitutia bacterium
CCGGCGAGGGAGCCAGCAGCGGGAGCAGCTGGCGGGAGCGGTCGCGCCATGCCGAATCAAGGACAAGTAGCGAGCGGTCAATCTCGACCCGTCGCTTCAAAATCGCGGCGTTCGCCCCCAACTCCTCCCGCCTGCGTAGAACAGCGCGGATGATGAAGACGCTCATCTCGCGGGCCCGGGGCGAACGCAGGATATTCGCCGGATCAAAGCGCCGTGTTCGGTGAAGGCCCACGGCCGGTAGGTGGCGCCTCGGTGCGTGCGGACACTCCGGTCGGCGGATCGGGCGGTGCGCGGGTTGCCGGTGGGGTCAAACGACCGAATAATCCGCCAATCCCTTTCCAGAGATCGCGTAGCCACGTTGGAGCGCCGGGACAGCGTTGTCCCGAGACGTAACCACGCTGTCGCCTCCGGCTCAAACGCGGCTCCAGCAAGCTCGAAACCGCTACTAATTGAGTCGGGGCGCCCGGCGCCGGTTGCAAGTTTCGCCCTTGTATCTTTTGGCGGATCCTCAAAACGGCGGAAAGGGGGGGGGCTGAGCGGTACAGACCCACCCAAATCGGCCGGATGGCCTTAAATTGGTCAGGATCGCCGGCAAAGTAGTGCAATGGCATGTCACGACAGTGGTGATGCCATTGCACTTCCACCGGACTTCCCCTTTTCCGGCCCCGAAAACCAGCGTCCTGGTCTCGCCCGACCGAAATCCGGCCGGTGGAATTTTCGCCCGTTCCAATTTTCTCGGGAAAAGGGGCCGGTTGGGGGAATCTTGGCGCGAAACGGGGCCCTACAATAACACCCTGAAAGAGACGTCAGCTGTCCGATCGACACTTAGGGACACCTCGTCCCGCGTTCTCTAGGGTCACGTTTGCGTTCCGCTGAGTTCGGCCAGCTTGGCTTTCGCTAAGGGGTGCCCAAGTTGGGCCGCGCGCCGGTACCACGATTCCGACTCGTTCAGATCTTCGGCACTTGCAGTTCCGGCCCTCAGCATAGCCGCGAGGTAGAATTGGGCCTCCGTGTAATCGGCGTCAGCGGCACGCCGGCACCAATCCAATCCTTTCCGGATGTTCTTGGTGAGCCCTCTTCCCTGAAGATAGCAGGCCCCGACGCAGAGGGTCGCTTCTAGCGAGCCCTGTTCCGCCGCAAGAAGAAACCAGCGGATTGCATCGGACTGTGTGCCGGGCGTTTTCGCATCCTCGTAAAGCGCATGGCCGAGGTTAAAGGACGCGGTTGCGGACCCCGCCAGGGCGGCGGCTTTCCACCATTTCATGGCGAAGCGTCTGTGGGACTCGGTCGTAGATCGTTCGAAGTAGTGGCTGCCCAGGTAAAGCTTGGCATCCGCATCGCCTAGGCGGGCAGCCATCCGGTACCACCTGAGAGCCTTTTTCACGTCACGGGCAACACCCTTTCCTTCCGCGTAGAGCGTGCCCAGCTGATACTGTGAATCGGCATCCCCCCTTGCAGCTGCGCGCTTGAACCACTTGAGCGACTCGACCGCGTCCGCCGGCACATTTTCGTCGGATCCGCTGAAAACGATTCCCAGGTTGTAGCTGGCCTTGATCACGCCGCGCTCCGCCGCCAACCGCCACCAACGGATGGCCTCTTGAAGGTCGCGCTCAACCCCTTCGCCGTGCGCGTAGATTTGGCCCAGATTAAATTGAGCGTACGCGTCACCCTTTTGGGCTAGGGCTCGAATCGTTTCGGCATCGCGAGCGTAACGCGGCCACACAATCCAGACTTCTCCAAGGAGTCTTCCGCCGACCAGCGCCCAGGGCGATGCTCCGGTAGGGTCGAATGTTGCCCGCAGGAGTTCAGTTAGGTTTCGCTTGGAAATGTACGCCTCGGCGAGCATCGCCGGAGGGATGTTGGCCACTGACCAGAGTCGCTGGACAGACGCATCGGGCCAGCCGGTTCCCAAGTCCCAGGCCGGGATGACGTCGGGGTTTACCGCTGATTCGCGGATCGAGTCGAGGATGGTGTGGCGTAGGGTCTCGGCTTCCGTGTCAGAGAGTTCCATAGAGTTGCAATGGTGGCGGTTTGGTCCCGGTTTTAAGAATCGGGTCCGGCAGTATAACGGCTCGTCAAGCGGGAGGCGCGCGAAACGCCAAGCCTAGGCACCATCAACCTGGTCGAAAATGCGATCCGGCCCTCATGCGTAGGCACGAAAAAGTGGCTTCTTATCGGCCATCCCGCCGCCGGCCAGCGTTCCGCCATCATCTACTCCTTGGCGGTCTCGTGCCAGCGCCACGGCAAGGACCCTCTGGCCTGCCTTAGCGATGTGCTCGGGCGACTGCCGTCGCTGACAAACCAGGATAACCACGCTGTCGCCTCCGGCTCAAACGCAGCTCCAGCAAGCTCGAAACCGCTACTCATCGAGGCGGGGCGCCCGTTGCAAGTTTCGCCCTGACCCTTTCGGACTATTTCCTTTCGGACTATTGTCGACCGACCGCACGCCGGGGGGAAGCAGCTGCTCGAGGTGCCCGGCTACAAGTTCCAGGCGCTGCGGACCAATCTGCCGGCCAGCATCAGTGCCCTCGACGTGTGGCGCCGCTACAACGGCCGCGCCGATATCGAAAAC
>CAIJFT010000233.1 GCA_903820035.1 uncultured Opitutia bacterium
AAACACTTCGACCGCGTCATCTGCTCGCGGACCGTGCAGGAATTGGCGGATCCCACCGCGGTCATCCTCGAAGCCCTCCGCGTCGGACACACCGTCACCGTCGGCTTCGTCAATCACGGCTTCTGGAAAAACCGGCTGAACACCCTCGTGCAGGGGCGGAAAATCCGGAACGACGTCTACACCACGGAATGGTTCGAAAGCCGGCCGGCCAATCCGGTTTCGATCGCCGACTTTGAGAATTTCTGCGCGGTCAAAGGCATCCGGGTCGCGCGCCGCGCCCATCTCGCCGGCGACTGGCACACGCCCTGCCGTTTCCGTCCGAACCTGCTCGCCGGTTACGCGCTGTACGACCTCGCCCGCTAGAGCGGTTCCAAGATTCCCGTCACCCCGCGCGTGTGCGCCGGGACCGCGACCGAAAGAAAATTTACCGACGCGCCGGCGCAGGGCTACTTCGCCAGCGATTCCGCGTGCCGCGCAAACTGCTTCTCCAGACTGCCGCAGACCAGCTCGCACAACTTGTAGAGAGAGGGATCGGCGATCGAATAGAACACCTGCAGGCCCTCCTTCCGCCGCGCCAGCACGTGCGCCTGCGTCAACGTTTGAAGATGGCGCGAGATGTTTGCCTGGGTGCCGCCCGTGGCCTCGACGAGCGCATTCACGTTCATCTCGCCCTCAAACAAGGCCTGGATCAGCCGCAGCCGCATCGGCTCGGACAAGACGGCAAAACGCCGCGCCACCAGTTCGAGGGCGGCGTCGGACAAGGGAGCTTTGCGGGCCATTCCCGTCAGCGAACACGAGCTTGACCTGATTTCAAGTATATGAGTATATGCGCATATAAATTCCCATCAAACCCGCGCCCTCCCGCCATGAAAACCGAATCCCTGATCCGTCTCCTCGCCGGCATTGTCACCCTGACCGGCACCGTTCTCGCCTGGAAGGTCAGCCCGTGGTGGCTGCTTCTCCCCGCCTTCGCCGGCGCCAATCTGATCCAGTCCGTGTTCACCGGCTTCTGCCCGCCGACCCTCGTGCTGCGCAAACTCGGCTGGGTCGACGCGAACGACATGATCCACTGGGGCGGGCAAAAGTGACGCTGCCCCGCCGGCGATAAGCCTCATCCCATGTCACCCGGACGCATCGGCTTCAGCCTCACCGTCCTCGGCGGCGCCGGTCTCGGGCTGCTCACCGCCTTCTCCGCCCGGGCGAACTGATTCCCCGTCGCTTTCACGTCACGACCTCCCCGTCATGCGCCTTCGTCCCACCCTCTGTTTCTTGCCACTGCTGCTCGCCTTGCCCGGCTGCTCAAAACATCCGGCCGCCGCACCCGAAAGCATCGCCACCGGTCCAGCCGCGAGGGTCCATATCGCCACCGTGCAGCTTGAGGCTGTGCCGGCGGTGACGGACGTTTCCGGCAGTATCCGCCCGCTACGCCGCGCCCAGCTCTCCGCGAAAGTCCTGGGCCCGATCGAGGAGTTTAACGTCACCCTCGGCCAAGCTGTGAAAGCAGGCGACCTCCTCGTGCGAATCGCCGCCGGTGAAATCACCGCTCGGGTCGCCCAAGCACAGGCCCAACTCAACGCCACCCGCCGTGACCTCGCCCGCGAACGCGACCTGCTCGGCAAGGGCGCCAGCGCCGCCGACCCGGTGCGCAGCCTCGAAGACCGCCTCGCGCTCCACGAAGCGCTGCTCCGCGAAGCCGAAGTCCTGCTGGGGTACGCCACGGTTCGCGCCCCGTTCGCCGGCGTCATCGCCCGCAAACCCGCCGAAGCCGGCGACCTCGCCGCGCCGGGACAACTCCTGCTGGAACTCGAAAGCGCGGACGCCTTCCAAGTCGAGGCCGCCGTGCCCGATTCACTCGCCGGCGCACTCACTCCCGGCACGAACCTCACGATCGAGGTTCCCGCCACGGGCTTGACGTTCAACGCGCCGCTCGCCGAGCTCTCCTCCGCCACCGACGCCGGCGCCCGGAGCGTACTCGCCCGCCTTACGGTGCCCGCCGGCACGGCGGTCCGGTCGGGTCAGTTCGCCCGCGTCTTCGTGCCGGGCCCGCCGATCCGTGTCCTGCTCGCCCCGCGCACCGCAGTTTCACCGCTGGGCCAGATGGAACGAATCTTCGTGGCGGGTGAAAACAACCGCGCCCAGCTCCGCCTCGTGAGAACCGGCGCCGTCCGCGGCGACCGCATTGAAATTTTATCCGGCCTGAACGCGGGGGAACGCGTCATCCTCGCCCCTGCCGCGGGTCTCCGCGAAGGCCAAACCCTCGAGCTCATTCCGTGAGCACCGCGCCCTCCCCCGATTCCGCCGCGCCCGCGCCCCAGCCCGGCCTCGCCGGTCGCCTGGCCGGAACGTTCGCACAATCCAAGCTCACGCCGATCGCCGTCATCGCGTCGATTCTTCTCGGCCTGTTTGCAGTGCTGATGCTCCCCCGCGAGGAGGAGCCGCAAATCAAGGTGCCGATGATCGACGTGTTCGTCGGCATGCCCGGCGCCTCCGCCGCCGAAGTGGAGAACCGCGTCACCCGGCCAATGGAGAAACTGCTCTGGGAGGTCCCCGGCGTGGAATTCCTCTACTCCACCTCCAGTCCCGCCGGAGCCCTCGTCATCGTCCGGTTCAAGGTCGGCACCGACATCGAGGCCGCGCTCGTGCGCCTCAACCAGAAGCTCCAGGGTAACTTCGACCGTATCCCGACCGGCGTGACCCCGCCGCTCGTCAAGCCGCGGACGATCGACGACGTGCCCGTGCTGGCGCTGACCCTCCACAGCCGTACGCAGGACCATCTTACGCTGCGCCGGCTTGCCGCCCAACTCGACGACGCCGTGAAGTCGATTCCCCAGGTGGCGGAAACCACGCTCATCGGCGGCAACCGCCGCGCGGTGCGCGTTGTGCTCGACTCCGCTGCTCTGGCCGCCCGGCAACTCAGCGCCACCGACCTGATCCCCGCGTTGCAACAGGCGAACCGTCCGTTGCACGCCGGCTCGCGACCGTTCACCAACACCGAGGTGCTGCTGGAGACGGGGTCCTTTCTGCATGACGCCGCCGAATTCGGCGCCGTCGTCATCGGCGTCCATGGCGGTCGCGCGGTGTATCTCCGCGATGTGGCCACGGTCACCGACGCGGCCACCGAACCGAGCGACTATGTGCTGTTCGGGGCGGGCGCCCAGGGGCACCGCCCGCCCTCGGCGACCACACCAGAATCCGGCCTGGAGGCCGCCGTAACGCTCAGCATCGCGAAGCGCCCCGGCGCGAATGCGATCGATGTCGTCAACACCGTGCTGTCCAAGGTCGATGCCTTGCGCGGCACATTGCTGCCGGCCGACGTCGGCCTCGCCATCACGCGCGACTACGGGCACACCGCCGCGGAGAAGAGCAATGAACTGCTGCTGCACATGGGCATCGCGGTCTTTGGCGTCGCGGTGCTGATTCTCCTCTTTCTCGGCTGGCGCGAGTCGCTCGTCGTGCTGCTCGCGATCCCGTCGACCCTCGCGCTCACGCTGCTCGTGTTCTATCTCTACGGGTACACGCTCAACCGGATCACGCTTTTCGCGCTGATCTTCTCGATCGGCATCCTCGTCGACGACGCGATCGTGGTGGTGGAAAACATCGTCCGCCACGTGCGTCTGCCCGGCGCCGCAAAAAAATCCCTCAGCCAAGTCGCCCTCGAGGCCGTGGATGAAGTCGGCGCGCCGACGATCCTCGCCACGTGGGCCGTGATCGCCGCGATTCTGCCGATGGCCTTCGTCGGCGGCCTGATGGGACCCTACATGCGGCCGATCCCCATCGGCTCGACCGCCGCGATGCTCTTCTCGATTGCGATCGCGTTCACCATCACGCCCTGGGCCGCGATCCG
Source organism: uncultured Opitutia bacterium (assembly GCA_903820035.1). GTDB lineage: Bacteria > Verrucomicrobiota > Verrucomicrobiia > Opitutales > Opitutaceae > ER46. Next base: position 3,845 of record CAIJFT010000233.1, read on the forward strand.
CGTCCTGAAGCGTCAGGCGGCGTGCGAGGAAAATCTCTCCGAGGCCGAGCGCGCGGCGCTGACCTTCGAACACGACCACCCGCCAGGCGACTGGTTCACCCGACTCTACTACCGCGTCATGGGCCCGCTCCTCGGCCGAGCGCGCTGGCGCTGGATTTTCCTCGGCACGATCGTGCTGCTGCTCCTCGCCTCGCTCGGCTTCGTCCTGACCGGCAAAGTCACGATCAAGATGCTGCCCTTCGACAACAAGTCGGAGTTCCAGATCGTGCTCAACACGCCCGAGGGCACGACGCTCGAGCAGACGACCCGCATCGCCCGCGAAATGGCCGAGGCCGTGGGCCACGCCCCCGAGGTCCGCGATTACCAAATCTATGCCGGGACCGCGGCGCCGTTTAATTTCAACGGACTCGTCCGCCACTCTTATCTCCGCCGCGGCCCAAATGTCGCCGACATCCAGGTCAACCTCGTCGGCCAAGACGATCGCTCCGAACAGAGCCACGCCATCGCCAAGCGCCTGCGGCCGCTCGTCACCGCCATTGCGCAAAAGTACGGCGCCGCCGTGGCCGTCGCTGAAGTGCCGCCCGGACCGCCGGTCCTACAGTCGATCGTCGCCGAAATCTACGGCCCCGACGAGTCGAGGCGCCTCGCCCTCGCCCGTGAAATCCGCGGCATTATGGAGCGTACCGCCGGGGTCGTGGACATCGACTGGTATGTCGAAGACGAGCAGCCGAAGGTCCGCTACATCGTCGATCGCGCCAAGGCGGCCCAACACGGCGTCAGCGAAGCCGCCGTCGCCCGCACGCTCGCCCTCGCGCTCCAAGGTCAAGCTGTCGATCTGTTGCACGCCGCGACCGAACGCGAAGATGTGCCGGTTATCTTCGAGTTTGCCGCCAGCCAGCGCTCTTCACCGGCGAAGATTCTGGGCGTGTCCGTGCGCGCCGATCTGCCCGGCTTTCAAGGTCCGGCCGCGCTGGTGCCGCTGTCGGAACTCGTCCGCGTCGAATCCACCCGCGGCGAACGCAACCTCTACCGGAAGAATCTCAAGCCGGTGACCTATGTCACGGCCGACGTGGCCGGCGTGGTGGAGAGCCCGGCCTATGCGATGTTCGGCATCGACCGAGCGATCCGCGCGCTCGACGCACGGCAATTTGGCGCGACGGTGGCCGAACTGCCGATCTATCACCTCAACGTCCCGCTGGACGACCAGGCGCCCGCACTCAAGTGGGACGGCGAGTGGCATATCACCCTCGAGGTTTTCCGCGACCTCGGCCTCGCGTTCGCCGCCGTGCTGGTCCTGATCGCCATGCTCATGGTCGGCTGGTTCCGCAGCTACGTGACCCCGCTCGTCGTGATGGCCGCGATCCCGTTTTCGCTCGTCGGTATTCTACCCGCGCACTGGGCGCTCGGCGCCTTCTTCACTGCGACGTCGATGATCGGCTTCATGGCCGGCGCCGGCATCGTGGTGCGAAATTCGATCATCCTCGTCGACTTCATCGAGCTTCGGCGCTCGCACGGCCTCGGTCTGCGGGACGCCGTGATCGAAGCCGGCGCCGTGCGTTTCCGTCCGATGCTGCTGACCGCCCTCGCCGTCGTGGTTGGCGCCAGTGTAATCCTCGCCGATCCGATCTTCCAAGGTCTTGCGATCAGCCTCATGTTCGGCGAAATCGCCTCGTTGCTTATCAGCCGCATGGCGGTCCCAGTCCTCTACTTCATGGCGAACCAACGGGCCGACGAAAAGCGCCCCTCCCCGACCGTATGAACTATTTGAAAATGGCCAAAGCCCTCTTCACCTCCGCACCGAGCCTCCCGCCCGGCGACTGCTTCGAACGCATCCGCTCCGGCGCCGCCGTGCTGATCGATGTCCGCGAACCGGACGAATGGGCCTCGGGCGTTGCGGAGCACGCCGTGCGGTTGGCGTTAAGCGACCTCTCGGACGCGCGGAAGGACTGGAAACCGTTTCTCGCCGCCAATGCCCAGCGCGAACTGCTCGTCTACTGCGCGGCCGGCGGACGCTCCGCCATCGCCGCCCGCCTGCTCGTGCAGGAGGGCTTTCGCGCCGCCAACACCGGCGGGCTCCGCGACTGGGTCGCCGCCGGTTGGCCCGTCGTCAATGGCCCCGCGACCTCCCGATAAAATGAAATCCAACGTCGGCGGCATCGACCGCACCCTCCGTTTCATCATGGGCCTCGGCGCGCTCGGCGCCGGTTTTTATTTCAAGACCTGGTGGGGCCTAGCCGGCTTGGTGCCAATCCTCACCGCCACCGTGCGCTTTTGCCCCGCGTATCTGCCGTTCAGGCTGAGCACGTGCGCGGCCAAACCGGCCGGCTCGAAGTAATCCCACCATGCAAGTCGGGCCTTTACCGCCATGAAATTGCGCGAGAGCGGGATGCCCGACGAGGCCTACTGGGAAACGCTTTTCAACGTCGACCTGATCCTCGATCGCCTGGGGATCGACGGACGGTTGCGCGACGTCGTCGAACTCGGCTGCGGGTACGGCACGTTCTCGTTGCCGGTGGCTCGGCGGGTGACGGGTTCGCTGCGCACCTTCGACATCGAACCCGGCATGGCCGAACGCACCCGGCAACGCGCTGCGGTCGCCGGCATCGTTAACCTACAAGGCGTGGTGCGCGATGTCTTTGCCGCGGGTTTCGGTCTGCGCGACGCGAGCCATGACGCCTGCCTGCTTTTCAACCTGCTCCACGGCGAAGACCCGGTGCGGGTGTTGACCGAGGCCGCGCGAGTGGTCCGACCGGGTGGAATGATCCACGTCATTCACTGGCGTCACGACCCGACCACGCCACGCGGCCCCGCGTTGGCGATCCGACCCCGGCCCGACCAAATCCGCCTCTGGGCCGAAACCACCGGCCTGCTGGCGACCAGCGAGGCCACGCTGGATCTCCCCCCGTGGCACTACGGGGTAAGACTGCTCCGTCGCCCCAACCCGGCGTGAGCCGTTGGTCGCCCGCCTTCCCTAGTACCACTTCCTCCGGGCACCGCCACGGTGCGGTCCGATCACCACGTCAACCTACTCGCCCATGACCAACGACCTCATCCTGACTCGAACCACCCACTTGTCCGTCGACGCCGCCTGCCAACGACTCGTTGCGATCGCGCCGCAGCATAAGTTCGGCGTCCTCGCGACGCACAACCTCCGCGAAAAAATGGAGAGCAAGGGCGTGCCGTTCCCCCGCGAATGCCGGGTGATCGAGGTCTGCAACCCGCAGCAGGCACAGGAGGTCCTGACCCAAGCCATCGCGATCTCCACGGCGCTGCCCTGCCGGATTTCCATCTATGAGGAAAACGGCCGCACCGTCCTCGCGACGATCAAGCCGACCGCGTTGCTCACGATGTTCGGCGTCCCCGGCGCCGCCGCCGCCGCCCAGCAGGTGGAGGTCGCCATGATCCGAATCATGGACGAAACCTGCGCCGAATCCGGCAGCGGGAAGGATGCTGCGGGCGCGACTGCGGTTGCATAAATTTTCTGGCCGCGTCGGCGTTGAGGACAACGCGGTCCGCCATTGTGGCCGCGTTTTCGCCTTCGGCTCAAACGCGGCTACGCGAAGACTTAATTTCACGCTGAAAGCGTCCGGCCGCGGAAAAAGCCGTGACGGGCCGCCCGTACGCGATTCATGGTGACGCGCGCGACGGACGCCGTCCGCGCTCCGCATGCCCACGTCGCCCGAGTCCGAAACCGCCGCGCCGCCGCGCCGTTCCCGCCTGCCGCACCCGCGTTGGCTGTTACTCTTTCTGGTGGCATTGGGCCTAATCGGCTTTGCGCGTTTGCCGCGTGCAACGACCATGCTAGGGCTGGGCGAACCGGGGCTGTGGTTCCTTGATTCCTACGCCATTTTGGCGGCCAACGATGCGGTGACCGCGGGACTAAATCCCTACGATTCCATCCCGCTCGATATCCTCAAGCGCCGCCACGTTTACTCGGATTGGTGGTTGGGTCTGCGTCACCTCGGAGTGACCCGCGCCGACAATTTTATTTTCGGGGGGAGCTGCGTTCTCGGCTTTCTCGCGGTCGCCCTTGCCGGCCTGAAGCCTCGTTCGCCCCGCGAGGCGCTCCTCTATGCCGCGGTCGCGCTTTCTCCCCCGGTCCTGCTCGGTCTAAACCGCGCCAACAACGACCTCATCATCTTCACGCTACTGGGACTGCCGCTACTGTGGTTGCGTGACCCGGTCCGGCCATGGCTGGTCGCCCTCTTCGGGGCCGCGCTCGTAGCCGCGACCGGGCTAAAATACTATCCCGTGGTGGCGCTCGCCGCATTGCCTTTGTTCGTGGTTCCCCGCCGACAGGGTTTTTGGCTGGCGATCGGCGGCGCGGCGGCAGCGCTGCTCGTCTTGTGGTCCGAGCGGATGTCGCTCGCACGCGGCGTACTCCGCTTTCCCGACTCGGTTTACCTCTTCGGTTCACCGGTATTGTGGCGCGATCTCGGCCTCCCCAGCGGCACCATGATCGCGCTTTCCACCGCGATTATTGCCCTGGCGGCGTGGTGGTTGGTCCGAAGGCGGTTCACCCTCGGCTTGAGCAAGGCCGATCACGGTGAAGGGGCAACGGGGCGCTGGGCCTTCGCCGTTGGCGCGCTGCTGCTGTTGGGCTGCTTCCTCGCCGGCACCAGTTTCGCCTACCGCTGGATTTTTGCCCTCTGGCTTTGCCCCTGGCTCTGGGCCCAGCTACGGACGCCCTCCCGCGCCCGGGCCGCCCGCATCGGAATCGGCCTGCTGCTGCTGAGCGTCTGGCAGGACGGCGCCTACTGCCTCGTGTTGAACAGCTGGATGATTCCAGCGCCGCCGTGGGTGGAAACCGCCTGGCGCTACGCCACCCAACCCGTCAATTGGGCGTTGATGGCGTTGCTGGCCGGTTGGCTCCTGGACGCCACGCTTTCCATCACACGCGCCCGGTCGGATTCGACGCCGTCAGCTTGACGTCGGTCATTCGCGAAACTCGGGCTCTGGGCGCGGCGGCTGACCCAATGCGCGACCTGCCACGGCCCGCACGCAGCGTTGTCACCCGAACGGCTCGCACGCTTGGCCGAACGTTACCCGACAGACCAGGCGACCGGCTACGCCACCGGACAATGGTGGGCCTGATCCGAGTTCCGTCGGCGACCCTCCTCCTCCGGTCGTCCCGGCCAAAAAATCGTGAGCCGGTCCCGGCGAGGTGCGGTCGGAACGGCGCACCTCGGGGTTTGATTTCGCCGGATGGCCCGGCAGACTGCCGCCACCCATGAAATCCCCCACCCTGGTGCTGGCCACCCTGATATTCACGCTCTCCGCGCTCACCTCGTTCGCGGCGGAAATCAAAAAAATGTCCGCCCAAACCGCCGCGCAATTGGTGGCCGAGGGCAAGGCCGTGCTCGTGGATGTCCGCGAGCCCGCCGAAGTAAAAGAATCCGGCACGGCCGGCCCCGCGGTGCTGCTGCCGAAGAGCGACTTCGACGGCGACCAGAAGCTTTGGAAGCCGTTCCTCGCGGCAAACGCCGGTAAGGAAATTATTCTCTTCTGCCGCGGCGGCGGTCGAGCCGGGGAAGTATGCTCCGCCCTCGGCACGAAGGGCGTGAAGGCAGCGAATCTCGGCGGGCTCAAGGACTGGACTAATGCCGGCCTGCCCACGCGCACGGCCGACGCCCCGGCGACCAAGAAATAAGCTCGGCGGCTCCGGACCCAGACGCTTGATTCCGCGAGATGCCCGATCCGTTCGACTCACCGCTCGTCCCGCCCGCCCTCCGCGAAGCGCTGCGTCTGGCTCCGGACAACGTGCCATTGCTCCAGCACGTGGGTGAAACCGTGCTCCGCAACGGGGGCTTCACGGAAGCGGAGGCGATGTTCAAGCGCGTGCTCGGCCTCGACCGGAATCATTTCGGAGCGAAGCTCGGCCTCGCCGCGGCATTTTTTCAAGCCGGCAAACACGGCGCCGCCATGGTCCTCGTCGAGGACATGGTGAAGGGCCCGACACCGGAGCCCCGTGCCCTGTTGCTCCACACTCGGCTCGCCCTGCACGCCGGCGAACCGCGGCTGGCCGCCCGGCAATACCTGCGGGCGCGCGAGGCGGACGCCACCCTGACCGACCGCGCGCTTGAGGAAGAGCTCGGCGCCCATTTGCCCAAGCGCACGGAGCCCGCCCTGCCAAAATCGGCTGCCGCCCCCACGCCGACCGACCCTGAGCCCCCGCTGTTCAACCCCGAAGCCGGCGACGATGACGAGCCCGGTCCGGATATCGCGGCGGCCCTGCCCGCGGGCGACCTGCCGGACATAACCGAAAATCCGCCCCCCGAGTTTCCCGCCACGACCTTCGCCGATGTCGGCGGCATGGAAACGGTGAAGGAGGAGGTGCGGATGAAGATCATCCTGCCGCTCCAGCAGCCGGATCTGTTCAAGGCCTACGGCAAGAAAATCGGCGGTGGAATTTTGATGTACGGCCCGCCGGGCTGCGGAAAAACCTATCTCGCGCGGGCCACCGCGGGGGAGGTGAACGCCGGGTTCCTTGCCGTCGGCATCAGCGACGTCCTGGACATGTGGATCGGCCAGAGCGAAAAAAACCTGCGCGGGATCTTCGAGCAGGCGCGCACGCACCGACCCTGCGTGCTCTTCTTCGACGAGGTCGACGCCCTCGGCGCGAACCGCACCGACATGCTGAAGAGCGGCGGGCGCCAGATCATCAACCAGTTTCTTTCCGAGCTGGACGGCGTCGCATCGTCCAACGAGGGCGTACTCATTCTTGCCGCGACCAATGCTCCGTGGCACCTCGATCCCGCATTCCGCCGGCCCGGCCGATTTGACCGCATCCTCTTCGTGCCACCACCGGACCTCGCCGCCCGCGCCGCGATTCTGCGGCTGTTGCTGAAGGGGAAACCCGTCGCGGAAATCGATTTCGACCCGCTGGCCAGGAAGACCGAGGGCTTTTCCGGAGCGGACCTCAAGGCGGTTGTCGATGTCAGCGTCGAGGCGAAGCTCCGCGAGGCGATGCGAACCGGCAAAGTACAACCGCTGCAAAGCGCCGACCTGCTCGAGTCGATCAAACGGCACAAGCCGACCGTGTCCGATTGGTTCCAAACGGCGCGCAACCACGCGCTCTACGCCAACCAGAGCGGACTCTACGACGAGATCTTGGCGTACCTGAAGATTTCCAAATGAGCCGCCATTTGGAACGGGCCAGGCTGCTGCTGGCCCAATCACGGGCGGCGGACGCGGAACAGGAGTCGATGCTCGCGCTCGCGCTGAAGCCCGACGATCCGCAAGCCCTCGGCGTGCTCGCGCTCAGCCGCTTGGAACAGGGCAAACCCGAACCCGCGCTCACCGCGGTGCAACAAGCGGTCGGCCTCGCCCCCGACGAACCGTACCTCCACAACGTCCACGCCCACGTGCTGCGCGACCTCGGCCGGACCGAGGACGCGTTTCGCGCGGCGCACGAGGCGCTGCGCCTCGACCCGGCCGACGCGGATCACTTTTCCCTGCTGGCCTCGGTTGAACTCGTCCGCGGAGAGTGGCCGGCCGCGCTGGCGGCGACGGAGCGCGCACTGGCGCTCAACCCCGAGCACGTGACCGCGGCAAACCTTCGCGCGATGGCACTGGTGCGGCTCGGTCGCAAGGCGGAGGCGATGGCGTCCGTCGACTACGCCCTCCACCGGGCCCCCGAGAATGCTTTTTCCCACGCGAATCAGGGCTGGAACCACCTGCACCGGAACGACCCGAAAAAAGCGCAGGAGCATTTTCGTGAAGCGCTGCGGCTGGATCCGGAACTCGAATACGCCCGCGAGGGCATGCTCGAGGCGTTGAAGGCGCGCAATCCGGTCTACCGGCTGATGCTCGCCTACTTCCTCTGGACGGGACGGCAGAGCGCCCGCTTCCAATGGATCTTTGTCCTCGGGATCTTTTTCGGCGGCCGCGCCGCGGCGGCGCTGTCCCAATTGCAGCCGGACCTGAAGTGGCTGTGGTGGCCACTATTCGGACTTTTCTACGGCTTCGTATACCTCTCGTGGACGGCGCACCCGATGTTCAACCTGCTGCTGTTCTTCGACCGTTTCGGCCGACATGTGCTATCGGCGGACCAACGGATGGGGGCGGGTTGTTTCGGTGGAGTCTTCGCTCTCGCGTTGGCCTGCCTCGGCGGCTGGTTGGTGCTCGGCAGTGAAATCGGCCTGTTCGGCGCCGTGGTATTCGCGGTGCTCTCGATCTGTGTCGCGGCCACGTTTGGCAAGACCGGTCGGTCACGCACGATCCTCGCCGCCACCACCCTGGCGCTTGCCGCCCTCGCCGTCAGCTCGCTGCTACTCACGCTTTCAAGCCATGAAACCGGCGTCACGTTGATGACCGCGTTCATGATCGGGTTCCTCGTCTTTCAGGTTCTGGCGAATTCGCTGTCGGCGCGGTAGACGCCGGCGGCCGCATGGCAGAGGCCGGTGAGACCCGATCTCCCCCTCGGGTGGTTTCGTTTCGGTCGCGCGTCCCGGCCCAATGGGGCCATCGGGGCCCGCCCTATTTCCGCCTGCGTCCCCTCAACCCTGCAACGCAGCGGCGCGGAACATCACCACGCAATTCGAACCGTCTTCCGTCGGCAGCCACTCGGGTTTCAATTTGGCGAACGCGCGGTCGATTGCACGGCGCAGGCCGCCGACTTCAATGACCACGATGCCGTGCGGGGCCAGCCGATCGCGGGCCTGCTGTAGCAGTTTGCGGATGATCACGAGTCCGTCGCTGCCGCCGTCGTGCGCCATCCGCGGCTCGGCGGCAAACTCCGGCTCCTGCCGGTCCACGTGCGCGCTCGGCTCGTACGGCGGGTTGCTCAAGATCACATCATAGTTCGAAGCCGGCACCGCGTCGAATACGTCACTGGCAAATAGATGCACCCGCTTCGCCAGCCCGTGCTCGCGCACATTGATGGCCGCCACCTCGAGCGCCGCGGGCGACAGGTCGCACGCATCCACCTCGGCCCCGGGAAAACCGTGGGCCAGCAGAATCGCGAGGCAGCCCGACCCCGTGCACACGTCGACCACGCGCCGGACCTTCGTACGCGGCGGCAGCTGCGCCGCCAGCAGGTCGGGAATCATTTCGAGAAAATAACTGCGCGGAATGATCACCCGCTCGTCGACATAGAACCGGTGCTCGCCGAGCCAGGCCTCGCGCGTGAGGTAGGCCGCGGGCACCCGTTCCTGGATCCGCCGGCGAAACACCGTCTCGAGCGCGTTGCGCTGGGTCGCGGTGACCTTGCGCGCGAGCACGCCGGCGTCGCTATCCAGAGGGAGCGCCAACGTGCGCAACAGCAGGTAAAGCGCCTCGTCGTGCGCATTGGTCGCCACCTGACCGAGGGCGACCTCGGCTTTGGCGTACCAGTCCTCGGCGGAATTGAGCCATTGGCCAACGGTCAGAAGGCGGGAAAGATCGCCGAGGTCGGTGCGGGCCGGCCGCGACCGTCGCGCGCTCATCGGGAGATCAGGTGCAGGATTACCAGAAACGGCGACGCGACCAAACCCACCATCGCCCCGATCAGCGCGCGGACCGGCGGCAGGTTAAACGCGATCATCAGCACCAGGCCGCCCCAACGGCTGATGCTCCAGAAGGCCTCCTCAGAAATTACGCCCCAGTAGCGCAGGAGCACGCCGCCGGGCAACGGGGGCAGCGGCAAGAGATCCAGGACCATCAGCATCGCGCAAATGCCGATCAGCGACACCGAAACCTCGATACTGCGCGGACTCAGCCCGTAGGCGAAACCGCCGACCAGCGCCGTGAGGAGTGCCACCACAAAACAAATGCCGAAGCCCGCAAACTGCGTGTAGACCTCGCCGCGGCGCGGGTGCGCGAAGTAACTCGGGTTCGTCGGCACCGGCTTCGTCCAGGCAAGGAAGAAGTTAATCGAGGTCAGGCGCGGCTGGAGGTAGAACACGCAGATCAACGGCAGCACCACGGTGCCGAGAAAGTCGACGTGCGGCACGGGGTAGAGCGTGACGCGGCCCTCGCTGCGCGGGGTCGGATCACCGAGCGTGTCCGCCACCCAGGCCTGGGCAAACGCGCGCAGGATCAGCACCGCGAACAGGAGAAAGTAGAAGATGAGCCCGGAGCGCAGCGCCTCGGGGGAGAGACCGAAATCCATGGATTACTTCTTCGGGGTTCCCGCGAGTTCGGCAACGAGCTTTTGTTTCTGGCCCTGCAATTTCTCCTCGTCGACGGTGGCGATCAGCGCCTTCGCGTGGTCCCGCTTGCCCTGCTTGAGCAGAACGTTGGCCGCGTGCAGCCGCATGGTCTGGCGCTCGATCGCCGATTCAGCCTTCTCCTCAAGCCGGCTCCATACCTTGAGCGCACCGTCCCAGTCCGGCCGCTCAAGATCGTAGAACGATTCCCCGTAGCGGTAGGAAAACTCAAAGCGGTCCGGCGCCAGCTCCGCCGCGCGGCGAAAGGCCTCGTGCATGGCATTGTCCAGCGCGTCGCGCTTCCACTCGCCGGCCTTCAGAAAATCCTCCCGCGCCTCCACGAGGAGCGTGCCGAGCTGGTAGTGGTAGAGCGGCTCGTTTGGCACCAACCGGATCGCCGCGATGAAATACGGCGCCGCCTGCAACGGCTTGCCGTCCTCAGCCAACAAATTGCCGAGCTGATTTTTCACCAGCGGAATATCCGGATCGAGCTGGTTCGCCTTCAGCAACATCGCCGTCGCCTCCTTGCGCATGTCGACCTTGCTGAGCAGGTAGCCGTAGGCCGCGTAACCCGCGGCAAACTGCGGATTGTTCCGGAGCAGCAACTCGTAGTCGTGCGTCAGCGACTGCACCTGCTGGCGAAAGGCGCTCTCGACCAGGTTTTCGCCCTGCTTCGCCGCTTCCGCGAACAGCTCGCGCTGGTTCTCCACGATCTTCCGGAGCGTCCGCTCGGCCATGTTCTGGCTCTGCTCCGGCGGCGGTTCGGCAGCCGACCATGCAGTGGACGGAATGCAGCAGCAGAGCACCGCACCAACGGCGGTAGACGCGGCCGCCCAACGGCGCAATCGCCCCGCTCGGGAATGATGAAAGATCGGCGTCATCCGTGTGATTCGTGGTTAGGCAAGGTTGCCTTGCGACACCATCACCCCGCCAAGGTGCCGGCGTAAACATTCATTCGCATCCCCGCCCCGCCCTCGCCCGCGACGGGCCGCAAAAAGCCGATCAGGGTCTGGCCACTCGCCTGCGCAAACTCCACCGCCGCCGTCGTCGGCGCCGAGATCGCCGCGACACACGGAATGCCCGCCGCCAGCGCCTTTTGCATCAACTCGAACGACACCCGGCCACTCACCAGCAAGATCCGGCCCGACAACGGCAGCTGCTCCGCGAAGAACGCCCGGCCGATCAGCTTGTCCAAGGCGTTGTGCCGGCCGACGTCCTCCCGCACTGCCTCCAAATTACCCTCGGCATCGAACAGCGCACCGGCGTGCAATCCGCCCGTCCGCGCAAAACCCGTCTGCGCCGCCCGCAACCGCGCGGGCAACGCCGCCAGCACCCCGCGCCGCGGCACCAACGGCGCAGCCACCGGCGGAAACTGCGTCCGCACCGCCTCAATCGTGGCCTTGCTGCAGATGCCGCAACTCGACGACGTGAACACGTGGCGGGTAAGCCGCGTGAAATCCACCGCCGCGCCCGGCGCGAGCAGGACATCGATGATGTTTTCCGCCCCGGGAGTAGGTGAACCCGGCTCCGCGCAACGCACGAGGTCGAGCACGTCGTCGCGGCGCGTGAGCATCCCCTCGGTCACCAGAAAGCCCGCGGCCAGTTCGCGGTCGTGGCCGGGGGTGCGCATCACCACGGCGACGCCGCGCCCGCCGACGCGGATCTCCAGCGGTTCCTCCACCGCGACGGCATCCTCGGTCCGCACATCCGGTTCCCCGGCGACGGCCTTCATGATCGGATGGGCGCGCTGGGCCGGGGCGGACGACATGCGCCGATGAAAGCGATTCAGGCTGGCGCAGCCATATTTTTTCTTGATGCGTCTAAACGAACCGATCCGCCGCGCGGGGCTGAACCGCGGATCGGTTCGCCGCGCGACCGCGTATTTTCATCGGCTGGGCGAACAGTTGACGTCGTTCTGAGCCGCGGGAATCGTGCCGCGCTCCCACCATGTGCGGCCGCTACGTTCTCAAACGCAAAGACCTCGAGGCGCTGATGGCGCAACTCGGTGTCAAGGACCCGCGCGAGTTCGTCAGCCGCTACAACATCGCCCCGAGCACGGTGGTGCCGGCGATTCGGACGCGGCCCGACGGCGCACGCGAAGCGGCTGCGCTGCAGTGGGGACTCGTACCGCGGTGGTCGCGCGACGCCTCGGGCGGGGCCCGGCTGGCCAACGCACGCGCGGACGGCGTGGCAACGAAGCCCTCGTTTCGCGAGGCGTTCCGCCACCGGCGCTGTATTGTGGCGGCAAGCGGCTTCTACGAGTGGCAGACCCTCGGAAAGCTGAAATTTCCGTGGTACTTTTCGATGCGCGATGAAAGTCCGATCGCGCTGGCCGGGCTCTGGGAGCAGTGGCGCGGACCCGACGGCGTGACGCTCGAAACGTGTTCGCTGATCACCACAACGCCCAACGCGGTCGTGAGTCCATTGCACGACCGCATGCCCGTGATCCTAACCGGAGAGGGCCGCGACCGCTGGCTGGATCCACAGGTGAAAGAGCCGGCGCAGCTGGAGCCCCTGCTCGTGCCCGCTCCCGGCGAGTGGATGCAAGCAGAGCCGGTTTCCCCGCGGGTCAATAGCGTCCGCGTCGAAGGCCCCGAGTGCCTCGTGCCCGCACCCGTGCCGTCGCTACCCGCGGCCGGCGAAGGCGGGCCACAGTTGTCACTCGGCTTCGAGTAGCAGGTGCCTCGGCCGGCGGGGTTTCCCCTTTCGCAGGCCGGCCCGCTGGCGGACGCGGCGAAAGGCTGAGGAGGCCCTCGCCAGCGAGCTGACCCACGAAGGCGGATGTGACGTTAGGCCGCGCCGGCCGGGGGATATTCTTCCCGCCCACAGCCACGCCGGCGTCTTTTGAAACCTTGTGCGGGCCGGAGCGGTCTGTGATGAATTCCGCGACCGCTTGAACCTCCTCGACCGCCACATCCTTAAGAGCGTGCTATTCACCTGCGCGGCCGCCGTCGGCTTGTTCGCATTTGTCGTGGCCCTGCCCAACGTGGCCCGCGAGCTCATCGGACCGCTGCTCGCGGGGCAGTTTGATTTCGATACCTTTCTGCGCCTCAACGCGCTGCTGCTGCCGTTTGCCGTGTCGTACGCACTCCCGATGGGGGTGCTGACCGGTGTGTTGCTGACGCTTGGACGGTTGTCGGCCGATAGCGAGATCACCGCCATGCGCGCCTCAGGCGTCAGCGTCATGCGCGTCTCCCAGCCGATTCTTTTGCTTGGTTTGGGGTGCGCGGCCCTGGCGCTCTACGTGAACTTCGAATCGATGCCATGGGCCCGCGTGCAGTACCACAAGGAGTTCGCCGCGGCCGTCCGGGCAAACCCGCTCCGCATCATCGAGGCGAAGCGCTTCATCCGAGATTTCGCCGGCAGCGTGCTGTATGTGCGCGAAAAGGAAGGTGACGTTCTGCGCGACATCTGGCTCTGGGAGCTGGATGAACGCTCGCGGGTGCGGCGCCTGCTGCGCGCGGAGTCCGGCCGGCTGGTCTACGATGAAGCAACCAACAGTCTCGTGCCCAATCTCGTCAATGTGACCGTCGAGGAACGCGACGCCGAAAATCCGGAAGATTTCAGCAAATCACCCAAAGTGGCGTCCGTGGAGAAGGCGGCCGAAGTCCGGATCCTTCTGGACCGCTACTTCGGCAAGAACCTCGACCGGATGAAGGACGACTGGCTGACCTATTCCGGCCTCCATGCGAAGCAGGCCCAACTCGCCGCGATCAAGCCGCCACCCGAGCAGGCCAAGGAGCATGCGCGCACGCGGATGAAACTCGCGATGATTGTGCAGGAGAAATTCAACCTTTCGCTGGCGGTGTTTTCGTTTGCCCTGATCGGCGTGCCGCTGGGCATCAAGGTGTCACGGCGAGAGACCTCGGCCAACCTCGGCGTCGCCCTCGGCCTCGTGCTCGGATTCTATTTGATGACCGTGGCGATCAAGTCGCTCGACCGTCACCCCGAATATCGGCCGGATCTTCTGCTTTGGCTGCCCAACGTGCTTTTCCTCGGGCTCGGAGTCTGGCTGTTCACGCGTATCGACCGGAAGTGAGCCGGCTAGGAAGGTGGCCGCGAGGGGCGCAAAATAGTGAATCCCGCCGACGAGCGACTTTCGGGCGCTGACAGTTGCCTCAAAGGCTTTAATCGCTCTCCGATTTTTTGGGATGCTTCTTTGCGACCAAAGACCGGATGGCCTGCCCGCGCGCCCCGAAAACAAAGAGCCGGCCCCCTTCGGGCCGGCTCCGGGACCGCCCCGATACTAGCCGGGGCGGCATGAACAACCAACCGAAGTCTAGTTACGGCAGCTCGTACAACTCGACGAGCGCTTCGCCGGTGCCGCCATCCGCGCCGGAGACCTGCACCGTATAACCGCCCGGCGGGAGGCTGATCGTCAAAGCGGCATCCGCCGAACCCGGGGTAAGCGGGAAGGCACCGACCGAGCTGAACGCACTGGAGAGCGTCGCAGACCAGATTTCGTTGATCGCAATCCGCTCGCCGGCGCCGTTGTAGATTTCCAACTTCGGGTGCTCCAATGTGCCGGGGACACCGAAGTCCGCGAGCGTCGGACCCACGGCCCGCACCAGCAGGTTTTTCGAGCCCGTTCCGCCGATGGTGAAGCCGGCAATCATGATGTCGGCACCCGTGCCCACCCGGTTGCGGGCGGAGACGTTGGTGAGACGTGTCGCGGTCCCAGACCCGGCATCGTAGGCCTCGACCAGGACGTTGCCCGCCTCGACCCCGGTGATTTGCGCGGTGTGACCACCTTCAAGGGAACGCATCACCGCCGCATCCATGCTTGCCGGCGTAAGAGGAAACGCCCCGACACTGGCAAAGGCATTGGTCAATGCGGACGAGCCACCCCAATTGTCGTTCTGGGTTAGCATGTCGGCGCCGCGGTAGATCGCGAGCCGCGGGTCCGACATCGCGCCGGCGACGCCGAAGTTGCCGAGGCCGGGGCCGACCGCACGCACCAACACCGGCTTGACGCCACCCTGCATGGTGAAGCCCACGAACAGGGTCTGGCCCGCATCCAGGGTCGTCCGCACCGAGACGTTGCTGATCATGCTCGTCACCGCCGAAGACGTACTGACCGTAAGGGCCGCAACACTGCTCGTCGCCGTGCCCGCGGCATTGGTCGCGACGCAGACATAACTGCCGGCCGCCGTCGCATTGACATTGGCCAGCGTCAGCGTCGCGGAGTTCTGGCCGGGCAGGACCACGCCGTTCTTGGACCACTGATACGACGGAGCGGGCGTGCCGGTCGCGCTGGCGAGGAGTGAAACTGTGCCGCCGACCGAAACCGTCTGCGCGGCGGGCTGCAGCGAAAACGCCGGCGGGGTCGCGCCGGAACCCACCGAGAGGACCGCGCTCGCGCTCGTGGCCGTGCCGGCCGAGTTGGTCGCCACGCACACATAGGTACCGGCGTCACCCGCCTGCACACTGGCGAGCGTGAGCGTCGCCGAGGTCTGGCCGGACAAGATCGCCCCGTTCTTCTGCCATTGGAAGGTCGGCGCCGGGGAACCGGTCGCCACCGTGTTGAACGTGGCCGCAAACCCGGTGTTGATCGTCTGGGCCGCGGGCTGGGTGGTGAAAGCCGGCGCAACCGCGGCCGAGCTGACCGTGAGATTGGCGATCAGGCTGGTCGTGGACCCGGCAGCATTGGTCGCCACGCACGAGTAGGCGGCGCCGTCCGCCGCCTGCAGGTTACTCAGGGCCAGCGTTGCGCCCGTCTGGCCGGCGATCGGCGTGCCGTTCTTGCGCCATTGATACGTGGTCGGTGCGTTACCGCTGACCGCCACCGAGAGCGTGACGGACGCACTGGTCTGCGCCGCCTGCGAGGCGGGCTGGATCGTGAACACCGGCAGCGCAACCACGGTCAGGACCGCGGCCGAGCTGGTCGTCGAGCCGGTCGCATTGGTCGCCACGCACGCGTAGCTCGCGGCGTCGGCCAACTGGACACTGGCCAGGGAGAGCGAGGCGTCGGTCTGACCGGAGATGGCCGAGCCGTTTTTCTGCCATTGATAGGTCGGGATCGGCGTACCGCTCGCGGCCGCCGTGAGGGTCACGGAGGTACCCGCGGTCGCAGTCTGGGTCGCCGGCTGCGTGGTGAACACGGGGATGACACCGCTCACCGTCAGTGTGGCGGCGGAGCTGGTAACCGTGCCCGCGGTGTTGGTCGCAACGCAGGTGTAGCTACCCGCATCGGCCGCGAGCACATTACTAAGGGAGAGCGTCGCCGTCGTCTGACCGGAGAGCGAAGAACCGCCCTTCTGCCATTGGTAAGTCGGGGTCGGCGTGCCGCTCGCGGCCGCCGTGAACGTCACCGTCACGCCGGGCGCAACCGACTGCGACGACGGTTGCGTGGTGAAGGCCGGGGCCAC
>CAIJFT010000234.1 GCA_903820035.1 uncultured Opitutia bacterium
ATATCTGGCGTTCTGGCTTGGTCAGGGCGCCGAACTGACGGGGCCTACGCGTCCCAGTGGTACGCGGTGGCTGCGCTCTTTATCTTCCCGTGGCTCTTGGTTGCCGGTCAGGCCGTCCTCCTTTGGATTCCGGTGCGCGGTGCGCTCCAGGCTGTGGCTGCAGGGTGGTACGCGCAGGGTGTATGGTCGCTGTGGCTCGCTCCCCTTGCCCTTGCTGGTGCGTACTACGTGACGCCTAAGATTACCGGAAGAGCCTTGGCTGCTTACGAGTCTGCCCCGCTTGGCTTCTGGACCCTCATTGTGGTCGGCAGTTGGACCGGCGGCCGGCATCTGATAGGTGGTCCTGTCCCCGTATGGTTATCAACCGTCGCGGTCGTAGCCTACGGTCTCCTGCTCTTTCACTACTTGGTCGTGGCGATCAACCTTCGTGCCGCCTTCAGTGCTTCCAGCCTCTCTGCTAGTTTCCTGCGCTGGGGAGTGTTCAGTTATGTGCTAGTCGGTATTCTTGAGTTCCTCTGCACATTTCGAGGGATCTCAGTGGTCGCCCAGTTTACGCTTATCGATTTGGCGATTGAGCAACTTGGGCTCTACGGAGGAGTCACCATGCTCCTATTTGCTTCGCTCTACTATATGGTCCCCTTTTTGGTCGGCCGTGACTGGGCGGTGCCTGCTTTGGCGACTGGGCATCGAATTCTTGTCACGGTGGGTGTGGTCGCATTGGTTGGAGCTCTTGCCTATGCTGGGTGGGAGCAGTCCTCGGATCTCTCCAGTCCGTCCGTCGCCTTCGGGGGAATTCTGGCGCACATTCGGCCGAGCTTATTGGCGATTGCTGCAGCCCAGCTTCTACTCCTCATCGCAAATCTTTTGCTTTTGGTCAATTTTGCCACCACGGTATTTGCCTCTTACTGCTCAGCCTGTGGCGCTGATTTAGGACAGCCTTCCAAAATGGAGGCGCATGCGTCATGAAGAATGGTCCGCTATTCATCCTCGGTCTCTTTGCCGCGCTAGCGCTCTCTTTCGGTGGTATCGTTCTGGGTTCGCACCAGCAACTCGGCACTTTGGCTCCTTACTATGATGACACCGAGGCGCAGGCTTTCCCCTTGCGGCCACCGGGCGTCGCCGCCCGTGGTCAGTTGGTCTATGCTGACCTAGGCTGTGCGTCCTGTCACACTCAGCGGGTTCGTCGTCCCGACGCGGGGAGCGACAAGGCGCGGGGTTGGGGCGACCGTCAGAGCGTAGCACGTGATTACATTCACCAAGTCCGACCCCAGTTGGGCGCTTCCCGCTTTGGCCCAGATTTGACTAATTATGGACGCCGCGCCGGCAATTCGGTGGAAGAAACAACGGCTGCTCTAGACGCCTTCCTTTTTACTGGTTCCGCAAATCACCCGAGCTACAAGTTCCTCTTTGATACGACGAAAATCTCAGGGGAAACTGCCGCCCGGGCTTTGAAGATCGGAGTAGTCGGGCATCATCCTGAAGAACAGATTGTCCCGACCGAGCGCGCCCGCACTTTGGTCGCCTATCTGTTGAGCTTGGGGACAACGTACGATTACCCAGAATCGCTGCCTTTTACTGCTCACGCTGTGGATAGCGCGAAGGGAGAGCACACGAAATGAGTAACCGGTCCACCAATCACACTGAGCCTGTTTCGTCTCCGATGTCGGACGAAGTTCTGCTCTCGACGCACGAGAAAATACTCGGGAAGCAGCCGGACGAAAAAGGCCGATACAGTCGGCTTCCGCTGGGCCTACTGTTTTTCTTCTCGGGCTTGATTTTTTTCGGCGGCACCTATCTAGGGCGCTACTCCGGTTATTTTCACCCGCAGATCTATAACGAAAACGCACCTGTCCCGAAAGTTGGTCAGTTGATCGTAGCGCCCCCAGCGGATCCAATGGTAGTGGGTAAGGCGGCATATGGCGCGGTTTGCATCGCCTGCCACCAGCCGACTGGGCTGGGCCTTCCGCCAGCATTTCCTCCCTTGGTCGGTTCAGAGTGGGTAGCTGGTTCAGAGGAGCGCTTGATTCGCATTTTGCTCTACGGACTCCAAGGCCCGATCAAAGTGAAAGGCGCCGATTTTAACGGGGCAATGCCTGCAGTTGGCCCCGGTTCCGGCTTCAACTTGAATGCCGAAAAGGTTGCTGGCGTTCTTACCTTTGTTCGAAAGGAGTGGGCCGGGATCGATAAACCGATTACAGCCGCCAAGGTAACTGAAATTCGCGGCAAAGAAGGAAGTCGTGGCCCGATGACCGTGGCCGAACTGGAAAAGATGCCCTGAAGCGTTCGGCGTTTGCACTCAAAAGGCCGCGAATTACTTCGCGGCTTTTTTATGTGTAGCAAATTGAGCACTGCTGTCAGCCGCCGAGCTTCCGGTCTGGAGCTAGATAATCCTGGACATAATCGCGGACGGCCGCGGTCAACGCTGTCGTCGGTCGATTGTAGCCCGTAGCGCGCAACTTGCCGACGTCGGCGCGCGTGTAATACTGGTATTTACCACGCAGGACCTCGGGCATTTCAATGAAGTCGATCTGGGGCTCACGGCCTAGGGCCTGGAAAATTGCCCGCGTCAAACTGAGCCACGTATTTGCGTCTCCGCTACCGAGATTATACAGCCCGCCAGCCGATCGCCCGACGGCGTGCTCGGCAAAGTGTAGCGTCATCTCCACCGCATCCTTCACGTACAGGAAGTCGCGCATCTGTTCCCCGTCCTTGTAGTCGGCCCGATGACTCTTGAATAACTCCACCCGGCCAGTGTTCAGGATTTGTCGGTAAGCCTTGTTAACCAGCGAACGCATCTCACCTTTGTGGTCCTCGTTGGGGCCGAAAACATTAAAATATTTAACTCCGACGATCCGCGGTAGCCATCCGACCTTTTGAGCGTGGATATCGAACAAATGCTTGGAATAGCCGTACATGTTTAGCGGACGCAACCGGTGTAGATTCTCGTCGCAATCGTCCATCCCTTGCGCGCCATCCCCGTAGGTGGCCGCAGAGGATGCATAAATAAACCTGGCATCTGTTTCCAGCGCCCAGGCCGCTAGTTCCTTGGTGTAGGAGTAGTTGTTGTCGGCGAGATATGAGGCGTTCTTCTCAGTTGTCGCCGAGCAGGCCCCAAGATGAAATACGGTGGAGAAGCGCCCTAAAGCCCGGGGGTTTTGCGCGATTTGCCGCCTGAATTCAGGCGCTTCAATGTAATCGGCGTACCGTAGCGATACGAGATTCCTCCATTTTTCGTCGGTGCCGAGGATATCTGAGATAACGATATCAGAGTGCCCTCGTTGGTTGAGGGCCCAGACCAATGCGCTGCCAATAAAACCGGCGCCGCCGGTGACGAGGATGCGTCCGTTAAGTGCACTCATGTTGTCATCGAATTGAACGGCCAAGTGCTCGTTGCGGGAAGAAGTTTCAGCGGGACCGCGTCCACTCCGGAACCGGGATTCACGAGTCCCGCGAAAGTTCGCGCGAACGGGCGGTCGCAGCCAAGACGGTTTCGCGGATTAAGCCCCGGAAGTCGCCGGCCGCTAGCCGTTGAAGGCCGGCAAAGGTCGTGCCGTTGGGCGAAGTCACCTGGTTTCGTAGGACCTCGGGATCAATTTGCTTGCGGGCCAAAAGGCGGCCCGCCCCGAGCAGGGTTTCCACTGCGAGCTTTTCGGCGGTGGCGTGAGAGAGACCTGCCGCAACCCCTGCATCCCGCAGCGCGGCGGCGAATTCGAATACGTAGGCCGGCCCGCTGCCGCTAACGCCGGTGACCGCGTCGAGATCCGGCTCGGCCACTTCCACCGAAAGGCCAAGTGCCCCGAGGAGTAAATCGAGGATTGCACGGTCCGCTACCTGCAGGTTCGCCTTGGCGGACCAGCCGGTGATTCCGGCGCCAATCTGCCCCGGCGTGTTGGGCATCGTGCGCACGAGATTGCGGGCTTGGGGAAATACACGCTCCAGACTCGCGAGTTTCTTTCCCGCCAATACAGAAACAACGAGCCTCCCTTGGGTGAGCAAGGCCAGCCGAGGGTCGGCGGCGGCAAGGTGCTGGGGCTTGAACGCAACCACCAATGTATCGGCCTCCAGCATCAGTGACTCAAGCGAGCCAGCAAGTCGGATGCCTGTCCGGTTGGCGAGCGCGGTCGCTGTCTGCTGGGATCCACTGAGGCAAATTAGGTCTGCGGGCTTCAGAGGCCCCTTGTTCAGTAAGCCGTCGACCATGGCGGCGGCCATGTTGCCGGCTCCGAGAAAGGCGATCTTGGACATGGGCGGGATAAGATAGTCGTTCGGCGCACCGGCGCCAGCCGGTTGAGTGCAGCGTTAACCGGAGATTGCCGTTTTTTTCTTCCCTTCTAGCGGGTGCAAAATCAAAGCGGTCGCGCCGCCGCCCGGAGTGTCCTTCATGGTGACATCGCCCCCTAGGTTACGAATAGCGTGCCGAGCGACCGTTAGGCCCATACCAACGCCGACGGTGTTCTTGGAGCTGATAAACGGCTCGAACATCTTGTCGCGAATATCCGGATTGATGCCCCGACCATGGTCGACGATACTGATCTCTACGATCGCACCCTCATCATCGGGCCGCTCAAGCAGCCTTACCCCGAGCGTGATGGGCCGCGCGTCGGTCCGCTTGTTATCGTATGACTCCCAAGCGTTCATCAGGACCTTGGCTATGGCTTCCTCAACGATTTCATAGTTGGTATCCAGCATCTGGTCGCCGAGTGGATTTTCCACTGTCACAGGTGCAGTCAACCGGTAGTCGGCGTGGAATCGGGCGATGCCGCCGTCGATCAATTTTTGTAGGCTGGCCCTGATGGAGGGCGGGCGGGACCTTACCACAAGCGTACTCAGTTGTTTGATGATGGAAACGATACGATGAACCGCATCCTCGACGTGCTGCGCATTCTTTTTCACCTGATCGGGCTTGTCGTGGTAGGCCTTGACCAGATCGAGATAGCCGATGACGACGCCGAGGAGATTGTTCAGGTTGTGGGCGATGCCCTGGGTGACCGCACCGACGGTGGCCGCTTTACGCGATTCCTCTAGGCGCCGGGTCAGCTCAACGAGTTGGCGGTTGATTTCTACAAACCGGAGTTGGGTCTGCACTCGGGCGAGGGTTTCATCCAAGTCGATGGGCTTCGTAATGTAGTCTACCGCACCGACGCTCAGGCCCTCTATCTTGCTCTCTTTGGCGGCCCGGGCCGTAATAAAAATGATGGGAATGCCCCGGGTCGTTTCGTCCGCCTGCAGCCTTTGGCAAACCTCAATACCGTCCATATCGGGCATCATCACGTCGAGGAGGATGAGGTCCGGTTTCTTTTGCCGCACCGACTCGAGGGCCTCTAGCCCACTGTACGCGGCCGTGATTTGGATTCCTTCCCGCTCCAGTTTGCGCTTGAGCAGCTGGACGTTGATGGGTTGGTCGTCTACGACCAAAATCGAAGGGGCGGGCATCAGTCGGGAGAAAAAGACGTTCGCCGCGGAGGTGCAAGCTACGGCGCAGCTTTCTGTCGGAAGGCCTTTACGGTGTTTTGCATCAGCATCGCCACGGTCATCGGGCCGACGCCGCCGGGAACCGGCGTGATCTTGGCGCAAAGCGGGGCGACCTGGCTAAAATTTACGTCGCCGGTCAAGCGGTAGCCGGCTTTCTTGGACGCGTCGGGTACACGGTTGATCCCTACGTCGACGACGACCACGCCCGGCTTGACCATATCTGCCGTGACGAATTCAGCCCTGCCAATTGCCGCTACGAGCACGTCGGCCTGGCGCGTGATAGCGGAGAGATTGGTGGTGGCGGAGTGGCAAACAGTCACGGTGGCGTTAGCCCCGGCCTTTTTCTGCAGCGCCAGAAGTGCGATCGGCTTGCCGACGATTAGCGAGCGGCCGAGAACGACGACATGTTTGCCCTTCAAGTCGACGCCGCTGCGGGCAAGGAGTTCCATGATACCTGCCGGCGTGCATGCGACGAAGCCCGACGGATCTTCTTGGGCTACCTTACCAAGGCTGATCGTGTTAAAGCCATCGACATCTTTTTCCGGTGCGACCCGGCGGAAAACCGCGACTTCGTCGATGTGCTTGGGCAGGGGAGATTGCACCAGAATGCCGTCGACGGTGGGGTCGCGATTGAGGTCGTCGAGTATCGTGAATAGCTCGGCCTGGGAGATGGTGATAGGGGGCAGGATGATTCGACTTGTGACGCCGATTTCCTCGGCGGTTTTTTCCTTTTTTCGGACATAGGACACCGAGGCGGGATCCTCGCCGACTCGCACGAGTGCAATACAGGGCTTGCGTCCCGCAATCATGGAGACTTCGGCCTTGAGCTCGGCGATTATGGTGGCAGCGATCTGATTGCCGTCGATGATTTCCATAGGGAGCGGCGGAAGCGGAGATAGGGTCGACGGAAATCAGGTGTTGCCCGGGAAGCAGTCTTTCGGCGCTTATTTCAGCTGTAGCGTCTCGACCACGATCACGATATCTTTGCCGTCCCGGGAGTTTTTCCCGGCGCCGAAGACGACCACTTTCCGATCGATGTAATTCTCGATCTGCTCGGTCAGCAGCAGTTTTGAGATGTCCAAGTAGGCATAGCGTTTGCCGGCATCATCGTTGAGGGCGTAATCGTAGGGACGGCGAGGTGCCAATGGTCGACGGGTGGAGACAAATTTGCCGGCGAACTGGCGCGGGAGCGCACTGCTCCCGCCGTCTCCGAGATCAACCATCGGCGCGGCTTGGCCGCCCGTTGCGACGCCATAGACTCCGGGGGCGACTGGGGCGTTGGCTGTGGGTGCGGGAGCTCGGTTTACCGGGGGAGTGGGCATCGGGGTCGGGGCGCCTTCGGTCAGGCGGATGTAGCCAATGATTTTCTTTTCGAGGCTGATTTGGGTCCACTTGCCGCGCAGCCCAGTGATCGTCGCTTTGTCGCTTTTTTCCGCGATCGCCAGCACGCCGGCGTCGGCGCGCGGGGCAAGCCGGATGGCAGCGCCGGCCTTAACATCAAGGCCCTTGGTCAGGTCCTTGTTGGACTCGACGTAACCTTCAAACGGTCCTGCCAATTCGATGGCCATCCAGCCGTCTGGGGCGCTGACACTGCCGCCGGCGGCGGGAACTGGATCGGAACCCGCCTTAAGGTAGGTGATCGCGGATGAACCGGTATCAGGTTTGGTGTGCACGGCCGTTGTGACGGCGAGTGTGCCAGCGACGAGTGCGGTTGCTGCAACCAGGAGCAGTGCGGCGGAGAGAATCAGCTTAGTCTTCATGATCGGAGGCGGAAGTTGCTGCGGCGCGCGAGGCCTCGAAGTCGGCTCGCGGCGTGCGCGGATTGTGAAAAAGGGCGGCAATTTGCCGCGGGGAGAGGACCTTGCCGGCACGCAACGGGATTCCTTTCAGTTGCAGTGCTCCAATCTGATAGCGGCGCAGTCGTTTGACGTCGTAGCCGAGCGTGGTGAACACTTGGCGGATCTCGCGCTTCTTGCCGTGGTGCATGTGCACGTCTAGGTCGGTGGACGATTGTGCTGTTCCGGCGTTGATTAGCGCGGCGCGTTCCACCTTTAGCCGTTCGCCCTCGATCACTACACCGCGGATCAACTGGCCGAGGCGGGAGGAGGGGAAAGGGGACTTGAGAATCACGTGGTAACGCTTCACCACCACATTTGAGGGATGCATCAAACGGTGGGCTAGATCACCGTCCGTTGTCAGTATAACGAGCCCTTCGCTGTCGAGGTCGAGTCGCCCGGCGCAGAAGAATCTCAATTTATTGAATTCGCGCGGAAGTAATTCGAAAACGGTGGCCGCGTGGTGCGGGTCATCATTCGAACAAACCAATCCCCGGGGTTTATGCACCGCAACGGTCACGATCGGCTGGGCCGTGGAGCGGATGGTCTTGCCGCTGACGGTGACGCGATCCACCCCGGCGGTGATTTTCTGGCCCAGCGTTGCCGCTGCGCCGTTTACCCAGACCTCACCTTGGGCGATGAGGGCCTCGGCCGCACGACGCGAACACACCCCCGCATCAGCGAGAAATTTCTGCAATCGGAGCGGTTCGGCTGATGCCATGTCGTAACTGGGCGGCAATTTGGCGATCCCTGCAAGCCTCGTGGCGATAAGAAACCGGCTTGCCTGCGATACCGCCCGCTTTCTTCATCCGCCCACCCATGACCCCCACAAGCGAAGGCCCCACTCCGACGTTTTCCAAGGAGAACCCTTTCCCCGCGCGGTTGCTTGAGAACCGGCTACTAAACGGCCCGGGTTCGGCCAAGGAAACCAGGCACATCGTTCTCGATATGCGAGGTAGTAAACTATCGTATGAGGTCGGCGACTCGCTCGCGGTCTTCCCGATCAATCCCCCGGAGGAGGTTGAAGACATCATCCGTCTTCTGGGCGCATCCGGGGACGAAATGGTATCGCCGACTGCGCTGAAACTTGCGGCGCCCGAATCCCTTCGAAGTGTGCTCAGCGACCGGTTGGCGCTTGGCGGACCGACCCGCAAGGTGCTCGAGGAGCTTGCCGCCAGGGTCACCGCGGAGGCGGAGAGAACGATGCTGACGTCCCTGCTCACTCCGGACGCCAAGGAGCTATTGGCCGGCTTCCTCGGGCAGCGCGCCTTTGTCGATTTGTTGGGGGAGTTTCCAAGCGCGAACTTCACCCCGCAGGAGTTTGTCGACCAGTTGCGCCGGTTGGTTCCGCGGCTGTATTCGATCTCGTCGTCGCCGAGGGTGCATCCAGACGAAATCCACCTGACCGTCGCGGTTGTGCGCTATGTTTCGAATGCGCGGCAGCGACTCGGGGTATGCTCAACTTTTTTGGGTAATCGCGCGGAGTTATCAGTCACCCCGGTTCTGGTCTTCGTGTCCCACTCTCATTTCGGCCCGCCGGAAGACGGTTCCCGTGACTGCATCATGGTCGGACCAGGCACCGGCATCGCGCCGTTTCGGGCCTTCATGCAAGACCGGCTGGCCTCGGGGGCCAAGGGACGCAACTGGATTTTTTTCGGCGATCAGAAACAGGACACGGATTTTCTGTACGCGGAGGAGTGGCAGGGGTATATTGAAGGTGGTCAACTAAGCCGGCTCGATACGGCTTTTTCGCGCGATCAGACGGGAAAGATCTACGTCCAAGATCGAATGCGACAAAGCGGGGCTGAACTCTGGGCTTGGCTGCGGTCGGGCGCCAATTTCTACGTTTGCGGTGACGCAAAGCGCATGGCCAAGGACGTCGACGCTGCCCTGCACGAGATCGTTCGGGAGCACGGTGGACTTACGCCCGAGCAAGCCGCGGAGTACGTTAAAGGTCTGAAGAAGGACAAGCGTTACCAGCGAGACGTCTATTGAGCATGGGGCCTCCTCGGAGCCGGTCGCGGGCTTGCATTTTCTCCTCGCTACCCTCCGCGGGGTGCCCGCTAGTTTAGGCGTGCATGCTAACGTTTACTAACCGAACTGCGCTCATTACTGGGGCCGGCCGAGGCATCGGCAAGGCCATTGCCGAGACGCTCTCAAGGCAGGGCGTTACCGTCATCTGTGTCTCGAAGTCAGCCGACTCTTGCGGCGCCACCGCCGCCGCAATTATTGCTGCAGGTCGCAACGCCAAAGCGCTGGCGGTGGATGTTGCCGACGGTGCCGCGGTTGCGAAGGCGGCCGAAGCGCTCCTGAAGGAGTTTCCTGCAATAGACATTCTCGTAAACAATGCGGGCATCACCCGCGACGGTCTGCTTTTTCGGATGAGCGAAACCGATTGGAACGAGGTCATCGCTACGAATCTCCCGAGTTGCTTTCACTGGACCAAGCACCTCGCCCGCCCGATGACCCGGGCGCGCTGGGGGCGGATCGTGAACATCACTTCTGTTAGCGGCGTCATCGGCAATGCCGGTCAGGCCAATTACTCTGCCGCCAAGGCCGGCATGATCGGCCTCACTAAGACTCTCGCGCGGGAATTCGCCGGGCGAAACATCACCGTCAACGCGGTGGCACCAGGTTTTATCAAGACCGACATGACCACCGAGTTCGTGAACAACCCGGAGGTCGCCGGCAAGGTGTTGGAAGCGGTGCCGCTCAAGCGTTTCGGTGAATCTGCAGACATTGCCAATATGACCGCCTATCTGTGCTCAGACGAAGCGGGTTATATTACCGGCCAAGTTTTTAACGTTGACGGTGGAATGGCGATGTGAACCCTCCGCTGCTCAGGGCCCTCTATTATTTTCTGCAAAATGGCTGACACAAAAACCATCGAACAACGCGTCAAGGAGATCATCGTCAATCAGCTCAACGTCAACGAAGAGCAGATCACTCCGACGGCCTCTTTCCTCGACGATCTTGGCGCTGATTCGCTCGACACCGTCGAGCTGATCATGGCTTTCGAGGAGGAATTCAAGGACGAGATTAAGGGCGAAATCCCCGAGTCGGATGCCGAGAAACTCCAGACCGTCGGTCAGGTCATCGACTACATTAAGGGCAAGGCTGGTCAGTCCTGATTTGCCTGCTCGGCTCTTTTGGCGTCCCGCCGGTTTCCTAAATGGAAATTTCCGGCGGGACGCTTTTCTGTTTTTGACGCTTTAGAGGGAGCGCATGGAAATTTCACCGTCATCTCGCCGCGTTGTTGTTACTGGCTTGGGCGTCGTTACTTCCCTTGGTCACGATGTCGATGCCTTCTGGTCCAGCCTGATGGCAGGTCGCTGTGGCGTAAGCCGAGTGGCGCTGTTTGACCCGTCCGAGTTCGCGAGCCAAATGGGTGCGGAAGTTAAGGACTGGGATGCTGCGAAGTTCATGGATCCGAAAGAGGCACGGCGCAACGATCGCTACACGCATTTTGGGTTTGTGGCCGCGCGCCAGGCCTTCGCGGACGCCGGACTTGATATGGCCCGGGAGGACAGCGACCGCGTTGGCGTCATGATTGGTTCGGGTATCGGCGGCATGTACACGTTTGAGTCACAACTCAAAGTTCTCGCTGAGCGTGGTCCCCGAAAAGTCTCTCCGTTCACGATTCCGTCACTAATCGGCAACATGTGCGCTGGTTTGGTCGCGATTGAATTCGGCGCTCGCGGCCCGAACTTTGGCTTGGTGTCAGCCTGCGCGACCGGCACGCATTCGATCGGTGAGGCTGCCCATGCAATTCGCCGCGGCGACGCAGATGTGATGATTGCTGGCGGGAGTGAGGCGGCGATAACGCCTTTTGCCTACGCGAGCTTTTGTGCGATGAAGGCTATGAGCACGAACAACCAAACTCCGGAAAAAGCGAGTCGACCTTTCGACCGCAACCGGGACGGGTTTGTGATGGGTGAGGGCGCGGGGGTGTTGATTTTGGAGTCGCTGGAACACGCACGTGATCGGGGGGCTAGGATCTACTGCGAACTTGCGGGCTATGCCGCCACGTGTGACGCCTTTCATATTACCCAGCCGGATCCGGAGGGTAAGGGCCTGTCTATGGCAATGAAGCGGGCGCTGGCCGCCTCGGGAATCGCCCCTGAAGGGATCGACTACATCAACGCCCACGGCACCTCAACCCCTTTCAACGACAAATTTGAGACGCTCGCGATCAAGAAGGTTTTCGGTGATCATGCGCGTAAGGTGGCGATCAGTTCGACCAAGTCGATGACCGGGCATTTACTGGGGGCAGCCGGAGGCATTGAGTCGGTGGTATCTGTCAAGGCCTTACAGTCGCAGGTCATCCCCCCCACCATCAACCTCGAGGAACCCGATCCTGACTGTGATCTGGACTATGTTCCAAACGTCGCCCGGCCCGCGAGGCTACGGGCGGTTTTGAGCAATAACCTAGGGTTCGGCGGGCAGAACGCGGCCGTTGTCTTTCGCGAGCTTTGATTTTTGGTGACCTGCGGCGTCATTGGACATGAAAAAGCCCGCAGCGGTTAGGCGGCGGGCTCAAGGTGGCTATTGTGACTAGTTGGCTAGGCCTTTTCGACCAAGCCCGCCTTGATGGCTTTCACCGAGACCCACACACGCTTCGTTCCGCCATTGGCGGTTTTGATGCGGATCCGCTGCAGATTGGGGCGGAATTTGCGCTTGGTGATGCTGGTCACGTGCGTGCCAATGCCGCCGCTCTTCTTCGATTGACCCTTGCGATTGATGATCGAGCCCTTGACGGGACGACGACCGGTGACTGCACAGATTCTGGCCATGATGGTTTCTAGTTGGTTAAAGGGTCGAAGGTAGAGTTCTGGGTCCGGCGTAAGCAAGGGGAAATTTGGCTAAGCGCACAAGGTCAGCGCGTGGCGTGCAGGACTTGGAACTTTTGCCCGAGGTGAGACGGGTGTAAAAGCTGCATGAGGGCAAGTTTACGCCTGCTGAGCGTTTTGGCGTCCTCTTGGCTGGCTAGCGCGATGTAGTCACCGGCGCGGCGGATAAAGAAGGCCTCCTGCGATTCCAGCGTGGGCGGGTGGAACCCCTTACCGGCCAGTACCTCACTTAACCAGTCCCAGCAGATGTGGCAGGTGAGATCCTGCTCTCCGGGGCGAGCCAAGAGTTCGTTTGACTGGGTATGTCGGTGATAGGCTCGAGCGGTTCCGGCGGGTGTTTCCGATATGAGTTCACCGAACGTTTTCCCGTAATCCAACGCGACGAAGAGTCCGCGCCATGCTTGTCCCGCGATCTGACTCGCGAGTTCGGTCGCGGATAGTGGCTCGTCGAAATGGTATCCCTCAACCCCAAGGCGGTCGCGCTGGCACGGTAGCATGACCTCTTTCAGCCGCCCGCCCTGAGCGGTCACACCAATTTCGTGCCATGCGCCTTCGCGGAAAACGGTGCGCGTAAACGGTTGGGCGTCGAAGAGTTCATTGGAAAATACGACGCAGTCTCCTTCGATCTTAAGCGCGTCGCTGATTCGCAAGGTCCTAACCGCTTGAAACGGGTGCCTGACCCCTTGAAGCACCGAATGCTCGGGCTCGGCCCCGATTTCAACGAAGGTGTGTTGGCCCGGATCGCGGTCGGCGGTGACCAGCAATTGCCGGCAGGCAGACGACACCAGTTCGCCGAAGACTACGCCGCTCGTTGCGGAAGTGTAAAAATCTGTGCCCTCGCCATATCCTACACGCTGCCGGGGGCGGCGATAATAGCCGACCTCAGGGTGGTAGAGGGCTAGTGCCATAAACCGGGCAAATCCCATCGTGCCGTCGCGGTCCGCGTGGGCGCGAAAGACCTCGAGAAATTCCGGAGATGCGGAAGGGGATGACTCTGATGACGAACCCATTTACAAACCGAAGCGGATGGCCACAGTGGGCCAGATGTTCAAACGCTTTCTCACTCTCGCTACCGGCGCCGTTCTGGGTGTCGCGTTGGCTGTGGTGGGATTTCGGGTCGCCGCAGCGTGGAACCTATGGCCGAATCGGGACCTTTCGCG
>CAIJFT010000235.1 GCA_903820035.1 uncultured Opitutia bacterium
CGACCCGATCGGTCCCCTGCACCGCCACCCGGGCGTTGTTGAGATACTGCCCGGTAGCCACATTTTGGATGCGACCGGCAACCGTGCCGGCGGCCGCCACCCGGCCGGCGGACTCCGCCCCGCCGAGGCCGGGCCGGACGACGGGCAAAACCACCAGGAAAGAACTGAGCAGGACGGGGAGCATTCTCATGGGAAGGGGAAACCAAGGGGCGACGGTCAGATTTAGCCGTCAACCCGTCGAGGCTGCGGCCCGATCGACGGGGAAACAATTATTTTCATCCGCGGCGGCGCCCCTCCACCGGAGACGCCGCCTCGGCGCACTCGAGCTGAAGGCGATAGCGCGGCCGCCGGAGTGAGAAACGTCGTCGCCCACACCGCTGAGAAACCGGCAACCACGACTTTTGCCCGGCCGCCACGTCTGGCCCCGCATGATGAAACTCCACCCGTCCGTTATTCTTCTGCTTGTATGCGGCGGCCTGCTCCCGGCGACTCGGTCCGGCGCCGCGCCGGCTCCCCAGACCCAACCCTATCGCATCCTCCAGACCGTCCAGTACCCCGGCAGCGGCGGGATCGACTATGTGTTTGCCGACAGTGATGCGCGGCGGATCTACGTCCCACGCGGCGGGGAAATCCTCGTGTTCAACCTGGATTCCTTGGCTCCGGTCGGGAGCATCCCCAACACCCGCGCCCGGGGCGCCACGGTTGATCCCAAGTCAGGCCACGGTTTTTCCAGCAGTAGTCCGGTCGTAATGTGGGACAGCACGACGCTGGCCACGCTCAAGACCATCGAGGTGCAGGGCCGGCCCGACGGCATCCTGCTCGAGCCGGCGACCGGCCGGGTGTTTGTCTTCAGCCACACCGCACCGAACGTCACGGTGATCGACGCCCAGACCGGCACGATCGTCGGCACGGTTGATCTCGGCGGAGCGCCCGAACAGGCGGCCGCCGACGGCCGCGGCCTGCTCTTTGTCGATCTGGAGGATAAAGACGCGGTGGCCGTGCTGGATGCGCGGTCACTGCAGGTCCTGAAAAAATACGACCTGCAGAAAAAAGGCGGCACGCCGGCCGGCCTCGCCCTCGACCCGAAAAACCGCCGGCTCTTCGTTTTGTGCCGCGATCCGCAGACCTGCGTCGTGCTCGATGCGGACACCGGCCGCATGGTCGCCACGCTGCCGATCGGCCGCGGCACCGACGGCGGGGTGTTCAATCCGCACACCATGGAGGTGTTCAGCTCGCAGGGAGACGGCACGCTCACCGTGATCCACGAGAACTCACCGGAGGACTTCGTCGTGACCCAAACGGTAGCGACAAAGTCGCGCGCCAAAACCTGCACGCTCGATCTCTCCACCGACCGTCTGGTGCTCATCACGACCGAGCCGATGCCCGGGAGTCAGCCCGCGGCCGCACCGGCCAACGGTGGCGGCGCGATCCCCGCACCCAAGAAGGGCAACCCGACGGGCCCCGCCCTCCTTGATCTCATAGTGGTCGGCCGCTAACCGTCCGTCCGCGAGCCGGGGCAGATCAAGCCCTCTGCGTGCCCCGGCATTCGTGCCGTGGTGCTGGGCTTGAGCCGGGTCGAGCGCTGGCGGGTTAAGCCTGGCTCAGGCGAAAACCCACTCCCCGAGTCACTCCGACTTCGCCCCTTTCGCCGCCTTCGCGCGATTGTCGCGTGGATAGCGCACTACGGGCACGTCGTTCTCCTGCGCGGGCCCGGGCGTGCTGCGGCCGGCGGTGATCAACTCCTCCAACTTCGCCCGCATGGTCCGCACGCGTTCCGGTTGGGCGGCCGCGAGATCCTTCGTCTCCCCGAGATCGTCGTCCAAGTGATACAACTGCACCGGCACCGTCCGGTCTTTGCCCGGCACCAGCACGAGCTTCCATGGACCGTCCCGCAGACTCGGCATGCCGCCACAGGCGGTGTTCACCGCGTGCGGGCGGATCGCCCGGTCGGCACCCTTGAACAGCGGCAGCAGGCTGAAACTGTCTTCTCCCGCGTTGGCCGGCAACTTCACCTCGAAAATCTCGGCGAACGTCGCCATGAAGTCCGCCTGCAACACCAACTGCCGGCAGACGGTGCCCGCTGGCACGACCCCCGGCCAGCGCACGACAAACGGCACGCGATGCCCACCCTCGTAGACCGACATCTTGTAGTCGCGGAGCGGGCCGCTGGGAAAATGCCCCTGCGCCTCGAGCGGCGGCACGCCGATGTAAGGGGCGCAACCGTTGTCACTCGTGAAAATGACGAGCGTCTGCTCGGCCACCCCGGCGGTCTGCAGCGCAGCGATCACGCGGCCGACCACGGCGTCCGTTTCCATCACGAGGTCCGCGTAGTCGCTCTGGAGTCCGCTCTTGCCCCGCCAACCCGCATTGACGGCCAGCGGCGTGTGCGGCGACGTCAGCGGCAGGTAGAGCATAAAAGGCTGCTTGGCCGCGGCCTGCCGGCCGATGAATCCGACGGCGCGGTCCGCCAGCGCGGGCAGCACGCCCTCCAACTGCCAGCCGGGCAACGCCGGGCCCTGCAGGCTGGCCTGATTTTTCACCAGCTTCGACGCCGGCAGGAGCTCACTCGGAATTCCGACGGTGCGGTCCTGTTCGATGAAGCAGTACGGGGGCCAGTTCGGGACGTCGGTGCCGAAGTATTCGTCGAATCCACGCTCGGTCGGACCGCCTGCGATCCGTTGGGAAAACACCGCGCGCCACGTCGCGCGATGCGCGTCGGTTACCGCCGTCATCACCGTCCCGCCGCCGCCGCCCTGCCCGCCAAAACCGGTGAACTGCGCGCGCTGCTCCGCGGTGATCGGCCAATCGTTGCCGAGGTGCCACTTGCCGATGCACGCGGTGCGGTAGCCCTGCTGCTGCGCGAGTTTGCCGATCGTCAGGCGGTCGGCGGCTATCAGGGGTCTCTCCCAGAGGTTGACGATCCCCGCCTGCAGCCGGGAACGCCAGTGATAGCGCCCGGTGAGGAGCGTGTAGCGCGACGGCGAGCAACAACCGGAGCTCGAGTGGCCGTCGGTGAACCGCATGCCCTCGGCCGCGAGCCGGTCCATGTGCGGCGTGGGGATCTTCCCGCGCTCGGGGTTGTACGCCTGCATGTCGCCGTAGCCGAGATCGTCGGCAAGGATGATCACCACATTGGGTTTCGCCGCGAACAACGCAGGCAGCAGGGTCAGGGCCAGGATCGGGAGGATTCGTTTCATCGGAAGTAAAGTGGGGCGATTTCGGATGCCATTTGGGACGTCGCGTCGCGCCGGACCCAGGTCGTTGAGAGTTGGGGGCTGAGGGTTGAGGGCAAAACCAAAGGGTGGCTGCGCGTTGGAAGATCCGCGGAACCGGACGCTCCGCCTGGGAGTGGTCGCTCAACCCTCAACGCTCAGCTTTTACCGGCATGATCCCGTA
>CAIJFT010000236.1 GCA_903820035.1 uncultured Opitutia bacterium
CGATGGGCACGTGGTTGGCATAGAAGATATGCAACGCGATTTGCAGAACTGGGTAACAGCCCAAAGCCAACTGAACAGGGTCTAATTCCAACGTAAAGTCCCCGTCATCGATATGATCAGCCCCCCGCTCGTCAAACCTATCCCCAAGGTATGAGGTAGCCAAGTTGCACCGACTACCCGAGTGAACCCGTGCCGAGGTCAAGAGGATCAAGAGACCGGAGAGCTGATGGTTGAAGCCCGTGGCCGCCTCTTCCAAGGCCACAGAAGAAAAATCCGCCATAACCGCCGGTTCAGTGACCCCACATTTCCGCCTGAGGGCCTCTCCGATTAGGGCGAACCGAACCTCGCCCGCCGAGAGAGTAGCGAAAGCCTTCGCCCTGGCAGCGTCGTTAGCCCGAGCCGCCTGGATGTGCACCTCCAAGTCTTTAGGTGCAAACCGACCCCCTTCGGACGAGGAGAGAGACCGAGCCGGCGATCCGTGCATGTGAAGGCCCGCCATAGCCTCGTGTAGTGCCTGGACGTCCTCCTCCCCGTCCGAGTCAAGCAACCCGCTGGGTCGATCGATCTCCGTGCGCAACGGTTTGGCAGAGGAACTATCCAAGACAACTGGCAATTTCTTCCCTGCTTCGCCCGACTCTAGGGTCTCTGACGGGTCGAAACCCTCCTCCCCCGAGGCGACTGTGGTGGATGTGGATGAGCCAACAGACTCCCCAAGATCCCCACTGGAGGCCGCAGCAACGGCTGCGTCCTCCTCTTTCTTCTCCCTCCTGGATGCCTTTGCAGACTTGGGCTTTTGCTCCTTCATGCCTTCTTGCGGGTCTTCCAGTGAAAGATGCGGCTTGTCCGGAGCCCGTGGCCCTAAACGAGCACTGTGACGTGGAAGAATCACAAGAGACTCCGGACCCTTGGGTGCGACGGCGGGCCGCACTGCTGGTGTCGGCGATGGAGCCTTTGGTTTGTACGGTGACCCATTGGGCGATGTGCGCCGCGCGGGAGATGAGCCCGTGACCCCGGTCAAAAATTGCACCGAGACCGGACCCAGACGAGCCTCTGCGGACTCGTCAAGACCACCCAAACTGGGTGGCATAGATTCCCGAGCGAAGCTTGAGAATGTGAAGCATGATGTCAAAATCTGCTTGGACCCATCGCGAAGCCCGAGGGCCTCGATGGGGATACCGGCCGCCTGAAGACCAATGGATGTAACCGAAGGAAGGCGAGCCGCAGAAACCTCATGATAAAGAAGAGGCTTGTGTGTCACATTGGGTGAAATGGACGACATTTGAAACAGACACTTAGCTGAATCGATCAATAAATTGATGTAGTAGAACTCTTGAAACTCGAAGAGCTGGTTGAGCAAACGATGGAAGCCTCAAACAAAAGAGTGGCAAATCCAATCGAAGCAAATCTTTGACGTAAGATGTAACGGAGGAAGCGTGAAAATTCTTTAAGAAAGAACTAGGCAGTCGCGTGCATTTGAGCTAGAATGGCCTGAGTGGGATTCTATTTAGCGAGGTCGGCATCTTCTATATATTTAATCAGAAATGCGACGAGAGCGATGACGCGCATACCCGCAAGGCAGTGCACTCATAACGCAAGGGAGTAGATCCTAAACTACCACTCTCTCCTAAATCATCCTTCACCGGAAGGATACGACTCATATGGCACGGAGAGAAGTCCGCCTGACCCCTTGAACGTGGTCGCTCCCAAGAAGCTCGACCCACAAAATAAAACCAGGGCATGAAACCCTCATCACCTCCGAGGTGGAAACCATCCGAGACCATGTGCAAAAGCAATAGGTGCGGGAAAATACGAGACATACGCGAAGCCCCCCCCAACCGGAGAAGGTCACGTGAAAACATCGCGATAAAACGCGGAAAGCTCCTCGTGAGCAGGGACAAAACCCTCATCACCACCACGGTGGAAACCATCCGAGACCATGTGCAAAAGCATTAGGTGCGGGAAAAGACCAAGCATACGAGCCACCCCTCCAAGGGGAACGAGCAGCCGTGAAAAACATCGCGAGAAAAAACAAACGCGGAAAACATCGCGCCGCCGCGCGGAAAGCATACGAGAATCCTCCATCCGACAGGAGAGAGGCCCCGCGAAACGAGTGATCGGTGATCCCCCCCCCGCCACACGAGAGAGAGATAGTGAGAACCCCACCGACCGAAGGTCTAAGCCTGCGCCAGCCCCAAGATTGTAGCCCGGTGCCGAAAGAACGCCTCACCAACCAAGCACTTGGTGACAATGTCAGCACAGTTGTCCGCGGCTGGTACCTTGGCCAGATCAATGGAGCCACACGCCAACCCCCAGCGTATCATGGCGTAGCGAGATGCCATCCACCGAGAAGACTTAGACAGCCGTTCGCACCCCGTGCCATCGATGAGCGCCTGCGCGTCCGTGAATAGCGGCGTCGGGAACCGTGGTGCCACCCCCACGTCCAAGTCCCTCTGCAATGTACGAAGCGCCACAATGTACTTCAACGCCAGGGTACCCATGCGCAATTCAGCCGCGCCCGTGCTGTCATCCCCCGCCGTAGGTGCCGCACACTTCCAGGCCAGCGCCCCGCCTCCTTTACACATGAGTACGAACCCGCCGTAGCTCCGCCCCTCCGGCGCGTTCCCATGCGACGAGTCCACGAACCCCCGGACCAAGTCCAACCCCACTGGTCCACCCTTCGAAGGCGGCTCCGCGTGAAGCGTCAACGACAACTCGGCCGTGTTGGTCAGATACCGCGCCAACCGAATAAGGATGCGGAAAACGAACTCGTTGAGCATAAGAGCGTTGCAATACCCCGCCAGCACACAATACGCGAAGTACCCGTCGGGACGAACGGAGTTCACCACGAAACCAGTTGTGCCGGCGATATTCTGCGCGTGCGGCAAGAGATTCGGGCACAGAGCCGCCTGATGTGCCGGCGGCGACCGCAAGGACTTGAGGGCATCGGCCGGCAGGGGTGTGGCCGGAACCACAGGCGAAAAATGCGGCAAGAACGGCGCGACCAGGTCC
>CAIJFT010000237.1 GCA_903820035.1 uncultured Opitutia bacterium
CTTGGCCCGCCGCACGACACTCGGGCGGACGCCCTGGGCCGGCCGACCCGATGAGGCCGCATCAAACTTTTGCAGGGTCCTCAGATTGAGATGACTGGATGTAGTGAATGACTTCATTGGCATTTTGCCCGCTAACCGTTGATCACACGTGCGACCCGGCAGATGGCCGCCTTCGGCCCATCATCACCGCCGCCGACCAGGTCGGCCCGTCGCGGCCATACGCTACCGGGTTGTCTGTTGAAAGGACGCGGAACTCGGAGGCAGCGCCGCCGGAGGCGACGCGGAAGACGGGAGATGAACGCCCACTGGGTCGGAGCCCGGCGAACCTCCCGGTATCTGGAAGTACGGCAGGAAGTCCTCGGGGCGCACCTGCGGCCGAAGGTCGTCCGGAAGTATCGGTGCCGGTGGCGGCCTTGAGGCGGGGCCCGGCGTCGGCCTTAAGCCGGGCGCCGCCCCTTTCGGCGCCGCGACGGGCAACCGCGACGGCAACGTTGCCATCTCAGTCGCAGGAACCGGTGGCGCATCAGCCGACACGCGGGCCACCGGCCGTTCGGTCGCCGGCTCCGGATCGCGAAAGCGCAATCCCGGGCCACCGATCGACGGCAGATAGCCGTCACACTCGATCCGATCCCGGTTACTCCGCGGCGGGCCGAAACGGGTCGGACCGCCCGCCCGCACATCGCCCACCAGCAGCGGCACGACGAACAGGGGAATCAGGCGACGCAGCGTTCTACCCGGGCCAAACGGCGCTTCAGTAGGATTCATAGCAAAGGATGCACTCCACGTGGTGATGGAATGTCCTGAACTTGCCCGAGGGTTTATCGACCCGCGGACGCAAAACCTTAAATGGAATCTGGGCGCCCCCACCGAGCCGTCGCCTCCTCGACTCACTTCCCCGACGCTGGACCGGCAGGCCAGCGCCGGATCAAGGTGCGGTCTCCCGGGGGCCGGCTCATATTGCCACCAACCGGGTGAGCCGCTGCACCCCAGGGTGGCCGCACGGACAACCCGCGCCTCCGGATACTTCCGACGGAGTCCGGCGCATCCGCCGGCGCCGCTCCGGGGCATCATGCCGATCAGGCCAGAATCGCCCGGACCGCAACGGCGCGCCGCAGCCGAGTGCATATGTATTTGTTCTATACTTACTCTGTCGCGCACCTCTCCGGAAACCGCCGTCCCGAATATTTCTTGCAGATCCAATTAACTTTCCCGGCGACGCGCCGATACATGTTTCGTCGAGACAAATGTCAGAACCGGCGCGATTCGGAGCCGCTCCACCGAATACGTCAGCGACACGGACGTCGCATCAAGGATCAAGGAAGATCACCATGTCAGTCGTCATTAATACCAACTATTCCGCGACGGTAGCCGCCAACAACCTCGCGAGTTCGAATTCGATGCTGCAGAAGAGCCTGAACCGGCTTTCAAGCGGATCGAAAATCGTCAATCCCTCCGATGATGCCGGCGGCCTCGCCGTCTCCATGAGTCTTTCGGCCGCCGCCCGCCGTTCGGGCGCCGTCGCCAATAATATCGGTAATGCCGCTTCATTTTTGCAGACGCAGGATGGCGCGCTGAAGGTCACCGGAAAAGTACTGGAGCGTATCAGTGAGCTCAAGGTGCTGTATTCCGACGTGACGAAGAGCCCCAACGACAAGGCGAACTACGATACGGAGTTTGTCGCCCTGCAGGCCCAGCTGACCGCGAACACGAGTGAAATGTTCAACGGCGTCTCCCTCTTCGCCGGCGGCACGCTGAGCGTGATCGTCACCGAAGGTGGCAACAACCCGGTGAACATCGCGAGCCGCGATCTCGCGGATTCGACCACCGGGATCGGTGCCCTCACCACGTCCGTGACCAGTCTGGGCAGCTCCGCCGTAACCCTGTCGGCCATCACCACGGCCATCTCCAACGTCGCCACCATGCGTGCCGCCAACGGGTCGGAGCAAAGCCGGTTCACGTTCGCCCAGGAGCTGGTCACCGTGAACAAATCCAATCTTGAGTCGGCGGCCAGTCGGATCTCCGACGTCGATGTGGCCGATGAATCAACCCAGCTCGCACGGTGGAACATCCTCGTGCAGGCCGGGACCGCAATGTTGGCGCAGGCCAACCAGAGTTCGCAGACGGCCCTCAAGCTTCTGCAGTAAGCGTACACCTCTTCCCGCCGATCGCCGGGCTAGTCCCCCGGCGGTCGCCGCCAGACCTTCACAGCGGTTGCCTTGTCTGGGGGAAGAGGGTCTTTGAAATTATCCGAGCCCGGCTCCGTTCCTGCGCAACAGGGATGGCTCCGGCCCTTTCCGAAGCAATTCGGATCACGGCCGGAATTGTCACGGGCTGACCGCGGAATCTCCGCTCCGCCCATCGGGCGGACGGGCGTGGGGGGCACGGCGAAATCGCCCACCCCGCCCACCCCGCGGTTCGGGATATTCCGCCGCGCAAGCGGCGTACACCCTTTGGGGCACCCGCCCCAAACAGCGCGGCCTGGCGCTGTCTCCATCAGGCCCGTGGCGACGACGGATAGTCGCACAGATCAAGGAAGAAAAGTACCATGTCAGTCGTGATTAATACCAACACCTCGGCAACGAGCGCGGCCTACAACCTCGCTGCCTCCAATTCGATGCTGCAAAAGAGCCTTAACCGGCTTTCCAGCGGTTCGAAAATCGTCAATCCCTCCGATGATGCGGGCGGAATGGCGGTCTCGATGAGCTTGTCCGCTGCAGCCCGCCGTTCCGGCGCCGTGGCGGCGAACATCGGGAACGCCGTCTCCTACCTTCAGACCCAGGATGGGGCCCTCAAAGTAACCGGCAAAATCCTCGAGCGTATCAGTGAGTTGAAGGTCCTCTACTCGGACGTCACCAAGAGCTCCAGCGACAAGGCGAACTACGATACGGAGTTCGTCGCGTTGCAGGCCCAGTTGACGGCCAACGCGAGCGAAACCTTCAACGGCGTCACGCTGTTCAGCAGCGGCGCCGCGCTCAGCGTCGGTGTCACCGAAAGCGGTTCGAATCCCGTCAGCATCGCGAGCCGCGATCTGTCGAATTCCTCGACCGGTGTCGGTGCACTCACTGCCAGCGGCGTCACAAGCCTCGGCAATTCCGCGGTTACCCTGTCCGCCATCACCACCGCGATCTCCAACGTGGCGACGATGCGCGCGGCCAACGGTTCGGAGCAAAGTCGATTCGACTTCGCCAGCGAACTGGTGACCGTCAACAAGGCCAACATCGAAGCCGCCAACAGCCGGATCATCGATGTCGACGTGGCAGCAGAATCCACCCAGCTCGCACGCTGGAATATTCTGGTGCAGGCCGGCACCGCAATGCTCGCACAAGCGAACCAAAGTGCGCAGAGTGCTCTGCGACTCATCCAGTAAGCATCACTCCTCAGGAATTGTCCTGAATCGCCCTACCTGGCCGCTGTTCACTCAGCGGTCAGGTAATCGAGAAGGTCACAATTCCGGCGGAGGCCTCGACCGGGGGTAATCGCCAAAGGGCCAAGACACCCAGCCAAGACAATTATGCTAGCAAGGCCTCGGCTCACCCCCGGGGCCTTCGCATTTTTAAGCTAGGACCTTTTGCCGTCCCCAAACCCCCTCCACGATCGCGGCTCCCTCAATGTCGTAGCCGGCCTGAAGCGGAGCGACCACGCGACCCCAGCAAAACTCCGATACGGGAGCATGCACTTGAAGGTTGAGGGTTGAGAAACTAATCTCCGGAGGAGACGCCGGAGACGCGGACCTGCCAACGCAAAGCCACCCTTTGATTCCGCGCCCAACGCTCAGCCGCCAACGCTCAACGGCATGGTCGGGGAGATGCGTGGCCAGGTTTTCGCGGCCGGCTCGCACGCGACTACGCGCAGACGCGATCCGCGCTCAACCGTTCGGCTTGGCTCGAAAATGGCGCTCACTCCGGTCCGGTGCCCGCGTCTTTCAACGTGAGACGGCTAACCATGGACGCGGGGCGCTAGCCGGGTGGCGCCTGGCGGGCAGGCCCCGAACGTCTCCCCGTCCTGGTCCCGAGCCTTCGGGATTAGGCGACGCGGAGGTTGGAAATGACGGAGTGCACCATCGCCGCCGCCTCCGGCAGACACGCGTCGAGCACTTCCACCCGGGCGTGCAAACGCAGGACGACTGCCTCGGTGCCGAATTCGACCAATCGCCAGTACCAGTGGCTGAACTCGCCGGAAATCGCGGTGCCGGCGGCGTCATCCGGCAGCTGGATTTCTCCGCCGGAGGCCAAGCCACAGACAAGCTGGGCCGCCAGCGCCCGCGCGTCGCTGCTTCGACTTAATTCCGTCCAAAGGGGGAGCGCCTGCGCCCAATCACCCGCCAGCAGCAAGGCTTCGGCGCGTTGAGCAAGCATCGCCGGCTCGGTCGGATGGTGGTTCACCGCCACGTCGGTCCAATTGAGCGCAACCTCAAGCAACTCCGGCCGACCCAGGGCGATCCGGCCGCCGGCGATCCAAGGTCCCGCATGCGTGGGATACGCGGAGGTGAACTGATTGAGGAGCTGCAACGCTTCCACGACCTGCCCCTGCTCTTGCAGGAATCGCGCAAAATCGACCGCGAGCTTCTGGGCCGCGCCGTCCTCCTCTAGGGCCAACCGAAATTCCGCCTCCGCCGCCGCCGGCTCCTTGCCCTGCCACAGGCTAAGCGCGAGAAAGTGCCGCGGTGTTACCTTGCGGATTTCGGAATTTACCGGGGTCAGCGTCGCCTCCCCCCGTTTCGCAAGACAGGCCCTAAGCTGCTCGGCCGCCTCGGAAAATTGCTGCAACTCCCGCAAGGCGAGGCCGAGGACAAAATGCTGCGAAGCGGTGAACGGCGAACGACGCGCCAAGGGTGAAGCAAACAGGCCGGGGACCTCGCCCGCACGGCGGGCCGACAACAAGTACGTGCCATACTGCGTCAGGAGTGCCTCCCGGGTTTCGGGCACCACCGTCGCCGGAACCTGCTGCGACATCATCGCAAAGGCCATCCGGTACTGGCTCAGCCCTTCGTCAATCCGATCGGAACGGATGAGCTCGAGCCCGTAATTCATCACCAGGGCCGGATCATCCGGAATTTCGTCGATTGCCCGCTCAAGCAAGCGGAGATTCCGCTCCACCTTCCCTCGTTCGCGCATCACCTCCGGAGTATAGCCGTGGTGCCGCAGCCCCGCATCACCGAGCCGGTTTCCCAAGCCCCATTCCTTGCGGCGCACCTCGACGCTGTAAAACACCTGCTCATGCACGCGACCGACCCAGCAAAGGCCGGGCGCATTGCGAAACAGGCGCGGCACGTAGCTCTGCCCTTCACTTTCCCGCCCGATATCAACCAAGGGCAAACGCCACCCCATCACGGCCTCATCCGCCAGCATGCGGCGGAGCAACGCGTGGCTCTCGACCGGTAATTCTTCATCGGCGTCCAACGAGAGCACCCAATCTCCGGTGGCCTGCTGCAACGCGACATTGCGGGCGGCACCAAAGTCATCCGCCCAGGCGAACGTATGGATTTCCGCGCCAAATTGCCGGGCGATCGCCACCGTTTGATCCGTCGAACCGGTATCGACCACGACAATCTGGCTCGCGACCTCGCGGACCGACGCCAGGCACTGGCCGATGAACCGCTCTTCATTTTTCACGATCAGGCAAACCGACAGCCGGGGCGCGGCCGGTTGCACCGGAACCACGAGCCAATCGGGCCGGCTGCTACCGTGGAGTTTCTCCTGCAATAATTTCTTCGCCGGCTTAAAGCCCGGCGCCAGTCGGCGCGCCACCTGGGCACAACGACGCGCGCTCGCGGCGTCTCCGACCCGCTTCGCAATTTCCGCCAGGAGCACGTAGGCCTCCGGATGATGCGGCCGAAGTCGAATCGCGGCGGTGGTCAGCTCCCACGCCGCCGGGTAGGCTTTCTTTTCAAATCGCTCCCACGCCGCCGCTAATCCGGCCAGACGAGCCACCGCCGGCAGCGTGAGCGACGCGGGCTTGCGCTCACGCCCACCCCCGACCGGAACCCGCATCCGCACCGTCGCCAACTCGCGCAAGCGTCGTTCCACCGCCGCCGCCGCGTGATCCCACGTCCAATTCGCTCTAGCCTGAGCCGCCGCCCGCATCCCGCGTAAACCGGATTCAGCCCGATGGGAAACAACCCACGTCATCCGCTGCTTCAAGGCTTCGCGATCGGGTTCAAGCCACCAACCGGGAGCGACCAGTTTGATCCCGCTGATGCTGTCTCCGATCGCCACCCGCACCGCCGGAATACGCCACGCCACGTCGTCGGTCGCAAAGTCGTCCGTACTCCCGCCCGCCGTCACGATCACCGGGAGTCCGCACGCCATAGCTTCGAGCACCGGTAAACCAAAACCCTCCCCCCGGTACGGATGCACGAGCACGTCACACGCGCGATACAGCCCGGGCAGGTCGTCGACCGGCAACTCTTCGTCCAGATACAGGATCTCCGGCGCATCGGCCCGCGCCCGCGCGGCTTGAATCTGCGCCCCGAAAGTCTGCCCCGCGTAGACACCGCTGCCGCCAAAATCCTTTATGACGAGACACACATCATCCGCCGCCGTGAACAGCTCGAGGTAAGCCTTGAGCAGGACATCCGGTCCCTTCCGGTGAATGGTCCCACCGACAAAGAGAAACTTGAAGGACTTCGTGGTCGCGAGGGGCCGGGCCGCCACTCCCGGATGAAAGCGTTGCGGATCAATTCCGTTCGGCACCACGTGCACCTTTTCCGCCGGAATACCCGACGTCACATACACGTCGCGCACGTAAGTCGACGGCACCCAAAATTCCTGCACCTGAAACGCCTGGGCCACCCAATCCCGCGGCAGCGCACCGAATTCCCACGGCTGAATCACCACCAGGTCACCCTGCGCCGGCCGGCTCCAGTCCGCCGGCCACTGGTGCCGAATCGTGATCTGCGTCCCCGGGGGCGGTCGCGACGACAACCGGCTGGCGACGGCCAGCAGTTCGGGATCCGTTTTCGCCGCCAGCGTCGGGGCGGTCCGCGCCACCCGCACCACGGGCGTTCCCCAACGCCGTTCCAACGCACCGGTCAAGGCACGATTGACCGCAGAAAGGCTGCCAAAATCCAGAAAGGAACCCTCCCAGGCCGACAACGCGGCGAGGCCGCGGCCAAACTCCGCGTCGGATATCGCCTCCCCGGTGGGATTCGCGATCGAGCTGGCCCGTACCCCCAACGCATCCGCCACCGATATTTGCTTTTCCAGGCGCACACCGAGGGCCCGACGCAACGAATCGCCGCGGAGCACCTTGGTCGACTGCGTCAGCACTCCGGCGAGCGCCTGCGCCATCCCCCGCTCGTCGTCCGGCGCAAAGCAAAGGTCGGGATTGAGATTTATCTCCGGCAAGGAGGACAGGTTTGTCGTGATGACGGGTAAACCTTCCTGCTGCGCCTCCAGCACCGGCAACCCGAGCCCCTCGTACAGCGAAGGGAAAAGCAATACACCCGCTCCGCGATACAACGCGACGAGGGCATCGTCCGAGATATCCTCATGCAACCGGTATCGGATCCCCGCTTGTTTCAAGCGCGCATAGAAATCGTCGATCACCACCTTGGCCGAGCGCTCGCGCCCCACGATATCGACCTGCAGGGGCGTCAGGGCCGCGGCCTGTGCCAACACGCGGGCGACTCCGGCCGGATTTTTGCGCGCGTCCAGGACGTTCACCAGCAGCACCCGTTTGCCGGTGCCACCGAATCCCGCACTCGGAACCGGCGTAAATGGAACATGCGTGATCACCTCGAGGCCGGCCCGGAAAGGTCCGTAGAGCTCACGGAAGTCCCGCTGCGTGCTTTCGCTCACACAACAAACCCGGCGGGCATTCCGGAGATAGTAGCGGTAACCGATGTCATGCGCGCACGCGAAGCGGTAGAGCGCCGCAGTATTGGAGAACGTGAGACAACCGGCCGCGATCAAAT
Source organism: uncultured Opitutia bacterium (assembly GCA_903820035.1). Lineage (GTDB taxonomy): Bacteria > Verrucomicrobiota > Verrucomicrobiia > Opitutales > Opitutaceae > ER46. The sequence continues at coordinate 7,916 of CAIJFT010000237.1, forward strand.
TGGGCACCATATCATGCACGATGCCCACGCAGCCGGGCAGATCCGGCAGGCCCTCGGCGCACAGCCAGGGATTGGTGATCACCACGGTCGGGTAGTCGCTCTGCCGCACCACGCGCGACGTCCACGCCAACGTCGTCGGCGCGCCGTTTTCCGGCGTGTGGCGCAGGACCCAAAGCCGCCCGTCCCGCATCGCCGCAAACTCAACCCGTACCCCCGCTCGCGCTAGACCGGCGACATAGTGGAGGATCACGCGTCGCACGCCGACGTGGTTGGTCAGGAAATCAGCCTGGACGACAAAGAGGGCATTCATGGGGAGGGATTCTAAGTTCTAGCCCGCAGCGATCGGGCGACGGGGAATTCACGAAACACCGAACGGAATTCCCAACGCCAGGCAGAGCACCGCCGAGACGTCGGCGCCCTCGGGCAACAGGACCGTATATTTGGCCGCGAAGGCTTCCTGATTGGCCTCTTCGACGGCCGACTCGAAGCCGACGGACGCCAAGGCAGGACTGCGCGCCACCAAGAGGTCCGGCAACAAGGCTCGGGGAAATTGCGTGTTGATGATCAGGTCCGGAGCGAAATCGACCATCGCCGCCTCCCGATCAGCAAAGTACGTGCGGTCGTTGCCGAAGCGCGCCCAGTCGACGATCAGGTGATCGAAGGCGGCCCCGTCCTGCGGCATCGCCTCCTTCCACCCCTTGCCGACCAGCCGGATGGAAACGTCGCTCCGCACGTAAGCCCGCATCGCCGCGAGAAAAGCGCCGATGGCCTGCCACGAGCCGGATGCGTCCGGGACAATCACCGCAATGCGACGGGCCCCGCGCAAAAGCAGGCGGACGTCACTCACGCAAAGCGCCCCCCCGTGCACCCGCAGCGTCGCGGGCGACTGCAGGCCCAGCGTCAACAGGGACTCCCGCGTGGTCGGCAATTCCGCCCCCGGACTCCAATCCTGCGGACAGAGCAGCAGGGACCGCACGCGCAGGGTCCCGGACCCAACGCGCAGGTGCATCCGGAAAACGTGCGTCGTCGCAAACGTTCCGGGCGGAACGATCAAACGTACGCCCAGCCGCCCGGCGAAATGCACGGCCACGGGCACATCATTAACGATGGCCTCCAGGTCCGCGGCCGGTGCCGCCAACGTCAGCGTAATCACCAATGCACCCGCGGGCATCGCCGGTAGGCGCCCGCCGAGCTCCCCGAACACGCCGGCGGGTAATTCCAACGCATCCGCCCGCAAATTCCATTGTTCACACTGGAACAGACCGAGGCGGGCCGGCTTCTGGTCGAGTTGGCGGTGGAAGCGGACGGGCTGCCCATACGGCAAACCCGGCGCAATAATTTCGCTGGTCACCCCCGCCGGTCCGGGCAGGTGGTAACGATCCGAGAGCACGGGCAACGGGGCGAACGACTCCATCGTTCCCGGCCGCACGACATGCGAGATCGCGACCGCCGGCCGGATAAAACGCGGCACCAGACCCTGCGCGAGCAGCCGACGCGAAAGTTCGACATCCTCCGCCTGATTCCAAAACAGGAGCTCGTTCCACCGCACGCGGCGCAACACCTCGGTCTTGCCGATGGTGATGCCACCGTTGATGTAGATATGCGGCGACCAGTCACCGTAGGCCATCATCCCCGGCGCCGACCAGGACCACTGCGAACCGGTCGCCACCCAATCCGGGTAACGTCGTCCGTCCGGTCGCAATTGCCGGCAAACCGCCACCCCGAAATCGCCGCCGAACTGGGCCATGCCCCGCAGAAAGTCAGGCCGAAGTGAATACCGGTCGTGGGCAATGATCAGGTTCTCGTACCGGGCGAGATCCACAATGCGGTTCTTCTTGCGCGTGATCCAACCCTGCTCGGCAAACTCCCCCGGATCGGCGACGAAGCGTACCCCGGGGTAAGCCGACTCCACTTCCACCCGGATGTGCTCCGGTCCGCAGACCAGCAACTCGACCTCCTGCCCGGCCGCTTTATCGAGATCGCGCACACTGGCCATGAACGCCTCCAACCGCTCCCGGCGCTTGCCATCGGTGATAACCCCAAACGAAAACCCACACGCGCCGGCGGGCCGTTTCGTCGGGCGCGAATTCCGAACCGCCAACTCGGTCGATCCATCTTCACACGTGAATTCCAGGAGCGGAGCCACCCCGCCCCACTGGAACAATTGGTGCTTCAGGGCAAAGATCGAACACAGCGTCGTATTCGTCATCCGGATAACCAAAACGCCGCCGGGTCGGAGCAAACGCAGCGCCTCGTCGACCACCACCGGCCACGCCTTCATCCGGCCGAGGTCGGACTCCACCAGATAAACCAAATCGTAGGATTGGTGCGCCTCCGGAGGCATCCGGAAGTCGCCGGAGGAATCCAACAGGCGCGGATCAGCCTCAAAGCGCGAGAGCGGCGGCATCCGCCCCACCCACAGGATCCGGGCCCCGCTCGTGACAAGCGCCTTCAGATCGAAACCCGCCGCGCCCACGGGCGTTTTGCGCTCCTCCTCCCCGATGAACTCCGGCAGGCCTTTGCAGCGATCAACCCGCTCGCGGAGGTCGATCGCCTGGTTCAATCGTCGCGTCTCCGCGGTCTCCTTCGCGAGGGCACGCTCCACCACGCCGAGGCGCGTGATAATCCGCTCCATCTCGGCGAATTCGGCGTCCGGCATCAGACGGTTCGCAGGGGCATGCCAAAAGTGCTTACCATCATACAACTGAATGCCACGGAGCTGCAGTTCCTGTTCCGCGACCCGCCAATCCACGTCCCGCCGGCAGAAGAAGACGTTAAACTCCTTCGCCGCATGGTCGTTCGGTTTGAGCGCGTACAGCCGGAAGCCCAGCGCCTCCAGCCGGACCAGGACGGCATGGACATCGTGCGTCTCACCGTCGTAGAGCCGCGACTCGAGCGTCGCCGGAACTTCCAGCATCCCCGCCTCGACCCGCGCGAGATGCTCGCCCAGCGACTCCAAGACCTCGAGGTCCACGCCCTGCGCGTCGATCTTGATGAAACGAATGCGCGCGGCGCGCTGGATCTCGGGGATGCTGTCCAGGCGGACCACGGACACCTCGATGCTGCGATCGAAATAAAGATCCTTCCGCCTCTGCCAGTACTCGTCGCCGTTGATCTGGGTCTGGTCGAAACTCAGGAGGCTCGAGACCCCGCAGTCGTCATGCGTCGAAACATGAAAATTCGCAGTTCGCGGCACCTTGTCGGCCGCGAGCGTCAGCAGGGTCACATTATCCAGCTTTCGCTCGGCCAGCTTCGCCGCGATCGTGTCGCACAGTTCCGGAATCGGTTCAAAGGCGAGGACCAGGACGCCGGGGTTGCGCGCGGCAATTTCAAGCGCGAAGCCCCCTTGGTTCGCGCCAACGTCGATCACGAGGTCTCGGATAGGAGTGGCAATCATGGGATGGGCGCAGACGCGCGGGTTCGGGGCAGATGGGTTTAGGCGAAACGGGTGAAAACGGCCTTCAGACGGCTACCGCCGCCTCGCGCACCAGGCGCCCCGGCCCGGTCGGCCGGAACAAGCGGAGAAACAGATTCAGATCCTCGGGTATGCCCAGGCCGTACATTCCATCCGCCTCGCGGCCGATGTCGTAGACCGCCAGCGATCGTCCCTCGGCGATCAGTTGGTTGTAGGCCGGCGCAACGTAAAACTCGCCGTTCACCCGCAGATTCGCGGCGATCATCGCCTCGGCGGCGCGGACGAACTCCGCTCCCCGGCGAAAGTTGTAGATGCCCACGGTCGCATGGTTCGACACGACGCGTTTCTCGACCACTTCGCGGACCCGGTGTCCGTCATCAAACCGGACATACGACCATTTCGGATGGTCCGACCAGAACGTCATGATCAACCCGTCGCTCCGCCGGCGCTCCATCTCCGCGAGGTAGTCGTTGATGTCGATGTCCACAAACTGATCGCTGTTCGCCAACATCAGGGGCTCGTCGTTGTCGATATACGCCTTCGCCAGCAGGACGGTGCAGGCGGCGCCCTCCGTCACCTGCCGCACCGGCACGATCACACAGCCCGGGGAAACCCGTTCGAGCACCGCACGCATTTCCGTGCCTTCGAGGTGCTCCTGGAGGCAGAGGTAAATAAAACGGTGCGGTTGCGCGGGCCGGACGTTCTCCGTGACCACCTCGATCATCGGCCGGCCGTGCACCGGAATCAGCGGTTTGGGAAGCGTGTAACCGGCGGTGGCAAAACGGCTGCCGCGGCCGGCGATCGGGAGGACAATGTTCAGCATGGGGCGGGGTCAGTTGAGCGTGAAGGCCCGGTTGGCGGCGAAGGTCTTGACGTCGTCCGGCGTCCCGAGGCTGTGCATCTGCTCGCGGGCGATCGGGAAGACGGAGACCGACTGCCCCGCGAGGATGAGTTCGTTGTAGACGGGGCAGACGTAGAATTCGCCGCTCACCGCGGCGTTCTTCAGGATCACCCGTTCGGCCGATTTGAGGAAATTACGGCTGCCGCGGAAATAGTAGATGCCGGCCGTCGCATTCCGGCTGATCGGCTTTTTTTCGGCGACGGCGACCACCGCGTTGTCCTCGACCTTGACGTACGACCATTTCGGATGCGTCGAAGGGAAGATCACCAGACTGCCGTCGGCCTCGACCTGCCGCGCGGCGGCGAGGAAGACGTCAATCGATGCGTCGATGTACTGGTCTGAATTGACCACCAGGAGTTCGCCGTCATCGGCCAGGCGGTCCGCGGCGAGCAGGACGCTACAGAGGGCGCCGGCGGTCGGCTGGTCGAGGAGGATGATCTCGCAGCCGGGCGCGATCAGGTGAAGCACCTCGGTGAGCGCGAATTTCTCCGCGTGTTCCTTGCGGCACACGAAGACAAACCGGTGCGGCTCGCGCGGCGTGACGTTGCGCACCACGACCTCGATCATCGGATGACCGGCAATGTCGACGAGGGGCTTCGGAAAAACGTAGCCCTGTTCGGCGAACTGCCGGCCTTCGCCACTGAGCGGAATGACTATTTGGAGCATAGGACCTCCGGCTGGGCTTCGACCGAGTTGATGAATTCGCGGATCCGCCAGTAAGTGACCTCGGAGTATCCGGAAACCTGGCAGACATGGACCCCGGCCCGGCGCGCCGCCTCGATGCCGTGCGGGGCATCCTCCACGACCACGACCTGCTCGGGGGCGAGATCGAGACGCTCCAGGGCCTTGAGATAGATCTCCGGGTGGGGCTTGGCGTGGCGGACCTCCTCGTTGCTGAGGAGAAATTCAAAGTACTCGAGCAGCCCGGCGCGACGCAGCATCAGGTCGACGCTCTCGTGGATTGCGTTGGAACAGACCGCCACCCGGTAGCCGTCGCGCTTGAGCCGGCTCATCATGTACTCCTTTTCGAAGACCGGCCAACAGTGGCTCAAAATCTCCTCGCGGGTGAAGACCTGCTTCACCCGGTTGATCATGTCGTGCAGGCTCCGCGGCAACCCCTTCTCCACGCTGAGCATCTCGAGCTTTCGCCGCGTTGGCAGCCCGTTGTAGCTGGAGAGATGATCGTAGCGCGAGATGCTGAAGCCGAACATCGCGAGGGCCCGGTTGAGCGCCGTGTAGTGCCACTCGGTGGCATCGATCAGCACGCCGTCCAAATCGAAAAGAACCGCCCGTATTTCGTTCATGTTAATTTCAGGATAACGTTTCTAAGCTGGATACTTGTCGCCCATCACACTGGGCAGCTTCACGACCACCGTGATCGTGTCTTCCAGCGCGAGAAAATCGGTGGCCTCGCCCGGCTCCAAACGGATGATGTCACCCGCGCCGTAGTAAAAACCCGCCATGCGCACCCGACCGGAAACGATCAACGTCGTCTCGGTGGCCACGCGATGCACGTGCCGCGGCTCCGCGTCGCCGGCGGCATACTGTTTGCAGCCGACCTCGGCCGCCGGCGTCCGCAAGGCCACCGGGGCAAAGTCACCGACGAACCAGCCGCCCTTCATGGCGTTTAACTGGAAGCGCTGCATGACACCTCCGTGGCCACTCCGACCGAGCGGGCAGATCCCGTCATGTGTTGCCGAAGGGCCACGGGGAAGTCGGTGCAAACGCCGGCGATGCCCCAACGCATGAAGTCATCCCAACGCGACTGCGCGCGGGAGAAACTGAAACCGTGCAGCTCCGGCGAAACCGCATAAATGGATTTTCCCGCGTCGTGGAGCCGCGCCACGTCGTCGGCGCCGGCCCACCTCCGGTCAAATTCATCCAGCCAGACAATCCCCGCGGCGCGATTGGCCAGCGCACCGTCCACCGGTTCGTCGCGATCGCTGACCCGCGCGGCCAAACGGACTTGTGGTGCGAGGCGGGAATAGATGGCAGCCGTCACCCCCGGCTCGGCCTCGAGCAATTCCAGATCAAAGAGAAAAACCTGAAAAGCCGTCTCCGTCTGAGACAGGAATTCGATCAATGGCTTCTCGGCGCCGAGCTCCTTGACGTTGAGCGCGATCGCCTGGCGAGGGTAGCGCCGCCATAGCGCCGCGTGGCGTGAAGCGTCGGCGGACGCGGAAAACGGCGCGACATCATGGCTGATGTAGAATCCCTGGGCCGCGCGACGGATGTCCGTTTCCACTCCGAAGCCCGCCGCGAGCGCGAGGCTGATCCGTTCCAGCGTGTTTTCCCGTGCCGGGTCCGGCCCGGTGAGATTCCCCCGATGCGCTAGGATGTTCATGGTAATAAGTCCGCAGGTTTAGGCCGGCAGGATCGGTTTCGCGGCATCCCGCGTTTGGATACCACCCGCCCGCGGAGCAGCCGCGCAGCGGGATCGGGCGGAAAGGTTCCAACTGTTCGTAAACTGGCCGCGACCGCGAAGGTGCACCGCGCGCAAACGCGAAAGGGTTTTAACCGTTACCGAGGGCATGGCGCAAAATTAGCAATTCCCAGGCCCCGGAGGGGATCACGCCTGCTTACAGCGACCCATAAGCCACTTATAATATTTCATTTTCGCCCCGCCGAGCTGAAGCAGGCGGGCGAAGCGTGGGTCCGACCGCGACCGGCAAGTCTTGCCGGTTGAAAATTCCCGCGCCCGAAACCGGCGCGGTCACGTCGGTAAAACCCGGCAGTCCCTCAATCGAGGGCCGTCCGAATTTCGGCGAATGTCTCCAACGCTTGCAGGAGCGCATCGTCGACATCGCCCTCATCCAATCGGGCCGCGCTCAGCTTTTCCGGGGTCAACGCCCAATAAGCAGCCTCGCCTGGCAACCCGTGTCCACCTCGGCTTGCCGCCCCCGCCGCGAGATTAAGGAGATACGCCAGGGGGTCGCCGGAACCGTCGATGAGGTAATGGTCGAGGATCGCCCGCACCATCACACCCGAAAACCGCCATTCGCCCAGAACCATCGCCGCCGCCCGGCACCCCGAGATGCCCGCGGCCGAGGTTTCCCATTCGGTCAAATCTCCCTGCTGGTCCCACGTCGTGCGGGCCATGCGATCCACCGCGATCTTGCCGGTCGAGCGCAGCAGGCCCGCGGTGTAGGCGAGGCGCGAATCCTGGCCGACCCGCTCGGCGAGCTGCTCCATCACCAACGCCCCCAGCAGCGCGTTCTCGCGTAGTTGCACCCCGCTGATGCCATAGCGGGTCAGGCGCTGGTCGGACATCTGCGTCACCGCGGCAAACCCCGCCATCCGGTAAACCTCCTTCATCCCGACCCGGGCCAGCGCGGCCTCAAGCGAAGCGTAAGGCTCACCGGTATTGTAAACGGCGCTGTTGCTGATGCGGATGATCCGCGCCGTCAGGGCCGCATCGCGCTTCAGCATGGTGGAGATCCCCAACAGGTCGGCCTCCGGGTCCAACAGAACCTGCCCCAGTTGCGCGAGGATGCCCGGCGACGGCGGCATGGCATTGGCCACCGTGAGCAACGTCTCCCGCACTGCAGGCGCAACCGGTTGTTCGGGGACTCGCGACACGGGAAAAAGTAGAGGGGAAGTTTTAAGCTCGAATGCCGCGAGCGTGCGTCCGCGCAGGGCCAATCCGGCGAACGCATGACGGGCCGCCCCAAGCGCCGGAGCGCTCCGCCACCACCTCATCGGCCCGCGGCGCGGAAACCTAAACGCAAACCACCGATCAGACGCATTCACCCGGTGATAGACCGCACCTTGCCCCTCAAGTTTACGTTTTTTGCACCGAAGAGAGCCTACACTCCACGGCCCACACCGCGCGCATTCATTTTCCACTCCCATGGCAACCCTCACCGATCTCCCGTCGCCAGCCCTCGAAACCGGGCCGTTTCCCGACGAAGAAATTGTCCGCCGGATCGAGGCCTGTCCCAAACTCGCGTCCCTGCATAGCGTGAACAAAGCGCTCAGCGCGCTCGTAAGGTCCGAGCAAAGCCTCAACGCCCAAATCGCCGAAGTCATCCAGCGCGATCCGTCCCTCTCCGCTCGCCTGCTCCGGATGGTGAACTCCGTCTACTTCGGTTTGTCCACGCACGTGAACAACATCGAGGAGGCGGTTTTCTTCCTCGGGCTGCGCCAGATCCGCGAACTCTCGATGGCCACTCCGGTGATCGATGAACTTGAACATGCCACGGCCTCCGGCGCGCCGTGGAAAATGACGACGACGCCCGGCGCGCGCACGCTCAGTTCGTCGCCGTTACCGTCCTCCAGTTCCGGCCTGCGCTGGAAAGAACTTTGGAGCCACAGCATCGCCACCGCGATTCTGACCCGTGAAATCCTCGCGGCGACGCCCCTGCACATCGACGACGACACC
>CAIJFT010000238.1 GCA_903820035.1 uncultured Opitutia bacterium
CCGCCGTCGGCGACCTTGCGGACCATCTCGTAGTGGAGCTCGTTGAAGATGTGTTTTATCGACGCCACTGAGAGCGAAGAAAAGGAGCGCGTCGGTTTTCTTGCAAGTGAACTTTCCGATGTCGGCGCGAAATTTGCTGCAGCGCCATTTGACAGCGGTTTGTCGAATCTTACCTTCCTTTTAACAATGATCACGCTGACTGCGCGCGCCGCCAAACAGGTGAAGTCGATGCAAGCCGAACAGGGCGTTCCGGAGAAGCGTCTCCGCGTGCTTGTGGAGTCGGGTGGTTGCTCGGGCTTCCAGTATGGCATGTCCTTTGACCTGCCCAAGCAGGATGACTCGCAGCTTGAGAGTGAAGGTGTGCCGTTCGTTATTGATCCCGCTAGTCTTGCCTATCTTCAGGGCTCGCTGATCGATTTTGACGATGGCCTCCATGGCAAGGGATTCGAGATCAAGAATCCCAATGCCCAAAGTACCTGCGGGTGCGGCAAGTCCTTTAGTTGAAGTCGTACGTCGGGCGGTGCGGCTAGCGCGTGGCCTCGTGTAAGGCGACTATCCCAAGCGTCATCGGAACCGCTGACACCCGGGTAAATCCTGCGGCGGTGATTTCGGCCGCCAAGGTCGCGCGGTCGGGAAACTGGGCGATGGTGTCATTGAGATATACATACGCCGCCCGGTCACCGGTCACGATCCCGGCGATGAGCGGCAAAACCCGCCGCAAATAAAAAAAGTAGAGGGGCCTGAACCATCGACTTGGCTGAGAGAACTCGAGCACGAACAGCTTACCTTGGGGGCGCAGAACCCGCTTCATTTCGCGGAGGCCGAGGGGCCGATCTGCTAGGTTTCGCAGGCCGAACGAAATGGTCACGCTGTCGCAACAGCCATCGGGAAGTGGAATTGCCAGTCCATCACCGAGGCGGAAGGAAATATTAGCGAACTGCCTCGGCTCCGCGGCGGCCTGCTTCGAACGTGCCTGATCTAGCATCGGAGCGCAGAAATCCATCCCGGTGATTGTCACGTTCGGGCCCAATCCCCGGCTGAGCGCAAACGCCACGTCCCCGCTGCCGGTGGCCAGATCGAGGATGCTCCGAGGCGAGTGGCGTGAAACTTCCGACACGAGACGCCGGCGCCAAATTCGATCTATACCAAAGGAAAGCAACAGGTTGGCGATGTCGTAGCGTCGCGCAATGCGCCCGAACATGGAGTTGACGGCTTTCGGATCAGGCATTTTCCAAGATTAATGCGACAGAGTAACGACTGGGACGTAAAACAGTCATAAGGGTTGACGCAATTAGAAGGATGCAAGTAATTTAAGGCGCTCTAGATCCAAGGTCCCAGAGAAAGGAACCCATGTCTAACCTCACCAAACGAGAAATTGTGCTGGAAATCTACAGGAAGTCTGGCTTCCCGCAGAAGCAGATCGTCGATACGGTTCAGCAAACGTTGGATATCATCCAGAAAGCGCTGGCCGGTGGTCGGAATGTCGAGTTGCGCAATTTTGGCGTACTCGAAGTTCAAGTGCGCAAACAGCGCATTGGCCGCAACCCCAACAAGCCTGAAGCCGAGGTTGTCATCCCGCAGCGCGCGGTGGTGAAGTTCAAGTCCGGCAAAATCTTGAAGCAGCAACTCAAGAAGCTGGACTTGGCTAAGTTGCAGGCTCCCCCGCCGTCCTCTCCGCCGGCGGTCTGAACGAATCTGCCTTGGCGCGCCGCGCTTGGTTGCTGCGTGTACCGAGCGGGTCACCGCAGTTACTTTGACGTCAGATGCCCTCGCGGGTGTCTGACGTTTTTTGATGTCGCCCTGCGTCGGGGCGGCTCGCAACGATAACCTTCCCATGGCCACGTTTCAGACTCTGCCCGGCTTCCGCGAATTCTATCCCGAGGACTTTGCGCGTCGGAATCATATTTTCCGGCTCTGGCGGCAGACGGCCAACGTCTTCGGATTTGCCGAGTATGATGCGCCGGTGCTTGAGCCCCTCGAGTTGTACAAGGCTAAGTCGGGCGATGAGATCGAGGCGCAGCTCTTTAGTTTTACGGATAAAGGTGGACGCGAGGTGGCATTGCGGCCCGAGATGACGCCGACGGTGTGCCGTTTGGTTGGGGCGAGGGCGAATGCGCTCAAACGTCCGATCAAGTGGTTCAGCATCGCGGAATTTTTCCGGTACGAGCGGATGCAGAAAGGGCGGGGACGTTGCTTCTCCCAATTCAACGCCGATATTTTTGGCGAGCCCGGTCCCGAAGCGGAGATCGAGCTGATCTCGCTGCTCATCCAGTGCCTGTGTGCCTTTGGTCTGACGGATCAGGACTTCTACGTCCGCCTCAGCGACCGTAACCTTTGGTTCTACTACCTGGAGGCCTTGGGCTTGGATGAGGCTCGATCGCGCGGAATTCTGGGCGCCGTTGACAAGTTGGAAAAGCTCGGTGACGACGCCTTTAAGGACTACGAGGCGGCTTTCGGTCCGATGGACCCAGTGCTCAAGGCCAAGGTTCTGGCGCTCTTGGAAATCAAATCGCTCGCGGCGTTGGAGCAGGCGTTGGGTTCGATTGGCAGCGATAAACTCACGGCTCGCTTGACGGATTGGCGTAAATTGTTGGGCGCGCTAGATGCCATGGGGCTCTCGCCTTTTGTGTCGGTCGACCTCGGCGTCGTCCGCGGGTTAGCGTACTACACCGGCTTCGTGTTCGAGGCGTTTGATCGAAAGGGCGAGTTACGTGCCTTGGCCGGCGGCGGTCGTTATGACGACCTGGTGCAAAAGCTCGGCGGTCCGGCGCTGCCGGCGGTGGGCTTTGCGATCGGAGACATGACCTTTGCCCTGCTCCTTGAGCAACGTGGCTTAATGCCCGCCATCGTGCAGGCGCCGGACGTCTACTGTGTCATCGGCGGGGAAAAGGAACGGCTCGCGGCCTTCGCCGATATTCACGCGCTGCGGGCCGCGGGCTTTCGAGTCGATTACCCGTTGCGGGAATTGGCCTTTGGCAAACAGTTCAAGGTGGCAGCCGAGACGGGGGCCAAGCTTGCGCTGATTTATGGTGCGGACGAAATAGCAAAAGGGGTCGTCAAGATCCGAGACCTGACGCAAAGGACGGAGGTTGAGGTGCCGCGGGGCCAAGCCGTGGCCAGCGTGCGGGACTTTTTCACCGGCGCCTGAGGGCGGCGCGTGCGGTTACGCCAGGTTCGCAGGGCCGAACGCTTCGGGCAGCAACCGTTTCAAGGTTGTCTCGATGCGAGCCGCCCCGTCGCAGCAGCTGATCACGGTTGCGTCGGGCCCGAACTCATTGATGACCTGCCGGCATGCCCCGCAGGGCGCGGTCGGTGTGGCCGTCGGCGTGTACACGACGACCGCCTGTACCTTGCGCTCGCCGGCGGCGACTGCAGCGAAAATCGCGGTGCGCTCGGCGCAATTGCACAGGCCGTAGGACGCGTTCTCGACGTTGGCTCCCGAGAAAATCTTATCCGATCCGGTAAGCACCGCGGCGCCGACCTGAAATTGCGAATACGGCGCGTAGGCCGAGCGCGCGGCAGTTCGGGCCGCCTTCTCGAGGCGCCGAAGGGTGGAGGGTGAAATGGGGGAAGTCATGGCGGCCGGCGGGTTCCTGTTTGACGTCGGCGAACGTCCGGATGGCAAACTCCAAATCCGTGCGGCACTTCTTGAATTTGCCGTTTGCTCTGGATCCTGCCCTTTCCGCCCCCTCTTCAGGCTGCCTGCTGTGATGCATATCGCTGCTCCGTCGATTCGTTCATTCTCTTGGACGACATCATGCCGCGACCAGGCGTGGACGGGATTGGCGGCCGGGGGGCGTTCTACCCAGCGAGCAGGTGGGCCCTTACATAGCGAGCAGCCGGATCTTGGTGGCGACGCCGCCTGGGCCGGAGAACCCCGTCATCTTTCCGTTCGCGGCGACGATACGATCGCATGGAATCAATAACGGCCACGGGTTGTTGCCAAGAGCGGCCGCGAGATCGCCGTAGGTCGCGGTGGTGCCGGACTTGATGGCGAGCGTGGCGCGCAAGACGGCGCCAGCAAACGCGGTCACTTGCGAAAAATCGAAGGGCAGGTCGGCAAAATCCTGCGGCTGGCCCCCGAGGTGAAAATGTACGCGCTGCATGATGGTGGCGACCCATGGCGGCGGTTGGATTTCACCCCCACCCGTCGTGATCCGCAACGGATCCGGCAGTAAAAAGCGGGTCAGCACGGTCTCATGCCACGCTATGGCGCAAAGGCCCAGCGGAGTGGGGCAGGTCGCGAGAGGCATGGTGGCTGGTGCTTGGTGAGGGGCATGGCGGCGGTCCGCCACTTTCCCCTTCACATTCCACTCGCGTGCCGTTCCTGTCGAAACGAATTCCGATGCAAAACCGGTTCTACAGCGGGTTTGATAGTGACTCCCTGGGTGGCGCCCGGAAGCCGGACTACCGTACGTCCTTCCAAATGGACCGCGACCGGATCATCCACGCGCATGCCTTTCGGAAGCTGCAGTCGAAAACTCAGGTTTTCCTGTCGGGCGAATATGATTTCTACCGCACGCGGCTGACGCACTCGATGGAGGTCGCTCAGATCGGCCGCTCCATCTGCACCTACCTCCGCTCCCGCGGCGGTCCGATGCGCGACGACTTCTACATCGACAGCGACCTCGTCGAGGCGGTGTGCCTCGCCCACGACCTCGGGCATCCGCCGTTCGGTCACTCCGGCGAACGCACCTTGCAGGAGCTCATGGTCACTTGGGGCGGGTTTGAGGGCAACGCGCAGACGCTGCACCTGTTGACCGAGACCATTTACCAGAACGAGGCCGGCGTACGCGGCATGGCTCCGACGCGGGCGCTCCTCGACGGGGTACTTAAGTACAAGAAGCTGTTCCGCGAATTCGCAGTGCCGCCGCGCAACCACTTTCTCTACGATCTGCAGGAGAAGCACCGGGCGTTTGTGTTCGACGGGGCGGCGATTCCGGCGGAGTTGCATGCGGGGGAGAAACTGAACGCGCTCAAGAGCGTGGAGTGCCAGGTCATGGACTGGGCCGACGACGCCGCGTACTCGCTCAACGACATCGTCGACGGCGTGAAGGCCGGCTTTCTCAACCGGGAGCGCATCGAGGTGTGGGCCGCGGGCGAGGCGCTCGACGCCGAGCGGCAGCGTTGGTTGGAACAGTTGTTTGACGCCATCCGCGCCGACCGGCTGGAGAACGCGTTTGCCCAGCGGATCGGCGCCTTCATCACCGCGTGCCGGCTTCGCGAGCGGGAGAACTTCATGTCGGAGCGGACCAACCGTTACCGTTTCGAGCTGGTCGTGACCCCCGCGGCGGAGCGCGAAGCGGCCTTCTACAAAAAGATGGCGAACGACATCATCTTCGAGAGTCCGCAGCTCCAGCAGATGGAACACAAGGCGAGGCGGGTGTTGTTCGACCTCTGGGATTCCTGCTGGCGTAACTACGTCGAGAAAGGCCCGCGCGTAATCAATATTTTGCCGCCACGGGTCGGGCGACTGATTGATGCCGAGGCGACGCCGGCCGGCAAGGCGCGCCAAATCTGCGACTGGCTCTCGGGTCTCACCGACGGCATGATCGTGCGGACTTACCAGCGGCTCTTCGATCCGCAGTTCGGCAGTATCCGGGATCTGAGTTAGCCCGGCGGTTTCCGTCCGCAGATTTGCACAACTGCGGCGCGGCCGGTATGTCCGCTGCCCTCCTGGACGTCGCGCTCGCATTCCTGCGCGACGAGAAATTCCAGGCCGGCCAACTCGCCCCGCAGATCCGCGAGGGTCATGCACAGCGCGGGGTCCTTCGGTCCGCCCGTGCCGTAGGCGATTTGTGCCGGGGTGTAAGCCTCGAGAATGAAGATCCCGCCCGGCTGCAAACCGGCGACCACGGCGGCGTGAACGTTACGGCGCAGCGGCTGCGGTAGGTGCGCCCACGTCGCGACGATGCCGCTCCATGCCGCCGGCGTGATTGGGAACTCAGCGAGATCGACCACCCGGGTGGTGAGGGAAACGCCGTTGGCGGCGGCGAGCGCGATGGCCTTAGCGATTCCGGCGGCGGACAGGTCAACTGCGGTTACGGCATGGCCCAGCGCGGCGAGATACACGGCGTTGCGGCCTTCGCCTTCGGCGAGGCA
>CAIJFT010000239.1 GCA_903820035.1 uncultured Opitutia bacterium
CGTCGATTGTTCACGTCTTGCACCTGGCCCCGAGGTGGCGCGAGAAAACGCCCGGAACCCAAAGCTTGTCCGGGTCGGCGCAATGATGTCTCAATCCGTTGCCCTGCGTTCCAGTCCCGCGCCCCACTTGCCGCAGACGGCAGTCGGGAATTCCCGCCCAGCCCCCCGCCCCATGCCGCATACTCGCTTCCGCTCCCACCTCCGCTCGCTTCGTGCCGTCGCCCAACTCGGCTTCGCCGCCGCCCTGACGGCTTCCGTTAGTTCCGCGCAAACGACGTCGGGTAACGACGTCCAGAAGATGGCAGAATTCGTCATCAAGGAAACCAAGGCGGTCGCGTTTCAAAACGGGAACATGGACGTCCCCCGCTCCAGCAACGACGTCCAGCCGTACACCATGATCAACCAGGAGGCGATTTTGGAGTCGAACGCCTATGACCTGAACAATTTCCTGAAGGACCAGCTCACCCAGAACACCGTGGTCCAGGACTACAGCCAGCTGGCCCCCACCGCGGGCGCCAACGGTAACAACGGCACCTCGAGCCAGGTCAACTTCCGCGGTCTCGGGAATCTGCATACGCTGGTCCTCGTCAACGGCTACCGGATTCCCTCCTACCAAATCATCGGCGTCCAGTATCAGCCGAACATCAACGGCATTCCGCTCGGCGCAATCGACCACATCGAGGCCCTGCCCTCCAGTGCGTCGGGGATCTACGGCAGCTCCGCGGTCGGCGGCGTCCTGAATGTCATTCTGAAGAAGAACTACACCGGCGGGGAGTTCGCCACGTCGTATCAGAGCACCAGCGACGGCCATGCGCCCCAACTGAAGGTGGACGGCAACTTCGCCTTTTCCATCGGTCGGAAGATTCACATCAACTTGCTCGCCTCCTACACCAGCGGCCAGCCGCTCCTGCTGCAGGACCGGCCCTTCCTCCTGGAGTACAACCGGCGGGTGCTGCAGCGCGCGCCGAACCTTTTCTATTCCAACACCTCGCCCTACGCCGCCGGCCGCACGACCAACATCGTGCTGAACCCCGCCGTGGTGAACGGCTACACGAACCCGCAGAGCCGGACGCTCACGCTCAAGGACGGTACGCCCCTGAACGCCCTGACGACCTACATCCCTCCCGGCACCTCCCTGTCCACGCCCGCCGCCACGCTCGCCGCCGGCCTGCTCGCCGCCGCCGGCCGGCAGAATTTGGATTGGGCGCCGAGCGTGTTCCAAGGTCTGAATACACCGGTCGGCCAGCTCTCCCGCAACGAGATGATGATGGCGTCGGTGCGCTACGACTTGGCCCCGCGCGTCGAACTTACCGCCGACTTCGCGAACCGGCTTAGCCGGAGCTTTTCGCCTCTCATCCAGTTGGGCGCCGGCCAGACCAACTTCGCGGTGCCGGGCAACGCGCCCTGGAATCCCTTCCAGCAGAACGTGCTCGTCTCCCTGCCGGTGCCGGTGGAGCAGTCCGCCTTCACCTCGAACCAGACGCGCCTGACCACCGCGACGCTCGGCCTCAAGGCCCACCTGCCCGGCGGCTGGGAACTCGCGGCCGACTACACGTGGGGCGAGTCCCGCCTGATCTACTACAAGTGGCAACTGGCCCTGCAACTCGGCCTCGGCTCGCTCAACGGGGCGCAGCCGCTGATGTTCAACGGCACGATTAATCCGTTCGTCGACACGATCGAGCATCCGCCGGCGCTCCGTGACTACTACTACAAGGGCTACGAGACCGGCCTGGACTCCTCCGGCGACTTCAACCTACGCCTCTCCGGTTCGGCGCTGACCCTGCCAGCCGGTCGCATGCACGTCACCGTCGGGCTCGGTGCCCGGATCGAGGGCTTCAGCACCGCCTACCTCTGGAATATTCCACCGC
>CAIJFT010000240.1 GCA_903820035.1 uncultured Opitutia bacterium
CCGCACGATCTCGGTCTGCGACAAAACCGTCACACGGGGGGTGCCATCGCGGTCCACCCACTTCAGGTGGTGATGTTTCTGCCGCGAGGCTTTAACCAGATCGCGGAGGAAGGCCTCGTCTTCGACGGAAAATTCCATGATGGCATCAGTCGACGCGGCCCCGCCCCCGACGTCAACGTCCGTGCCGCACCCCGGCCCACCCCGGACGTCGGCCGAGCCCGCGGGCCCCGAACCCGGTTTCGCACCTGACGTGAAACGAGGGTTGGTCCGGCGAGAACGCAGGGCCCGATCACTGCACCGCGGCGCGACGGCGCAATTGGCCGCAGGCCGCGTCGATGTCGGGTCCGCGCGAGCGCCGGAAATGCGCGACCACCCCGCGGGTCTTTAACTCGAGCGCAAACGCCTCGGCGGTCTCATCGGACGATGGCGCATAGGCGATGCCGCGCAGGCTGAGTCCGGTAGGATTATAGCGCAGCAAATTCACATGCATCCGGCGTCCGGCCAAAACCGCCGCCAAGAGGCGCGCCTGCTCGGGCGAGTCATTCACGCCGCTGAGCAGACAATACTGGATCGTGACCGGCCGGCCGCGGCTGGCCTGAAAGCGGTCCGCCGCCGCCAGGATGTCGGCGATCGGGAAGCGTTTCCCGACTGGCAGCAACTGCGCCCGCGTGGCGTCGTCCGGGGCGTGCAACGACACCGCGAGGTGAAAGTTATGGCCCGTTGCCGTGAGTGCCTCGATCCCGGGAATGATCCCGACGGTCGAGATCGTCACCTGCCGCCACCCGAGGGCGCCGACCCGGTTGTCCGCGATCCGCTCCACCGCCGCGAGCACCGCGTCGAGGTTCAACAGGGGTTCGCCCATGCCCATGAACACCAGCGTCTGCAGCTTGCGCCCCGTCGCGTGGGCCTCGCGCCGCAGGGCGAGAAACTGCTCGACCATTTCCCCGGCCGTGAGGTTGCGCTCGAAGCCGGTCTTCGTCGTCGCACAGAAGTCGCAGCCCATCGCACAACCGACCTGCGAGGAAACACAGCCCGCAGCCCGGTCGGCCCGGAAGTCCGGCATCAACACCGTCTCGACCGTCCGTGCATCCGCAAGCCGCAGCAGGAGCTTGGTCGTACCATCCTCCGCGACCTGCCGCACCGCGATGGTCGCCGCCGCCGGCGCCAGTGCCGCGCGGAGATGCTCGAGTAATCCAACCGGCAAAGGCCGCGCGCCAGCGTCGTCCCAACGCTCGCCGCCGCTGGCGTAACACGCGCGCAGAATCCGTCCGGCATGGACCGGCTTGTAGCCCCACGCGGCGAGCTGGCGCTCGAAGTCGGGCAGACTGAATTCACTGAGGGCGACGGACACTCCCGCGACGAACGCACGGTTTGCCGCCGATGCCAAGCGTGCGGGTCGCTCCCTCGTCATTTCCAAACCATCAGACCTCTCGGCCACAAAAAGCGCAGAGCATGGGAGGGTGATTGAGGTACTCAAGGCGCCTATGGGCGCGCGGAAATTCCCCCGCCGGCCGGACCGACCCTTTGTGCGTTTTTGCGGCCGATTGCCTTGGATGGCGTCAAACTACGGGTCGGGGGATAAACCCCTCCCACGGATTTGAGCGAAGCCAACCGCGTCTTGTGTTCGGTCTGGCCCGCGGAACACTCCGCCCATGCCCACGAGCGACGATCGCGAGCAAGGAACCCACGAGGCGAGAGTAGCCCAGGCGCGCCGCGAACTCGTCGAGGAACTTTTCCTCGACGACACCGAGCTCGCACGCGACTTCCTGCAACTCCCGGTCGGCGGCCGCGTGCGGGTCGGCGCCGTGCGCTACGCCCTCGCCCAGTTCGCGGTCGAACGGCTCACCGCGGTCAACGCCGACCTGCGTTACGGTGGTTTCGTCGAAGCCGGCGACGACGTGACGATCCAGCTGCCGGCCCTGCTCGACGCGCGCGAGGGCCTGCAGTTGCCCGTACGCGCCGCGATCGTCCTGAAGCTCGGCCCGTTCCTGATCGATCTGGTGCAACGCGGCCCCGCCGCCCTCGTCGCGGACCTGCTCGCCCGCAAAAATCCCGGCACCCGCGAGGTGGAGAAACGGTTGCGGGCCGCGCCGCCGAACTTCGACGGCTGGTCACTGGTAAACGCCGCCGATGTCGCGCATGCCTTCCGTCCCGAACCGCCGCTGCTCACGGACCGCAAGGAATTGTTTCACCGGATCCGGCTCGCCTGCACGCACGCGCTCGACCGCACGCTCTTCGACGGCCTGGCGCAGCGGAACCCGGGATTCCTCGATTATCTGCAGTGTTTCCCGCTGGCCCGCTCGATGCGCCGCAAGGTCGTCGCCTGGCTTGGGCCGACCAACTCCGGTAAAACACACCGCTCGGTGCTCGCCCTCGCCGCGGCCAAGAGCGGCATCTACCTCGGCCCGCTCCGCCTGCTCGCCCTCGAGCAACGCGACCGCGTCAACGAACTCGGCACCCCCTGCTCGCTCATCACCGGTGAGGAACGCGACCTGACGTCGACCACCCACTCCGCCCGCACCGTCGAGATGGCGGACTTTTCCCAGCACATCGAAGTCTGCGTGCTCGACGAAATGCAACTGGCCTTCGACCGCGACCGCGGCTGGGCCTGGGTTGCCGCCTATTGCGGCGTCGCCGCCGACACCCTGATCATCACGGGGCCCGATTCCGCGGAGCCCGTCATCCGTAAACTCGGCGAGTTATGTGGCGACACCATCGAGGTGAACCACCTGCAACGCCAAGGTACGCTGGCCTACGAGGGCGTGCTCGACTGGCGCCACGTGCCACCGCGCACCGCCGTCATCGGTTTTTCGCGCGCCCTCGTGCTGGAGCTAAAAGCCATGCTTGAGACCGCCGGCCAGCGCGTGGCCGTGATCTACGGCGGGCTCTCGCCCGAGGTCCGACGCAACGAAGCGCGCCGCTTCCGCGAGGGCGAGGCGGACATCGTGTGCGCGACCGACGCGATCGGGCTCGGGCTCAATCTGCCGCTCGACCACGTGATTTTCTACGAGACCGACAAATTCGACGGCGAAAACGACCGCCGCCTCACCAGCGCCGAACTGCTGCAAATCGCCGGTCGCGCCGGCCGAGGTCCCGGGTCAGCGGGCTGGGTCGGGGCGTTTTCTCCGCGCGACGGACAACGGATCGAGGAGGCGTTGGCCTCACCGCAGGCGACGCCGGCGCCGAACCGTCTGCCGGCCGCGCCGACGCCGATGCACGTCCGCGCCATCGCCGAGCATCTCAACTTCGACCGGCTCGGACCCATCTTGGAATTCTTCCGCTCGCGCCTCTCCTTTCACGGCGGAACGTTTTTCCCGGATGTACAGGACGACGTGATCGCCGCGGCCGAACTCGTCGACACCTACGCTCCGAATCTGCCGATTGAATCACGCTACGCCCTCGCCTGCACGCCGGTCGACCTTGAGGACCACCTCTTCCACGATACGTTCGCCGAGTGGCTGGAGGGGCTGGCCGCGGGTCGGACGCTGGAGTTCCCGCGCAACCTCGACAGCAGCGGCCTCGATTCGCTCGAGGAGACGCTGAAGTTGATCACCGTCTACCGCTGGCTCGCGCTGAAATTCCCCGCCTCGTTCACGGACGGCGCCTACGTCGAGCGCCTGCGCCGCGAGGCGACTGAACGCACGCAAACCATTCTACAACGCACCTGGGCCGAGCAGGGGCTGAGTCGGCGTGAGTGCGTACATTGCGGCCGCGCGCTGCTCCCGAGCTCGCGTTACCGGACCTGCCGCGCGTGTCACGCGGCAGGGCGGGATTGAAGGCAGATCGAAGGCTCCGAACAAATCCCCGCGTACTCCGCGCCTCCGCGTGAACGCTTTTTCGATGAGGGAGACCATTCCTGCTCCAAGGCTGAGCTCGGAGGAATTTACGCACGAAAGAGGATTCACGCGGAGCCGCGGAGGTGCGGAGAGCGCGGAGGAATCAATTGCTTGAAGGCGGGGAGGATCGGGTTAGACGTGACACGGTCTATTCGGAGGTGAGCCCGGCGGAGAATCTATCGGCGCTGATAACGCCAGCCCGCTCATTGCGATCCGCACCAGTGCAAATCCCCGCGTACTCCGCGCCGCCGCGTGAACGCTTTTTCGATGAGGAAGACTATTCCTGCTCCAAGGCTGCGCTCGGAGCAATTTACGCACGAAAGAGGATTCACGCGGAGCCGCGGAGGTGCGGAGAGCGCGGAGGAATCCATTGCCTGAAGGTGGGGAGGATCGGGTTCGGCGTGACACGGTCTATTCGGTGGCGAGCCCGGCGGAGAATCTATCGGCGCTGATAACGCCAGCCCGCTCATTGCGATCCGCAC
>CAIJFT010000241.1 GCA_903820035.1 uncultured Opitutia bacterium
CCT
Source organism: uncultured Opitutia bacterium (assembly GCA_903820035.1). Classification (GTDB taxonomy): domain Bacteria; phylum Verrucomicrobiota; class Verrucomicrobiia; order Opitutales; family Opitutaceae; genus ER46. The sequence continues at coordinate 4 of CAIJFT010000241.1, forward strand.
GCGGTTCCCGGTGTCGCTCGCGTTCAACGCCGCCGGCGACTTGTTCTGCAGCGATCAGGAAGGCGCGACCTGGCTACCCAACGGCAACCCCTTCGACGAACTGCTGCACATCCAGACCGGCCGTCATTACGGTTTCCCACCGCGGCACCCGCAGCACCTGCCCGGCGTGATCGACGAGCCGAGCGTCTTCGACTACGGCCCGCAGCACCAGTCGACCTGCGGCGTGCACTTCAACGAGGGCGTCAGCGGTGGCACGGCCATCTTCGGCCCGGCCTGGTGGCGGGGCGACGTCTTCGTCGCCGGCGAGTCCCGCGGCAAGATCTGGCGCACGCAGCTGGTCAAAACCCCCGCGGGCTACGTGGCCAAGAATGAACTCATCGCCTGTGTGGCCATGCTCACCATCGACGCCGTGCCCACGCCCGCCGGCGATCTGCTGGTCGCCTGCCACAGCGGCGCGCCCGACTGGGGCACCGGCCCGCAGGGCAAGGGCAAGCTCTTCAAAATCTCCCACGCGCACCGCACCGCGGCCCAACCCGTTCTCGCCTACGCCGCCAGCCCGACGGAAACCCGGATCATCTTCGACGGCACGCTCGATCCGCTCGCGTGGCGTACGATCGCACGGGAAGGCAAAATCACCGCCGGACTCCACGTCGCCGCCGGCGACCGCTTCGAGGCCTTCGTCCCCGGGTATCAGGTCGTCAAGGACCAGCGCACCGTCGCCCGTACGAACGTCCCCGTCCTCTCCGCCGGCGTCTCTTCCGACCTGCGCTCGATCGTGCTCCGCTCCGCGGCGCGCACCGACGCCACCCGTTACGCCGTCGCTCTGCCATCGACCCATCCGCGCCCCCAGGATGCGGCCCGCCACGAATTGCGGCAGGAATCCGCCCTCGATCTGCTCACCGATCTTTCCGGCGTCGAAGGCGAATGGCGCGACGCCTCCGGCCGCCCGGTCTGGACCGGCTGGCTGCCCCATCCGGATTTGCACGTCGCGCGGCAACTCACCGCCGCCAGCGAGGAACACGCGCGGTTGTTCGCGCACCTGCGGACGCCGGGAAAACTCATCCTGCGCGGCCAACTCGACCTCAATCTCATGCTCCGCACCGCCATTCAGCCCGGGGCCAAACTCGACTACGCCTATCCGGCCGAAGTCGTGACCGTCACGCTGCGTGCCCCCGGTGCCCTCGCCGTGCAAGCCGGTTCCGCCGCGACGGTCGAGCGGCTCGGGGCGGGCGAAGTCGCGCTCACGGCAACCACGAGGGAGAGCGCTTGGATTCCGTTCACCGTTGAGCTCACCACCGGCGACGCCGAGGCAACCCTCAACGCCACGTGGCACACCGCCGAGGACCGGCGCGAGCGCCCGCTGCCGTTGCGCCGGGTGATCCTGCCGTGGGCCAAACCGGGCCGCGGCGACGACCTCGCGACCAAAGCCGCTCCGCATCCCGCCCTTGCCGGGGGCGATTGGGCCCGCGGTCAACAGGTATTCGCCGGGGCGAAAGCCGCCTGCTTCGCGTGCCACCAAATCCGCGGCGAAGGCGGCGTGATCGGGCCCGATCTCTCGAACCTCGTCTACCGCGACTACGAGTCGGTCCTGAAGGATATCGTGCAGCCCAGCGCCGCCATCAACCCCGACCGCATCGCCTACAACATTGCCCTGAAGGCCGGGGGTACCACCGCCGGAATCATTTTAGAGGATACACCGACCGCCCTCGTCCTGGGGGACGCCAGCGGGGCCCAACGTACGCTGCCGAAGTCGGATATCGCGGGGGTAAAGGCGTCCGCCGTTTCCCTCATGCCCGAGGGCCTGTGGCAAAACCTCTCCGCCACCGAACAGCGCGACCTGATGACCTTCCTGCTCACCGCGCCACCCCCGCGCTGACCCGCCGCCATCACCGTCTCCACGCTCGACAGCCCTGCGCGCCCTGAACCATACCCAGTGGGTTCAAGATCCGCCCGAAGGCTCGGCCGGTAGCCGGGCCTGACTAACCCAACCCCAACGCACCTTTCACCGCCGCCATGCCCACGATCAGCCACCGTTCATCGAACCAAGTCCGCGCCACACTCCCTGCAAGCGTAGGTCGCGGCCTCCTGCTGCCGCTCCTGGCGCTCGCGCTCGCCGGAACCACCGCACAGGCCGCATGGACCGACTTCCGCGGACCGGCCGGCGACGGGCACGCCGCCCCGGCGGGCCGCAGCCAGCCGGCCGGGCTGCCGCTGACGTGGAGCGAGACCGAAAACATCACTTGGAAGACGGAGATTCCGTTCCGGGGCTGGTCCACGCCGGTCATTCTCGACGGACGCGTCTGGCTGACAACCGCGACCGAAGACGGGCGGGATTGCTTCGTCATCGGGGTGGATCAGGAAACCGGAAAAATCCTCTTCAACGAAAAGGTCTTCCACACCGACAATCCGGAGCCGCTCGGCAACGGCTCCTCGATGAATTGCTACGCGACGCCGTCACCCGTAATCGAAGCGGGCCGGCTGTATGTCCACTTTGGTAGCGCCGGCACCGCCTGCCTCGACACCAAGACCGCCAGGGTCCTCTGGAGCCGTACCGACCTGAAGTGCCGCCATTACCGGGGCGCCTCGTCATCGCCGGTCCTTTTCGAAAACCTGCTCATTCTTACGTTCGACGGCGCCGATCTCCAGTACGTCGCCGCACTCGACAAGGGGACCGGCGCAACCGTTTGGAAAACCAACCGCTCCGTCGCCTGGAACGACGAGGCCGTCCCGGGCCAGATGGCGAAAGACGGCGATCTCCGCAAAGCCCACGGCACCCCGCTCATCGCCACCGTTGCCGGCAAGCCGCAGTTGATCAGCGTCGGCGCCAAGGCCACCTACAGCTACGACCCGCGCACCGGCCGCGAAATCTGGCGCGTCGAATACCACGATTGGTCGAGCGCCCCTCGCCCGCTGTTCAGCCAGGGGATTGCCTACATCGTGACCGGCCTGACCCGCAAGGAACTCTGGGCCATCCGCGCCGACGGCCAAGGCGTCGTGACCGACTCCCACGTCGCCTGGAAACTCAACACCCGCGTGGGCAAGTATGCGTCACCGCTGCTGGTCGACGGGCTACTCTATACCGCGGCCGACGAAAGCTTCATTTCCTGCGTCGACGCCGCCACCGGACAGGTCGTCTGGGTCGATCGCGTCGGCGGCAAGTATGCGGCCTCGCCGATCTACGCCGACGGGCGGCTGTATTTCTTTAGTCAGGACGGACGCTGCGCGGTGCTCAAACCGGGCCGCGCCCTGGAGGTTCTGGCCACCAACACCCTCGCGGCCGGCTTCATGGCGTGCCCCGCGGTCGACGGCCGGGCCCTCTACCTCCGGACCAAGACGCATCTCTATCGCGTGGAATCCGGCAAAGCCGGAAGCGAGTAACCCCCGCCACCTTGGCTTTTGCTCGGGAGGCCAACGTCGGGCAGCTGGAAGCCGTCCCGCGGTCAGGCCTACCGCGGATAAATCTAAAAACCCGGGAAGGCTGCGTCTGGCCGGGGGCACCGCTCAGGCTAAGATCCCGCTCGGTCACCGGCGTTAGGGGGCAAAAAGCAGGGTGCGGATGCCGGGATGAGGTCCCTTGATCGCCCCGTTCCGGGCGGGGCGGCATCATCCGTGAGGCACCACCTGGCGCATTTTGGTCGGCGGCGTTGCCGCCACGATACATCGGGACGTTGCCCTCGTTCTCCTCCACCCCGCACGCGACACCCGAGAGGGCCAAATCCGGCCCAAGGAACGGAAACTCCCGCCTCAAGCGGAGGGAACGTGCGCAACGCCATCCCGCCGAGAGCGTATCCGCCCCTCGCACAACCCGCCGCGGCGACCCCAGGGGCTCGCTGTACCGGCACAAAAAAACCGCCGCGTTTTTTGCGGCGGTTCAACCTGCGGCGAACCCGGGCCGGGTTCAGGCGCTGATGCCCGACTCGAACGGGATAGCAGAGGCCTCGCGACGCCCGTTCGCCTGCGCGTCGGCGAAATGAAAGCCGGTTTCGTCTTCGTAACCCATCGGGGCGCTGCAAACGCCAATCACCGTCTTGATTCCGCCAACCACCAACGAGACCGTGAGCAACATCCAGAAAAGGGAGAGGGCCGTGTTCATGGGCTCAGCTGGTCAGGCGGCACGCATGGAGCCTAGCGTGACTTTCAAAACCCGGGACCTTTACACGATTTTACCAATCCCGAGGTGGACGCATTCAGCTGCCTACCGCCGAGCCCGCGCGCCCTTGCCTTGAGTTCAAATCAATGCCGGCCACCGATGAATAGATTCGCCACGACCTACGGTACACACCTCAATCGGCGGGACCGCCGGAGGGCATGCCGCAGGTAGTCCTCCCCACCCGCTTGTCTACCGCTTCTCCCAGCCACTCGAATCGTTTTTCGCTCCGCCGATGGCGGAGGATCAGCCTCATCGTCGTTTCCCTGATCGGCGCCGCGGTCGCGTCGAGGCTGCTCGCGCAGGAAGCCCGCTTGCGACCGGCGGAAGAACTCTCCTTTCCCTCACCCACCGATGGAAACTCCGCGGCGTTTTGGTGGGACGGCGAGCTGCGTCTGTTCACCTCCATCGGCTGGCCGCTGCGGCTCAGCCGGGCCGAAAACCAATTCGGCGCCTGGGAAACCAGCCGCGTCGGGGCGCGGGATTTCCGCGACCGCACGCTGTGGGTCGAGGCCGCCTGGGTTGACACCGACGGCACGGTCTTCGGTTGGTACCATCACGAGCCGGGCGGTCTGTATGAGGACTCCTACCTGACGGCGCCGAAAATCGGCGCGCTCGTGTCGTTTGACGGCGGCGAGTCGGTCCACGACCTCGGGTTTATCCTGGAGTCGGGAGACGAACTCGATGACGACGCCCGCAATGGATTCTTTGCCGGCGGCCACGGCGATGTGTCGGTCGTACTCGATCGCGAACGGACCTATTTCTATTTCTTCTTCACGAACTACGGGGGCCCCGCCGAAAGTCAGGGCATCGTCACCGCCCGGCTGGCGTACGCCGACCGCTTCAAGCCCGCTGGTCGCGTGCAGAAATATTTCCAGGGCGCGTGGAGTGAACCGGGCTTGGGTGGCCGAACGACCCCGATCTTCCGGGCGGCGCGGACGTGGCATCATCGTGACCCCGATTCATTCTGGGGCCCGTCGGTGCACTGGAACACCCACCTTGGTTGCTACGTGATGCTCATGAACCACGCCCAAGGCGATCCGGGCTGGGCGCAGGAGGGTATCTACATCACCTATGGCGTGGACCCCGAAGTGCCAGGCAAGTGGTCAAAGGCGCTCAAGCTGCTCGACGCGACGGAAATCCCAAACTGGAGCACGTTCTACCCGCAGGTAATGGGCATGGAGTCCGGCGGCACCGACAGCCAGGCCGGCCGCGTCGCTCGATTCTATCTGAACGGCACGTCCAAACATGAGATTGTTTTCTCACGTACCGCGAATCCGCCGTTGCCGAGCCAGCCGGAACTTCCCGACGAGATGCCGCGCGATATCCGGCACTGAGCCAGGTTGGTAAACAGCGCGCCCGCGGGTCTGGAGCGGTTTCAAGAATGTGGCCACCGGCTTGGGGCGTAGCGCCAACGTGGTCCTCAGGCGCGCGAAACGTTCGCCTCCGGCCCCAGCGCGGCGACGGCAATAATTGATCCGCACTTAGGCGCGCACGCCACCAACCGCCACGACCACCGCCGACGCCGTGCAAATCGCATTGGCATCGGGGCCGTTTCAGCCGGTACTCGCCGGCGTGATCAAGCGCATCCATCGCCCCCTCCTGAGTTGGCTTGCGACCGCAACCTTGGTCGGGAGCCTGACCGCCGCGACGACCGAGTCCGCCGCTCTCCCCGAGCCGGCCCTCCAGCGCGACGCCCGGGGCCTTTTCCAGGCCGCACCGCCGTCGCCGGCTACAGTGGTGCGCTACACGCTCGACGGGAAGGACCCGACCAAGGACGCAGGGGTCCTGCTCTCGCCGGTGGAGGTGCCTTCCGGATACACGCTCAAGGCGCGGACCTTTTCGGCCGACAGCTCGACCCAGAGCACGGTTGCCACGTTCGCTGCACCGGCCGGCGGAACCCGCCCGCCCTCGACCGTCGTCCCCGTCACGCAGAACCGCGACTGGCGCACGTATGACTGGGCCCAGCGGCACGCGGCGTGCGCGGCCCTGATGCGCGAACGCCAACCTGAAATCGTCATGCTTGGCGACTCCATCACCCACTTCTGGGGCGGGGATCCGGTGGGTGGCCGGCGCACCGGCCCCGATGTATGGGACCGCGTCTTCGCCGGACGAACGGTCGTGAATCTCGGCTACGGCTGGGACCGCACCGAAAACGTGCTGTGGCGGCTCACCCACGGTGAATTTGAAAACGCGCGGCCCAAGGTCGTCGTCGCGATGATCGGCACGAACAACATCGGGCTAAATACCGCGGATGAGATCGCCGCCGGGGTGGAGGCGATCTGCGCGGAGATCCACCGGCGGTCGGCCGGCACGCGGATCCTGCTGCTCAGCATCTTCCCGCGCGGGGCCAAACCCGACCTCGCCCGCACGCGGGTGAACGACGTAAACGAGCGCTTGGCCAAACTCGACGGCCGCCTGGGCATTACCTACCTCGACATCGGCAGCCGCTTTCTGGAGGCGGACGGCACCATCTCGAAAGAGATCATGTACGATTTCCTCCATCCGAGCGCCAAGGGCTATACCATTTGGGCCGACGCGATGGAGCCCACCCTCCAACGCCTGCTGCACGAAGCGAAGCCGTAGCACGACGGAAGGCCCGGACCGGTGAACCCGCTGCCCGCATCGGGGCGTTAGGTCGCAAAGGGTCGGCGCTAAACGGCCCGACCGGAACACCGGGCTCCAGCGTCGTGCCGCGTGGACCGGCGCTAGGCCATGATGCCGGGTACGAGGTTCCCGTGCACGTCGGTCAGCCGGTAATCGCGGCCTTGGAAACGGTACGTGAGCTTCGTGTGCTCGAGGCCGAGCAGGTGGAGCAGCGTCGCATTGAGGTCGTGCACGTGGACGGCATCGCGCACGACGTTAAAGCCCAGCTCGTCGGTCTCGCCGTGCACATGACCGCGCTTCACGCCGCCGCCCGTCAGCCAGACACTGAAGCAGCGGTTGTGGTGGTCGCGACCGTCCTTGCCGCCCTGCACCATCGGCGTACGACCGAACTCGCCCCCCCACACGACCAGCGTGTCGTCGAGCAATCCGCGTTGCTTCAGATCGGTAACGAGCGCGGCGCTGGCGCGGTCGGTGTCCTGAGCGTTCTTCTTGATCGCCTTGGTCAGGTCGCCGTGCTGGTCCCACGCCTCGTGAAACAACTGCACGAACCGCACCCCGCGCTCGATCAGCCGGCGCGTGAGGAGACAGTTGCGGGCGTAGTTTGATTCCTTGATGTCCTTGATGCCGTAGAGATCGAGGATGTGCTGCGGTTCCTGCGAGAGATCCATCAACTCCGGTGCGCTGGTCTGGAGCTTGTACGCCATTTCGTAGCTTTGGATGCGCGCGGAAATTTCCGGATCGCCCGCACTCGCAAAGCCGAGGTCGTTGAGTTCGTGCAGCGTATCGAGCGACGCCCGCTGCGCCTTCGGGTCGATGCCGGCGGGGTTGGACAAGTAGAGCACCGGATCGCCTGTGCCACGGAACGGAATACCACCGTAAGGCGTCGGCAGAAACCCGCAGCCGTAATTGCTCGCGCCGCCGCTCGTGCCTTTGGCGCTCGTGAGCACGATGTAGCCGGGCAGGTCCTCACTCTCGCTGCCGAGCCCGTACAACGTCCACGCCCCCAGGCTCGGCCGCCCGAACTGTTGCGTGCCGGTGTTCATCAAAATCTGACCGGGCGCGTGGTTCACCGCATCGGTCTGCATCCCGCGCACCAGACAAATATCGTCGGCGCGTCCCGCGATGTGGGGAATAAGTTCGCTCAGTTCCATCCCACTCGCCCCGTGCTGGGCGAACTTGTATTTCGGCCCGAGCAGCGCGGAGTTCGGCTTGATGAACGCCGCGCGGTAATCCTTCAATAACTCCGGCGGCGGCAACTCGCCATCGCGCTTCGCCAACTCCGGCTTGTAGTCAAAAAGTTCCAGATGACTCGGCGCGCCGGCCTGGAACATGTAGACCACGCGCTTCGCCTTCGGTTTGAAGTGCGGCGCCTTCACCGCGAGCGGATTCCGGTTCGCCGGTTTCGCCGCCGCGTCGCGGGCCAGCAACGAACTGAGCGCGATGCCGGCGAGACCGACGCCGCACTCCTGTAAAAACCAGCGCCGGGACAGGAGGCGCGCCCGGGCGGTGTGGAGATCGTGAACGAAATTCATAACGGTGTCAGAAATTGAAGATAGAGGTCAGGTATCAGAGGTCGGAAGTCAGCCGTTGAGCAGCGGAGAGTTCGAGCGGAGCGGAATCTCGTTCGGCAACCGCGCCCGCAATAATCAGCCCACAACGCGCAACGCCTCCGATTGTTTCAGTTTTTCGAAAGCGTTTCGTCGAGGTTAAGGATGACGCGTGCCGCAATGGCCCAGGCGGCGAGATCCGCGGGCGTGGCATCGGCGGGCAGGTCGGAGGACTTGGTGAACGCGGAGAAGGCCACGGTGCTGGCCTTGAGTTCCCCGGACTTCAGCCGGCTGCGGCAGTCCGCGAGCAGGCGGGTCACACTGGCGATCTCCGCCGGCTGCGCCGCGCGACTCGTGCAGAGCCGGTAGGCGTAATCGGTGCGGGAGTGATCGGTCGCCCCGCCCTCGCGCCAGATGCGAAGCGCAAGCGCCTGGGCGGCTTCGACGAACACGGTTTCATTGAGGCTCGTGAGGGCCGCCAGCGGCGTGTTGGACCGTACGCGCCGAGCGCAAGCGAGGTCGCCGTTGGGCGCGTCGAAGGCGCTTAGCATCGGGTCCGGCATGGAACGTTTGCGGAAAAGATACAGACTGCGCCGGTAGCGCTCCGGCCCCGTCGGCGGATCCCAATACATCGGGCGCACGTAATTGTAGGCGAGGACGTTTTCCGGCACGGGCGGGAAGACGCTCGGCCCCCCGACCTTGGCGTGCAACAGGCCGGCGACGCTCAACGCCAGATCGCGCACGACCTCGGCCTCGGCGCGGAACCGCGGTCCCCGCGCGAGGAGGCGGTTCGCCGGATCGCGCTCGATCAACTCGGGGGTGGCGCGCGAGGTCTGCTGGTAGGCCCGGCTCGTGACGATCGTGCGGAGCAGGTGTTTGTGGCTCCAGCAGTGGTTCATGAAGTCAACGGCGAGCCAATCCAGCAGGTCCCGGTGTTCGGGCACCGGCGTACGCGTGCCGAAATCCTCGGGCGTATCAACAATCCCGATGCCAAAGACCGACTGCCACACGCGGTTGACCGCCACCCGCGCCGTGAGCGGCGACCGCGCATCCGCCAGCCAGCGGGCAAACGCGAGCCGGTTGGGCGGCCCCTCCGACTGCAACGGATGGAGCGCCGCCGGCGTATGCGGTTTCACCTCGTGCTTCGGCTTGTCCCAGCCGCCGCGGTCGAGCAGCCGGGTAGTGCGGGCAAAGATCCCCGTGCGCTCGGCCAGACTCAGGACCGACGTCGGCGCGACGGGGTGTTTTTTCCAGAGCGCCTCAGCCTCGGGGTTAAACTTCGTCGTCTCCGCCGCCGCGCTGCGCCACGCGCGGAAGAGCGTCTGCCGCTGGGCCGGCGTCTGCTGCTCCGCCGGCGTTTCCAGAGCGAGCACCGCCGCGTAGTCGACGGGCGCCGCCCGCGGGTCGGGTGCGGTGGTGAGCGAGACCCGGGCCCGGCCGAGCATCGTATTGTGCCGGCCGTTATCATCGCCGCTGTGGTGCATTTTCAGGAGCACCTTGAGCTTCGTGCCCGAGGGGAATTGCAGGGGCGCGGCAAACTGCATGACGGCGACCGACTCCGTGTTGCGCCGGCCGGGACCGCGGTCCGCCCGCCAGGCGGTGTTATCGGAGCCGTCGATCAGGAAATCCACGGGACCGACGATGCGCCTGCGCTCCTTGTCAAAGGCCGCGCTCCACTCCGGCTCGAGGCCGCGCGTCGCCTCGGCGAAATCCGCCGTCGCGTTCTGCAGCGCAACCTTCTCCCACTTGTCGGTTCCGGGGACCTGCGTGCTCACTTCCAACTCGGTGAGCGCCCAGGTGCCGTATTTGCTGCGACCCGGACCGGTGTATTCGAGGTCACCGTGACGCAGCGCCTCGAGGCGGAGACCGGTCGCGCCGGCGAGGTCCGGCGTGGCGATGATAAAAATGTCACCCTTCGTCGTCGGATGGCCGAGGGTCAAAAAGGAATTATCGGGCTGCCGCGCAGGATGGTTGAGTCCGCTCGTGCTGCCGAGTTCGGTCGGCACCACCGGAGTCCACGCGATGCGCTGCGCCCGCAGGGCGTCGGCCCAGGCGTTCAGCTTCTCGCTCCACTGCGGCACCGCCTTTTTCGTCCGGTCGTCGACGCCCGCGAGCTCGGCCACGATTTGGGCGATCTCGGACTGCTGGGCCGGCGTGTAAACCCACGCCTGCGCCTCGTGGGCGTTGTCCAGGAACGCGAAGGTCCCGTAGAATTCGTCGTGCGTGATCGGGTCGAACTTGTGCGTGTGGCACTGCGCGCACTGCAGGGTCAGGCCGAGCACGGCCTTGCCGAGGCAGTCCATGCGATCGAAGAGCCCCTCGATGCGAAACTGCTCCGGCACGATCGCGCCCTCCTCGTTCACCATCCCATTGCGAAGAAAGCCCGTGGCCACGACCTGGTCCTGCGTCGCGCCGGGAATCAGGTCACCGGCGACCTGCTCGATGATAAAATCATCGTAGGGCTGGTCGCGGTTGAACGCCTTGATCACCCAGTCGCGCCACGCCCATTGCTCCCGCGGGAGGTCCTTTTCGAAACCGTTGCTGTCGGCGTAACGAGCGGCATCGAGCCACACCCGCGCCCAGCGTTCGCCGAAGCGTTCATCCGCGAGGAGCTTTTGCGCCAGCGCCTCGACGGCGGACGGCAGGCCGGCTTTCGCGGCGGTTTCAAACGCCGTCACTTCCACCGGCGTCGGCGGCAGCCCGATGAGATCGAGGTAAATCCGGCGGCACAGCACCGCGGGTTCGGCGGCGGGCGACGGCGAAAGTTTCGCGGCCTTTAGCTTCACGCCGACGAGCGCGTCGATCGGGTGCGTGCCCTTGGGCGCGGCGAGGGCCACCTGCACCGGCTTGGTGAACGCCCAGTGCGGCGCGTACTCCGCCCCCTCGGCGATCCAGCGGCGCAGCGTGTTTTTTTGCGCGGCGGTGAGGGTCTTTTTCTCCGCGGGCGGCGGCATCACTTCCTCCTCGTCCGTCGAAATCAGGCGCAGGATCAGTTCACTCTTGTCCGGCTGGCCGGGCACGATCGAAGCGAGTTCCGACTTGCCGCCCTTGAGCGCCGGTTCGCGGAGATCGAGCCGCAGCGCGGCCTTGCGGTCCTGGTCGTCGGGACCGTGGCAGTGGAAGCAATTCTCCGCCAAAATCGGCTGCACCTCGCGGGCATAGTCGACAGCGGCAGACGCCGGCGCCGCGAGGACGCTCAGGGCGGCGAAGACCGGGAAAAAAACAAACGCGGGAAGGCGGGGAAATGGCATCGGAAGAGAGTCGGACCGGGCGGTGGCGGGACAGCGCGGGAGCGGGCGCGAAATCCACCAACGTCCGCCGGTCAAGGCGAGCACGATGTGCCACGTTCGCCCCGCGCGCAACCGGCCGCGCTGACGGGCCTGGAACCCCGGCGGTCAGCTCGCTGGCGGGCGCCCGACCGCCGTGAGGATCCGCAGTTCGACTCCAGCCGCAACCGCGAGCGCGAGCGGGTGGTATTCGACGTTCAGCGCAACACCCCCGCCACTCGCTGGCGCTCGCAGCGACGAAGAGCCCGGGGTGCGATTGCGCGCTGGCCTGCGGCGGCGGGCCGGCCCAACGTCGCGGCTCCCCGCCATGTTTACCTTCACCGTCACCCACCCCGTTCGTCGCCGTCTCCTGCCCGCGCTGTTACTTGCCCTTGCGCCCACGGTGTTCGCCGCCGCCGCATCCGCCCCGGCCCGCCGCGACGGCGCCCCGAAACCGCTCTTCGCGGACGCTGCGCCCGTCATTCCATGGGAAGACCTGCGCAAGATCTCGCTGCCCAACACCACCATCGATTCCGTTGCGCTGGATGCGACGGACCATTCGGTGCGGGTTACCGCCACGGTCTCACACCCGCCGGCCACCGACCGCGTGAAGGTTTTCATCGCGTTGCCGACGAAGGGCTGGAACGGCCGCTTCCGCGGTCACGGCGGCGGCGGCTTCGTCGGCGGCAACGCCGGCAGCCTCCGCGGCGCTGTTTCGCAGGGCTACGTCGCGGGTGCAACCGACACCGGGCACGAGGGCGGTAGCGGCAGTTTCGCGCTCGGAGACAAGGGTCGGCTCAACTGGCAGGACATCCGCGACAACGCCTATCTTGGCATCCACGAGATGACCGTCACCGGCAAAGCGCTCGCGCGGGCATTCTACGGCAAGGACCCGAAATATTCCTATTTCTACGGCAGCTCGACCGGCGGACGCCAGGGCCTGTCCGAGGCGCAGCGTTTTCCGGAGGACTACAACGGCATCTACTCCGGCTGCCCCGCGGTAAACTGGACGCATTTCGTCCCTGGCTTGCTCTGGCCGCAGGTCGTGATGGCCGAGGCGAAGCACCTTGTGCCAAAGGCCAAGCTCGACGCCGTGACCGCTGCGGCGATCGCAGCCTGTGACGCGGCGGACGGCATCAGCGACGGCGTGATCGACGACCCGAGCCGCTGCACGTGGGATCCGCAAGCGTTCGTCGGCACCAAGGTCGGCGAGGAGGTCTTCACGGCGGACGACGCGCGCGTGGTCCGCGAAATGTGGGCCGGGCCCCGCGGCGTGGGCGGACGCATGATCTGGCACGGCCTCACCCGCGGGACCGATCTCAACGCGCTCGGCGGCTCCGGTGGCGCGCCGCTCGCCGGCAAACCCTTCAGCGTGGGCCTCGACTGGTTCCGCTATTTTCTGGTGCAGGATCCGCAGTGGCCCGGCACCGCGCTCGGCAAGGCGGAGTTTGAGCTCCTCCAGCGCCAATCGGTCGAGCAGTACGGCGCCGTCTTCGGCACCGACAACCCCGACCTCACGCGTTTCCGCGACCACGGCGGCAAAGTAATCATCGTACATGGCATGGCGGATCAGTTGATTCCGCACGAGGGCAGCGTGGACTACTACCGCCGCGTCCAGGCCGCGATGGGCGGGCCGGAGCGCACGGCGGAGTTTGCGCGCCTCTTCCTCGTGCCGGGGGTGGACCACGGCATGCGCGGCGCCGGCGCGACGCCGGTCGGTCAAATGGATGCACTCCTCCGCTGGGTGGAAGACGGCCAGGCACCCGACCTAATCGATGCGGAGAAACGCGACGCCGGCGGGAAAATCATCCGCACGCGGCCCGTCTATCCATATCCCCAATACGCCAAGTATCGCGGCACCGGCAGTACCGACGACGCGGCGAACTTCGCGCCGGCGACACGATAAAGCGGCAGCCGACTGCACGACGGCGCGGTTGGCCAGGTCCGAAAGCCACTCGTTGCAACCACGGCGAGGTCAGCCGGGACAGAACCGCAGCACGCCGGAGTGCCCTCATCGGCGCACCGCGCCATTGACCACCCCGCGTCCGGGCTCTTCCTTCCGGAGCGATGTTGCCCCAACGCCGCCTCTCCCATGCTCAGGGCTATCTGGCTCTTGGCATGATCGCCGAGGCGGAGGCCGAGCTGGCCCAGATTCCGAGTCCCTTTGCCGATTCCACCGCGGTCATCGCGGTGCGGCTCGCCGTCCGGCACGAGCAGTCAGACTGGCCGGCGGTGCGCGACCTCGCGGCCGACCTCGTCAAACGCGGCCGCGACGATGCGGGTGTCTGGGTCACGTGGGCGTATGCCGCCCGCCGGGCCGACACCCTCGCCGCAGCCGAAGCCATTTTGCTCGAAGCGGAAAAACGGTACACCCGCGAAGCGATCATCCACTTCAACCTCGGCTGCTACGCGTGTGTCCGCGGTGAACTAAAGCTCGCCCGACGGCGCGTTGCGCAAGCCATCGCCCTCGACAAGGCGTTCGCCAAACTCGCCGTCACCGACCCCGATCTCACCGCCCTCCGCGCGGAACCGCCGGCGACGGACTGTCAGCCGGGAGCGTGATTTGACTCGCCCGCTTCGCTCCGCCGCCATCGCCGTTTTCGCCCCGCAATCCATGTCCGCCGCCCCGCTCCTCGAACTCCGCGCCGTCGCCAAATCGTTCGGCGGCGCCCGGGCCTTGCGCGGGGTCGATTTCACCCTGCAGGCCGGCGAAGTCCACGCGCTGCTCGGCGAAAACGGCGCGGGCAAGAGCACGCTGATCAAAATTGTCACCGGCGCGCACCAACCCGACGCCGGCACCCTCGCCGTCGGCGGCGAACGCCTTTCGCATCTCACGCCCGCCAAGGCCCGCGCCCTCGGCATCGCCTGCATCTACCAGCAGCCCGCGCTGTTTCCCGACCTCACCGTCGCGGAAAATATCGGCCTCCGGCTCGAAGCCGGCACCTCACTGCGCACGATCGACTGGGCGGCCCGCGGCGCACGCGCCCTCGAACTACTCCGCCGCCTCGGCGCAGAAATCGAACCGGACGCCGAGGTCCGCTCGCTCTCGATGCCCGAGCAGCAGCTCGTCGAAATCGCCTGCGCCCTCGGGGCCGGCGCCCGAATCGTCATCATGGACGAACCCACGGCCTCGCTCACCCAGAAGGAGCAACACCTGCTCTTCACGGTCGTGCGCGACCTGCGGGCGAGCGGGGTCGGCGTCATCTACATTTCCCACCGTCTCGAGGAAATCTTCGCCCTGGCCGACCGCGTGACCGTGCTCCGCGACGGCGAGAGCGTCGGCACCCATCCGGTTTCGAGCATCAACGAAGCCGGCCTGATTCGCCTCATGGTCGGCCGCGAGATGACGCAAATCTATCCGCCGGGCGAAGCCACGCTGGGCGCACCGGTGCTCAGCCTGCGCGGGGTCGGTTGCACCGCGTCGGGCGTGCACGGAGTCAGCCTTGAAGTCCGCGCCGGTGAAATCCTCGGCCTCGCCGGACTCGTCGGCGCCGGCCGCACTGAACTCGCCCGTGTGCTCTTCGGACTCACCCCGGCGGATGCCGGCACGATCGAACTCAACGGCGAACCCGTCGTACTCCGCTCGCCGCAGGCCGCCGTCGCCCACGGCCTCGCCTACGTCCCCGAAGACCGGCGACGCCACGGCGTCGTGCTTGAGATGCCGATCGCGGAGAACATGACGATGGCCGTACACCGCCGGATGTTCCCGGGGGCCTGGCTGCGGTTCGGCGCGGAGCGCTCGCTCGCCTTGGACTACATCCGTGATCTCGCCGTCAAGTGCACCGGCCCGGATGCGGCAGGCGGCAGTCTCTCCGGCGGCAACCAGCAAAAGGTTTCCCTCGCCCGCTGGCTCGCGACGCGACCCAAGGTCCTGATCCTCGACGAACCCACGCAGGGCGTCGACGTCGGCGCCAAGGGCGAAATCCATAAGATCGTCCGCCGGCTCGCGCAGGAAGGCCTCGCCGTCTTGCTCATTTCCAGCGACCTGCCCGAAGTGCTCGGCATGAGCGACCGCATCGGCATCATGCGCGGCGGTACAATCACCGCCGTCCTGCCGGGTAACGCCGACGCCCCCACCGTGATGTCCGCCGCCCTCGGGCAGAGTGAGAAAGGCGCCGCGTGAACCGCTATTTCCGCGAACTCTCGGTCGCCGGCGCGCTGCTGCTCGTTTTGGCCGTGATGGCGATCTTCGCCCCCGGTTTTTTCCAACCGCAGCCGCTGCTCTCCCTCGCCACGCGCGAGGCGCCGACGCTGGTCGTCGCGTGCGGCATGGCGCTGGTGATCATCGGCCGGCAGATCGATATCTCCGTCGGTTCGCAATTCGCCGTTTGCAGCGTGTGCGCCGGCCTGCTCGCCGCGCAAAACGTCCCGACTGCCCTCGTCGCCCTCGCCGCCGTCACCCTCGGCGCCGGCCTCGGCGCGATCAACGGCCTGCTCGTCGCCGGGCTGCGGTTGCCGTCGATTGTCGTCACGCTCGCGACGATGGTCACGTGGCGCGAGGCGCTGCGTTGGCAGCGGCAGGGCGCGTTTGTGAACCTGCCCGACAGCTTGCAGTGGCTCGGGCTGAGCCAAAGTGCGGGGCAGTGGACGCTGGTCGGCCTTGCCGTCGCGTTGCTCGCGGTGCTCGCGTACGTCACGCGCCACATCTCGGCCGGACGCTTGGTGTATGCAGTCGGCACGGACGCCGAGGCCGCCCGGCTCGCGGGCATCCGACCGCAGGTGGTAACCTTTGGAACGTTTGTCCTGCTCGGCACGCTCACCGGTCTTGCCGCGATGATGAACGTTGTGCAATCGCCGCAGGTCGACCCGAAGTCGGGCACCGGACTCGAGCTCAAGGCGATCGCCGCAGTCGTCGTCGGCGGCGTCGCGATCTCCGGCGGCCGCGGCCGGCTGTGGGGCGTGTTCGCCGGTCTGCTGCTCCTGGCGTGCGTCGCTCCGGCGCTGACCCACCTGCACGTTGAGGCCTACTGGGAGAAGGCGATCCAAGGCGCGATCATCCTCCTCGCCGTCGTCGCCGACGGGGTCCGCAGCCGGAAGAGCAACCGATAACGCGAACAACCGGGCCAACCGCTAATCGGCGTTCATCTTCGCTCATGACTGAGACCCAAACCAACCGATCCGTGCGCCTTTGCCGGGCGGGCCTTGGCGCCTCTTAGCGGTTCAACCATGTCTGCCCCTGTCCAAACTTCCCGCTGGAAAGCCATCGTCCTCCGCCACGAGACCGCATTGCTCGCTGTCGTCGTGATCGAGTGGCTGTGCTTCAACGCCATCGGGCCGCGCTTTGGTTCGCTCGACAACACCTTCGACATCCTCCGGCACTCGGTGGAGATCGGGCTGCTCGCGCTCGTCATGACCCCGGTCATCCTGACGGGCGGCATCGACCTCTCCGTCGGCTCGCTGCTCGGTCTGTGCGCAATCCTCTTTGGCAAACTCTGGCGCGACGCCGGGCTTTCGCCGCTCACCGCCGGCGGCTGCACGCTCGTGATCGGGGCCCTTGCCGGCGGCCTCAACGCCGGACTCATCACCGGGCTGCGGCTGCCGCCGCTCATCGTCACGCTCGGCACGTACTCGCTCTTCCGCGGGCTCGCCGAGGCGATCACACGCGGAGCCGACACGTTCACGAATTTCCCCGCTTCCTTTCTTTTCCTCGGGCAGGAGCGCTGGCTCGGTTTGCCGACGCAGGCGTGGCTCTTCGGCGCCGTCGCCGCCGGCGTGTGGCTGCTCGTACACCGAACGACGTTCGGACGTTCGTTCCGCGCCATCGGCTTTTCGCCCGAAGGTGCCCGCTACGCCGGCCTGCCGGTGCAACGACGACTGACGCTCGTCTACGTCCTCGCGGGGGTGATCGCGGCGCTGGCCGCGGTCATTTACACCGCTCGACTCGGTCAGGCGAAAGCGGATGCGGCGACGGGTTATGAGCTATTCGCCATCACCGCCGTCGTCCTCGGCGGGACGAGCATCTTCGGCGGCGTCGGTACCGTGCACGGCACGCTCCTCGGCGTCGCGGCGATCGCGGTGTTGAACAACGGCCTCGTCCATGCCCGCCAGCCGCGCGAGGTCGCCGGCATGCTCACCGGCGCGCTGCTCCTGCTTGCCTTGTCCGGCAGCGTTGCGCCAAAACTTTGGGCCGCGTGGCGCGCGCGCTCCCGCCCGTCGCCGCCGCCCACCCCGTCTTCCACCACCTCATGAAAAAACTCCTCCCCCTGTTCCTGACCGCCGCGCTGCTGCTCGCCGGCTGCGGCAAATCACCCGAAGCGTCCGCCGGTGCGACGCAAGCCTCCGGCGGCGCGAAGAAAATCACCGTCGCGCTCCTGCCGAAGTCCAAGGGCAACGCCTACTTCATCTCCTGCAAGGCCGGCGCCGAGAAGGCCGCCAAGGCCCTGGGCGTGGACCTCTTGTTTGACGGCCCGACCGACACCGATCCGGCGAAGCAAAACGAAATCGTCGAGAACTGGATCACGCTCGGCGTCGACGTCATCGCCGCCGCCTGTGACAATAAGGAGGGCATTTCCACCGCCCTGCGCAAGGCCCAGAGCAAGGGGATCAAGGTCATCACCTACGATGCCGACGCGCTGCCCGACGCCCGCGCCTTCTTCGTTAACCAGGCCACGCCCGAGGGCATTGGTTACGGGCTGATGGACGAAGCCGCGCGGCTCCTCAACGGCGAAGGCGAATTCGCGATCATCCTCGCGACCCTCACCGCCGGCAACCAGCAGGAGTGGCTCAGGCACATCAAGAACCGGCTCGCCGAGAAGTATCCGAAGATGACCCTGGTCGCCACCCGCCCGTGCGACGACCTGAAGGACAAAGCGCAGTCCGAGGCCACCGCACTCATGGGCGCCAATGCGAATTTGAAGCTCATCATGAACATCTGCTCGCCCGCCGTCCCCGGCGCCGCCGAGGCGGTGAAACAGGCCGGCAAGGCCGGCAAGGTGAAGGTCATCGGCCTCGGTCTCCCGAGCGAGAACCGCCGCTACGTGAAGGAAGGCGTGACCGACAGCATCATCCTCTGGAAGACGGAAGATCTCGGCGCACTCACCGTCGAGGCCGCCGTCGCACTCGTAAAAGGCACGCTCAAGGCCGGAGACAAATCCTTCCAGTCGTCCGCGATGGGCGAGTTCGAAATCAAGGGAGACAACCTCCTGCTCGGGAAGCCCTTCGTCTTCAACAAGGACAACATCGACCAGTTCAATTTCTAGGACTGGAATCCCCAGACGGGGCAACCGCTAATCTTCGCCAAGAAGCGACCATAAGAGAACGAGCGGAGAGTGGCGACAGGTCGGCGAATACCGCCCCGGTCCAGCGCCTGCCCCTTTCACGCTCCCTCTCCGTTTCACTCCGCCCCCGCACTCCCTCCTCCCTCTCCTCCCATGCTTCGCCCCCTCTTCCTCTCCTCCCTCGCCTTCCTCGCCGCGGTCTCCGCGCTCGCCAACACCGCGCTCAAACCCGAACCGCGCGATCCCAACTGGGTGAAGCGCCACGACGGGTTCGTGCAGATCGCCAAGCAGGGCGGCGTCGACGTGCTCTTCGTCGGCGACTCGATCACCGACGGCTGGCGCCGGCTCGAGCGCGGCGGCGGCAAGGCGACCTGGGACCGCGAGTTTGCCCCGCTCAAGTCCGCGAACTTCGGTATCAGCGGCGACCGCACGCAGCACGTGCTCTGGCGGCTGGAGAACGGCGAACTCGACGGGATCAAGCCCAAGGCGATCGTGCTGATGATCGGCACCAACAACACCGGCATGGAGCGCGACGGCACCACCCCGCGCAACACCCCGGCCGAGACGGTCGCAGGCGTGGCGGCGATTTTGCAGAAATTCCGCACGTCCCAACCGCAGGCCAAAATCCTACTTCTCGCCGTTTTCCCGCGCGGCGAGCAACCCGACCACCCGCAGCGCCTGCAGGTGAACGCAATCAACGGCGGGATCGCGAAGCTCGCCGACGGCAAGGCCATCCGCTTCCTCGACATTAACGCGAGCTTCCTGGCCGCGGGCGGCGTTTTGCCCAAGGAGATCATGCCCGACTTCCTCCATCCGGCGGAGAAGGGCTACGAGCTCTGGGCCGCCGCGATCAAGGAACCGCTCGCCGCGCTGTTGAAGTAAGCGGTCGCCGAGCGCGTTGCCAGAATTTCGGTGGCCCGGCGCGTGAGCGCCGGGACCAAGACCGTTACAAAATCCCTGCGCTCACGCGCCGGGCTACACCGCCCCGTCAAACCCGATGTTTTGCCTCGGGTCGTAGGGCTGGAACTCCTTTCCGTATTCGGCCCGACCGGAAATAGGGCCCCAGCCTTACGGCATCGGCACCGGATCGCGGCGCGACGGCATCGGAGGATAATCCGGCCGCGGTACCGTTCCGACGAGATCCGCCACGCGCACCTGCGCGCCGGTCTGCAGGCTGCGGTTCGCCGCAATGCCCACGAGAATCGAACACGCCCCGGCGCGTTCATCCGCCGCCCGCAGGTACTTGTCGACCGCGGGCGTCGGCAGGAAAATATCCTCCAGCATCAACCGATCGCCGCCGCCGTGGTCACCCGCCGCACTCCACGGCTTGAGGTCGTAGCCGGTCCCGCGCAGCGGCACGACGCGGATTTTGACGCCGTCCTCCGCTACGCCACCCTGCACCGATTCCGTGCCGTTGACGTAGACCGACTCCACAATGCTGTGCTCCAGTCGCCCCTTGGTGCCGTTGAACGCCACGACGTAACCCTCCCAGGCGTTGAAGGTATTGAGCGAATAACTGAGCGTCGCGCCGGTGTCATAGGTCACCATCGCATTCATCGTATCCTCGATATCAATTTCCGGCCGGAACACGCAGCGGTCGCGGAGATAGCCGTCATGGGCCTCGTGCGCGGCATAAAGCGAGTTCAAGCCCGCGCTGCCCTCGAGGTTGAGATAGAAGCCGCATTTTGCCTTTTCCGGACACGTCTGGCAGCGCTCGTGCGGACCACTCAGGCCGAGCCGACGCGCCATTTCCGGCGTGTAGAACTCGCGCTTGCCCGTGGCGAACACCGCCACCGGGACGGCCGCGAGCCACCAGTTCACCAGGTCGAAGTGATGCGTCGACTTGTGCACGAACAGGCCACCGGAGTTCTTTTTCTCCGCGTGCCAGCGGCGGAAGTAGTCCGCGCCGTGGTGCGTGTTGAGCAGCCACTGAAAGTCGACCGACAACACGTCGCCGATCACGCCGCTCATCAAAAGGTCCTTCACCTGCGAACGCGGCGGCGAGTAGCGGTAATTGAACGCGACACGGAGCCCCCGTCCGGTGCGCTGCTTCGCGGCAAGAATCGCGCGGGTCTTCTCCGCGTCCGTGGTCATCGGCTTTTCCGTGATCACATCACAGCCGGCGTCCATGGCGCGGATGATGTACTCATGGTGCGTGGCGTCGACCGAGGTGACGATGACCACGTCGGGTCGATGCGCGCGGAGCATCGTCTCGAAGTCCGCCGCCAGATAACCCGCGGGCACCACCGCGCCGTTGCGGGCGGAGCGCTGCCGGGCGAGCTCGATGCGGCCGGCATTGACGTCGCATAACCCCACCAACTCCGCCGTGGCCGCGTGAACGTTTTCGATGCCGTCCTGATACAGCGCATGGCGCGACCCGAGGCCGACGATCGCATAGCGACGGCGCGGAGAGGCGGACCTGGAGGTTGAGGAGGAGGCGGACATGGAGCGGAGGCCGGGCTTACGGGCGGAAACGGCAAACATCGGAGGCCGTCCCGACAATCGCCGCAAGCATGCAGTAGGCCGCGTGAACAACGTGGCGAGAGGCGTAAAGTCGCAGCAATCGCGCCCGCTGCCGGACAGTCGGGCCGGAAGGTTGGGATCGGGGCGGGTCCGAACGCGCCCGCATCGTTCCGACTCAGCCTTCCGCCCGTAGCGTCTGCAGCAGGGCCTGAATGTACCCTTGGCAAAACGCGAACGCCTTGTGCCCGCCCGGATCGCCGGCGATATGCGGCACGTGGTCGGGCATGATCATGCCGTCGTAACCGAACTCCCGGTACACGCGCAACGCGCGGGGCATATCGACGTCGCCGTCGTCGGGCAGCGTCTCCTGAAACTTGAGGTACCCGCCGCGAATGTTGCGGAAATGAACGTTGAAGATCTTACCCCGCCGGCCGAACTCGCGGATCACGTCGTAGATCTGCTCGGCCGGCCGCGGCAGCATCTCGGACACGGTGCCCTGGCAGAAGTTGAGCCCGTGGTAGGGACTCGCCTGCAACTCGACAAACTTGGCCAGCCCCGCCGGCGTGCCGAGCACGGTGTTCACCCCGCGCCAACCCGTCTCCGGCGGCATCGCCGGATCCTGCGGATGACACGCAATCTTCACCTTGGCCTCCTCGGCGACGGGCACGATCTTCTTGAGAAAATAGCCGATGCGGTCCCAGTAGATCTCGTCCGTGATCCGGCCGGCCTCGGTGAGCGGCGGCTCCTGTTTCGACCGGCTGAAATCAAACGTACTCAGGGTCGCCCCGCCCCGACCCACCGTGGGCTCGGTGCGAACGACCCCGATGAAGGTCAGGTTGTACTTCACCATCGGAATGCCGGCCTTACCGCAATTGCGGATCATCTGGCAAAACGCCTCAAGAGTGCGGTCGCGCTCCGGATCCTTCGCGAGCAAAATTTCCGGGTGCTCGGAACGCGTGATGTAGCCGGAGCTCAGCGGCAACGGAACACACTCCAGCGCGATGCCGAAGGACTCCACGTGCTTCCGCAGGCGCGTCAGCCCGTCGAGACTCCAGCCGTCGTCCAGCCCCTTGCCGACCTTGCCACTGCAAATGTGCTTCACCCCGAACGCCGCGAGCGCCTGCAAGGTCGCCTCCGTATGGTCGTGTTGATGCCCGGCCTTCATGCGCATGGGCGGCAACGGCACCCGCGCGGCCTGGGGGACGGCGGCGTTGGACGTTCCGACCATTCCGAGCGCACCGGCACCTGAAACGGCGGTGCCGAGAAAATCACGACGATTCATAGAGGGCATGAAGACAAAGACGCAGCAGACCCGGCTTTGGTGACGTGCCACGGAAACCCCGCTTCACCGTTGCCACGCATCGCCCCGGCCTGATTCCTTCCCGCCATGCCCCTGCCCCGCCGCCTGCTGCCTTCACTCCTTGCCCTCATCCTCCTGGCCGGTTCCGGTCTGGAGTCGCTCGCCGCCGACCGCAAAGTCCACTTCATCGCCGGACCGCCGAGCCACGGTCCGGGCCAACACGAACACAACGCCGGCGTCCTCCTGCTGGCCAAGTGCCTCGCCGGCGTGCCTGGTTTGAAAACCGAAGTCACCCTCGGCGTCTGGCCGGCTGACCCGGCGGCCCTCGAATCGGCGGACGCGGTCATCATCTTCGCCGATGGCGGGCCCCGCCACATTGCGCTCCAGGAAAACCGGCTCGCCGAACTTGGCCGCGTCCTGCGCAAGGGCACCGGACTCGGATTACTGCACTACGCCGTCGAACCGACCCTTGCTAAGGGCCAGACTGAATTCATCGCGTGGGTCGGCGGCGCATTTGAAATCAACTGGTCGGTGAACCCGCACTGGGACGCGCAATTCAAGGCGCTCCCCGACCACCCCATCGCGCGCGGCGTGCACCCGTTCACCATCCGCGACGAATGGTACTTCAACCTGCGCTTCGCCCCCGGACTGAAGGGCGTCACCCCGATCCTGGTCGCGGTGCCGGACGCCTCCACCATTTCCCGCCCCGACGGCGACCACTCGGGTAATCCCGCGGTGCGCGGGGCCGTCAGCCGCGGTGAGACGCAAACCGTCTCGTGGGCCTACGAACGCCCCGACGGCGGGCGTGGTTTCGGTTTCACCGGCGCACACTACCACGCCAACTGGGCCAACCCCGATTTCCGCCGGCTCGTCCTGAATGCGATCGTTTGGCTCGCGCACGGTGAGGTGCCGCCCGGCGGCGTCGACTCCAGCCCGAGCGCCGCCGAACTCTCCGCCAACCTCGATCCGAAACCCGCGGCGAAAAGTGCGGCGCCGAAGAAAGCCGCGGGTAAATAAGTCTCTCTTCGCGCCGGACCAACCACGCCCGGCGTAGGCGCAGAGTGGGCGCGACCGAGAAATCAGCCTTCCTCCCCACCGCCGGCGCTGGCAGATTGCGTCCGATGAATACCCCGCCCCGTCCGGGCCACCGCGCGCCCGCGTTGTGTCTTGTGCTGTTGTTCACGTTCGCCGGCGTCGCCCTGAGCGCCGCGCCCGCTCCCGCCGCCCCGAAGCCCCGCGTCTTCAAAGCCGGCGCCGCCACCAGCAACATCACGCCGCCGCTCGGCGAAGGTATCGTCGGCAATTTTGAAATTCCGCCCGCCACGCACGTGCACGACGAACTGCACGCGCGCTGCCTGGCACTCGACGACGGCACGAGCCGGCTGGTGTTCGTCGTCGTCGACAGCGTGTCCGTCAACCGGGAGGTCTTCGACGAAGCCAAGCGGCGCATTCAAGCCGCCACCGGGATTCCCGCCGACCACCTGCTGATGTCCGCGACCCATACGCACTCGGCCACCAGTGCGCGCGGCCCGAACGCCTTCGTGATGCAGCCCGACGGCGCGCGCCCCGACCTCGACTCCTACCAGTCATTTCTGGTGCGCCGGATCGTCGACGGCGTGCAGCGCGCGGTGAATCATCTCACCCCCGCCCGCATCGGCTGGGCCGTCGGGCAGGTGCCGCAACATCAGTTCAACCGCCGCTGGTTGCTGCAGGAGGGCAAGACGGTGACGAATCCCTTCGGGGGTCAGGACCGCGCGCTGATGAATCCGGGCGGGACCCGCACCGACCTGCAGAAACCCGCCGGATCGACGAACCCCGAACTTTATTTCATCTCCGTCGAGTCGACGGCCGGGCACCCGATTGCGCTGCTCGCGAACTACTGGCTCCACTACGTCGGCGGCGTGCCGACCGGCCACATCTCGGCCGATTATTTCGCCGCCTTTGCCGACCGTCTCCAGCAACTGCTCGGCGTCGACCGTCAGGACCCGCCGTTCGTCGGCATCCTCGCCAACGGCCCGTGCGCCGACGTGAACAACGTCAACATCCGCGCACCCGCCGCGCGGCTCGCACCCTATGAAAAAATCCGATTGGTCGCCAATGACCTCGCGCAGGAAGTCCTCCGCGTCCGCGCCACCCTCCACTACCGCGATTGGGTCGAACTGAAGGCGGCGCAGACGGAACTCGAATTGAAGACGCGCCGCCCCGGTCCCGAGCTCGTCGCAAAGGCCCAGGCCATCATCGCACGCCCCGCCACCGTCTCGCCGGTGCACCGCTACGAGAAGATCTACGCTGAACGCACGCTCGCCGCGGCGAACTGGCCGGACTCGCTGAGCATCATCCTCCAGACCTTTCGCATCGGCGACCTCGCCGTGGCGGCGATCCCGTTCGAGGTCTTCACCGAGACCGGCCTCGAGGTGAAGGCGAAGAGCCCGTTCAAGGACACCTTCACCATCGAGCTCGCCAACGGCGGCTACGGCTACCTGCCGACACCCGAACAACACGACGTCGGCGGCTACGAAACTTGGCTCGGCACGAACCGCGTCGAACGCGACGCCACCCGCAAGATCGTCCCCGCCCTGCTCGGTCTCTTCGACCAACTCAAATAGCGGGTTCCCCGTAGCCCTGCGCGTGCGCGCAGGGACCCGCACACCCGCGCAATCCAAGTCCCGCCGCTCACGCGGCGCGCTACATTTCCCCATGCCCCTCAACCGCCGCTCCTTCCTCACCTCCGCCCTTGCCGGTGGCGCCGCCCTCACCTTGGGCGCGCCCGCCTCCGCGATCGCCGCCCCGACTGCCCCCGCCCGCCGGCCGCGGGTGAAACTGGGCGTCGCCTCGTATTCGTATTGGCACTTCAAGACCACCAAGGTCCCGATCGGCGCCGTGATCGACCGCGCCGCCGAACTCGGCGCGGAGGGCGTCGACATTCTGCACCGCCAGATGGACCTCCCCGAGCGAGATCCGCTCAACGCCGCCGGCCGCGCCTACCTTCACGGCCTGAAGCGCCACGCGTTCCGCCGCGGACTCTCGATCTGCTGCGTCTCGACCCACCAGAGTTTCGTGAAGGCCGATGCGATCGAACTCACCGCCGAGGTCGCGCACACCGAGAAGTGCATCGAACTCGCCTATGAACTCGGCTGCCCGAGCATCCGCATCAACACCGGACGCTGGGGCACGACGAAGAGTTTCGACCAGTTGATGGCCGACCGCGGCATCGAGCCGGTGCTCCCCGGCCACACCGAGGACGAAGGATTCAAGTGGTGCATCGACGGCATCACCCGCTGCCTGAAGAAGGCCGAACAGTGCGGCGTGGTGCTGGCGCTGGAGAACCACTGGGGCCTCGCCCGCACGCCCGAGGGTCTGCTCCGGATCCTCGACGCGATCAAGTCGCCGTGGCTCGGCGGACTGATGGACACCGGCAATTTCCTCGAAGACCCGTATCCGAAGCTGGAGGCGATCGCGCCGCGCACCGTTTACGTGCAGGCGAAAACCTATCCCGGCGGCGGCGAATGGTACACGCTCGACCTCGATTATGCGCGCATCGCCGCGCTCCTCGAACGCGCCGGCTACACCGGCTGGGTCTCGCTCGAGATGGAGGGCAAGGAGGATCCCGCCACCGCGGTCCCGAAGAGCTTTGCCGAGTTGCGCCGCGCCTTCGGCTGAGCGCACAACCGCGACCAGCGCCTCACAAGATCCCGGGTACCTGCGAGCGCCAGCGAGTGGCGGCGGGATGGATTTTCCAACGATGCGTGGCACGCGGAGCCCCGGAGAGCGCGGAGACCAAGCCGTCATTCCCCCGCGTTCCCCGCGCCCCCGCGTGAACCGTTGCCACGTTTTGCCCAACCCGTCGCCACCACCACGGAAGACTACACCTATGCCCGGGCTCCCTCTTCCCCCGGATCAGGGATCAGGCTTTCAACCCGCAGATAGGTCCGCTTGGATGAAACGGTGGCGCGCGGGCGTCCTCCATGATGAAAGCCCTCGCCTTCTCCCTGGTCCTGAGCACGACGCTCCTGGCGAATTCGTCGCCGCAGGTCCTGGTGCCCAACGGCGGCTGGTGCTGGTTTCAGGACGAGCGCGCGATCCTCGTCGGCGATACGGTCGTATTCGGCACCGTGAAATCACCGCAGGGCGACATCGACGTACACAGCTGGAAGCCCGCCACCGGCGCCGTCGCCTCCTTCACGCTCGCGGCGCAACACGAGTCCGACGACCACGACGCGCCCGCCCTGCTCGCGCTGCCCGACGGCCGACTCCTCGCCAGCTGGGGCAACCACGGTGCCGCCAAACCGAAAGAGCATAACCAGCGCCTCTGGTGGCGCGTCAGCGCGGAGCCCGGCTCGATCGCCGCCTGGGCGCCCGTGCAGTCGCTCGCCCATCCGGGCAACCTCTCCTACACCAATTTACACCTGCTCGAGGACGAGGGGGGCCGCATCTATAACTTCAGCCGTTCGACCGGCTTCAACCCCAACTACACCGTCTCCGACGACAACGGCCGTACCTTCCGCTACGGCGGCCGCCTGCTATTCTGGCCGCCGCCGGCAAAGTCCGACCCGAAGCTCGCGCGCGCCACCGGCGGCGGCCGGCCCTACGTGAAGTACGCCTCAAACGGCCGCGACACGATCCACTTCGTCGCCACGGAAGACCACCCCGGAGCGTATCAGAATAGTCTTTACCACGGCTTCTACCGTGCCGGCGCACTCCACGCGAGCGACGGCCGCCCGCTCGGACCACTGAGCCGGACCAACACCACGACGCTGCGCCCCACCGACCTCACGCCGGTGTACCGCGGCGATCCTGATCACGTCCCTTGGCCGGTCGACCTGCACCTCGACGCCCATGGCCGGCCGGTCACGCTCTTTTCCGTGCAGGTCAACGGCGCCGCCTCCCAAAACCAACGGGAGGCCTCGGGTCTGGAGCTGCGTTACTTCTACGCCCGGCACGACGGCACGCGGTGGATCGTCCATCCGCTCGCCGCCGCCGGCACGGAGCTCTACCCGGTGGAAAGCGACTACTCCGGTCTCGCCGCTCTCGTGCCGCACGATCCGGCGCGCGTGTTCATTTCAACCAACGCCGATCCTGTTTCGGGCCGCCCGCTCGTGAGCTCTGCGGACGGCCGGCGCCACCACGAGCTGTTTGCCGGCGTCACCACGGACGGCGGGGCCACGTGGACCTGGACCGCGGTGACGCACGACTCGCGCGTCGACAACCTCCGGCCGGTCATCCCTGCGGGCCAACCGGGCGTCGCCGTTCTGCTGTGGCTCCAGGGCACGCTGCGGACTTATCGGGATTATGATCTGTCGGTCGTGGGCTTGGTGCACCGCTCGCGCGCCCCTTAATCGCCACGCCAGCGGTTGCGCTACCCGTTCCGCGGCCACGCGACGCCGGGCGGCCCAACCGCCGGCCGCACCGGCCCGCAGTGATCCGCCCCCGACGTCGACCCCGCTATGCCCGCCACGGGTAACCACCAAACGAGCCAATTGTCGCGTCACGTCACTCTGCGCCGAGCCGGATCCGCCTCAAGTGCGTGCGGTCGCCGAAATAAAGCACCGCGGCGGCGTTGACAAAAAACCCGTGCGTCCGGGCCAGCGCCGGATCACGCACGACCACCCGCACCGAGTGATCGGCGGGATCGATCGAGAATACCGCGTTGTCGCCGATCCCGTAGATCAGCCCCCTTGGCCCGACCGGAACATCGGACAAACCCGGGAAGCGGATATCCTTCACCGGCAGTTCTCCGGTGAACACCACGCGGCGCTCCCGGGGGTCGAAGACATAATACTTTCCCGCGCCGAGTCCGTAGATCAGGCCATTGCGCGCGCGCACCACGGCCCCGTAACTGATGGCACCGGGCACGGGCTGCGCCCGGAAAACCTCCTTCTGCTCCCGGCAGTCCCAAAGAAAGACATACGCCGACTTCTCCGTCGGAATCGCACTGGACCCGCCCTGAATCGAGGTGGTGCAAAACAGCTCGCCGGTCTCGGGCACGGCCACCAGCCGCATCACGCTCTGGTTGACCACGGGGCTCGGCCGCACCCGCGAGGTGAGTTCCACCGGATCCACCCGCACGAGCGCGCCGCCGAGCCGGCCCTTTGACGGCACGGTTCCAGTGTAGATGAAGCCGTCGGGTCCCTCGACCAACTGCGTCGGCCGCTCCTGCCCGGGGACGGTGATCGCGTGCCGCGGGTTTCGCCCCTTCACCACCGGCTGGGCGGGATCGAAGCGGTCGACACTCGCGTTCATGTAACTGCTCAGAAAAAGGCCCTGCGCGTGGTTGAGCGTGTCGTAGACTTGGATCGGTCCGCTCGCGACGACGCCGTAATCAGTGACCGCGCCGTTGCGCGGATCGTAGGCGAAGGTGTTCGCCGGCGAAAAAGTACCGCCGAAAATCCGCCCGTCCCGCTCGCAACTCACGCTGTAAATTTGGCGCGGCGCCCCGGCGTACTCGGTCGCCACATACGTCTTTCGTCCGGTCGCCACCTCGGTCAGCATGAGTTGGCCGGTGGCATCGACGCCCCCGACGGCCTGATCACCGGCCCGCTTGGCGGACCCCTCGGGGCGCGGCGGCAGCGTCGGACCCACCTCGATGCCGTCGCGGCGACAGCGAAATTCCGTCGCACCGGATCGGCCGTAAACGTTTCCGTCGGCCGCGGTCCAGACGGTCGGCGCGCCCTGGGCCTGGGTCATCGCCGCGGGGAGAATCTGCTTTTTCTCGCCGCTGACGGCATCGACCGACCAGAGCTCGCGGTGGTGCAGGCCGACGGGGCAGTAGACCACGTTATCGGCGCTGACCGCGGGGGTGGTGATGTAGCTTTGTTTTCGGTCGGTCGCGAGCTGGCCGAGTTGATCCACTTTTCCCGTGCGCGGATCGCAACGTACAAGGACGGCGTTAGGAAACGTGCCGACATAAATCCGTCCGTCGGGCCCGACGGTGTGTCCGAGCCAGTAGCTCGCGCCCTTGGCGGGCACTCCGAGGTCCAGCAGCGCGCGCTGCTCCGGATCATAGCGGAGAAAATGTCCGGGGTTACCCGTATAGACGATGAGCGTGCCGTCGGCCGCCTTGGTCAGCCGCAGGTGACTCCGGCCGAACGCCGTCACATCGACCCAGGTGACCGCACCGGTCTGAACGTTGATGCCAACCAGCGCGTTTTTTTCCGCCGTCTCGTAGGTCCCCCAGGCGATGTAGCGCCCGGACGCGCGGCCGGTCACCTCTGGCAAGGCCAGCGTCCGTAGCCGGACCGGCTCACCCAGATCCTCGACCACTGGGGTCGCCGCAGCCGCGACTAAAACGGTCGCGGCAAATAGTCCCAACGCGACGACGCCGAGGCGCCCAGCGAGCCAAAGGGGGAATTTCATGGCGACAACATCAGGGGCAAAAACGCACCGCGGAAGGTTGCCGCCCGCAGCACGAGAGGCAAGCAAGCCTACGATTCGCCGCCGCGGGTAAGCGTTGAAACCCGCCGGAGATCACCGCAAGCCTGAGGTCGCTCGTCCGCTCCCCATGGCCAAAGTCACCGGCATCGGCGCCACTTCATTCCCTTTCCTCTTCCCGGTGGTACCGGCCGAACGGACTCAACCCCGGCGCGGCCCAACTTTCCCGCGGCCCGCGCCGGCGAGCCCGCAAATTGACGGCGCCGGTTACCTCGGCTGAGTCCGGCGCCTACCCTCCTCCGCTTCGCATGGCCCTCCCCTCGCTTTGGATCACCTCGGCCCTGTTGCTGGGGCACCCCGCGCTCAGCGCTCAAATCCTGTCCGGGCCGGCCATCCCGCCCGGGACTGTTGACTGGCGGGAGATCAACGCCGGGCGCACGATTCCCGACGAGGAGTACGTCGATCAGCCTTATCTGATCCGCTGCGACGACGGCGCCTGGCTCTGCACGCTTACCACCTCCCGCGGCGGCGAGGGCGCCACGACATCCCACGTCGTCGCCACGCGCAGCACCGACCAGGGCCGCACGTGGTCGACGCCCGTGCCGCTCGAGGCCGAGACCCCGCCGGAATCCGCCTACGCCACGCTCCTCAAGGTCGCCGGCGGCCGCATCTTCGCCTTCTACGATCACAATTCGGAAAACATCCGCGAAATTCCCGGCGAGAACGGCGGCAAACCGGTGAAGCGCGTCGACACGCTGGGGCAGTTCGTCTTCCGCACCACCGACGACGGCGGCCGCACCTGGTCGACCCAACGCCACGTCATTCCGGTGCGCGAAACCCAGATCGACCGCGCCAACGTCACCGGCGGCCGAACCCGCATCTTCTGGCACGTCGGCCGCCCGCTGGTCCACGGCGGGGCGGTCTTCCTGCCGTTTGCGAAAATGACGGGCGTCTCGAACCTCTCGCGCTCCGAGTCCTATTTTCTCCGCAGCGACAACCTGCTCACCGAGCCCGATCCGGCCAAGATCCGCTGGGCGACGCTGCCCGACGGCGAGACCGGGCTGCGTGCACCGCGCGGCATCATCGCCGAGGAACCGAGTCTGGTCGCACTCTCCGACGGCACGTTGTTTTGCGTCTACCGGACCGCCGCCGGCCGGCCGGCCCACGCCACGTCGCACGATGGCGGACATACCTGGAGCACCGCGGCGTTTCTGACCTACGCTCCGGGCGGCCGGGAGGTGAAGCATACGCGCGCGGCGAACTTCATCTGGCGCACCGCCGCCGGCCGCTATCTGTATTGGTTTCACAACCACGAGGTGCCCGACTTCAACGGCCAACGAAACCCCGCATGGGTGGCGGGCGGCCGGGAGATTGACACCCCCGCCGGCCGTACCATCGCTTGGTCGGAACCGGAGATCCTCCTTCATGCTCCCGAGGCCGCGACCCGGATGAGTTATCCCGACCTGCTCGAGGACGGCGGCCGTTACTTCGTCAGCGAAACCCAGAAGACCGTCGCCCGCATCCACGAGATCCCGTCCGCTTTTCTGGACATGCTCTGGGCCCAGCCGGATACCCGGCAGGTCGCGACCGGCAATCTGGTGGCCGACCTCAACGCCGCCGCCTGCACGCCGGGCAAAACGGCGAAGCTGCCGGCCGCCTTCGATCTGGAAGCGAACGCGGAGCGTGGTGGCCTGACGCTCGAGTGTTGGGTGAAGTTCACCGATCTCGCGCCCGGCCAAACCCTGTTCGATTCCCGCAGCCCGGCGGGGACCGGCTTCACTTGCCACACCACGGACCGCGGCACGGTGCAAGTGACGCTCCGCGGCGCCGTCGGCGGCCCGGGTCGGGCCAACGCGGTGCTGGCGGAAACCGGTTGGGACTGCGACGCCGGCCTCCTGCAACCCGGCACCTGGCACCATCTGGTCGTGATTCTCGACGGCGGCGCGAAGCTCGTGCTCTTCGTCGTCGACGGCCGCGTCGGCGACGGTGGGGCCGCCCGCCCCTACGGCTGGGCCCGCCTGCCGCGCGAACTGCGAATGATCCCGACCACGGCGACCCTCCGGTTGGCTCCTTCGCTCCACGGCGAGCTCGGCCGCGTCCGCGTGTACAGCCGTCGCTTATACGTGTCCGAAGCCGTCGGCAACGGCCGCGCCGGCCTCAAGCTGAATCCCGCCCGTCCCTCCCCTTGAAAATCAACCTCCGCCCCCGCCGCCTCACCCTCGGCTTACTCTGCGCCCTCCGCCTCGCGGCTCAGGCCACTGCCACCGCAGCCGCGACGCCGCCGGCCGATCCGGCAGTCACGCTCTCGCCCTTCGTCGTCAACACCGACCGCGACAACGGCTTCGTCGCGGCGAGTTCGCTCGCGGGCGGACGTCTGGCGTCAGACCTCGCCGATACCCCGGCGGCCTACTCGGTGCTGACGCGCGAGTTCATCGAGGCGCTGAACATCACCAACCTAGCGACGGCGCTTGAGTGGACGGTGAATACAAATGCGAACAACGACAACGGCGCGCTGCAGATGAGCCAGGTGAACAACCTCGTCACCACCAGTCGCGGCGTCACGGCGGGCACACCGCAGCGGAATTTCTTTCCGTTCGGGGTGAACTTCGACAGCTACAACCTCGACCGTTTCGATTTCTCCCGCGGGCCCAACTCGATCCTCTTCGGCACCGGCGCACTCGGCGGGTCGGCCAACGTCGTGACCAAACAGGCGAAGCTTGACCGGCCGGCCCGCGAGCTCACGACCACCATCGGATCCTGGTCGAACCGGCGCGTGACCTTCGACGTGAACCAACCGCTCGGCCGCACGCTGGCCGTGCGCGCCAACGCCGTCGCCCAGGACGCGCGCGGCTGGCGCGACCGGGATTTTTCCAAGATCCGCGCCGCCTCGCTCACCACCACGCTCCGTCTTGGGCCGACCACCGAGATCCGCCTCGAGGGAGAGTACGGCGAGAGCAGCCGCATGGCGGGCTATACCAACCTGAACGACAGCTTCGGCGGCTGGGACGGCACGGCCACCTTCGATGCGCCGCTCACCGCCACTCCGGCCAACGCCAACGCCCGCGGCGTCGCCCGCAACACGACCCCGGGCTATTATGTATTCGCGCCCGCGTCCGGCTTTGCCGGCGTGATGAATTACCAGAACAGCGCCCTGACCCTCGGCGCCGGCGCGAACCAGCAGGTGTCGATCGCGGGCCGCCTGTACATCGGCGCCTCGCCGAATTCCTCCGGCACGAATCTGATGGAGGCGTTGAACCTCCCCGCGGACCGCTTCACCAACGCGATCGCCGGCGCGCGTTTCAAGCTGCCGGACCGCCGGTACACGCAGTCGTTTGATGCGCCGGGTTTCTGGCAGCGGTTTCACGACGTGGCGCTGTACCTGAACCACACGGTCGGCGGCACGCTCTTCTTCGAGCTGGCCGGCGATGCGAACAAGAGTTTCCGCTACGCCGAATACACGATGGCGAACGGGCTCACGAACACGCTCATCGACATCAACCGCAACCTCCCGAACGGCGCCGCCAACCCGAACTTCCTCGTGCCGTACAGCGAGGCCGGCCGCGCGAAGCAGGTGCGCGACTACACCTTCTACAACCTGCGCGCCGCCGCGGCGTGGGTGCGCGACACCCGCTTCGGCGACTTCAAGTTCAACGCCCTCGCCGGACTGAACCACCAACAAACCGTCGCCCGCTTCATGCAGCTCAACCCGCTGCTCGACGCCGATCCGCGGCGCTGGCCCCTCGCCAATCCGATCCGCTACCGCTACTATTGGAATCAGGCGTCACGCCCGCTGCCGTTGCTGCCGAAGGTCACGCTGGTCGACCCGGTGCTCGGACTTACCCGCGAAGTCGCCACCGCATTCCAACCGCTGCCGGCGCAGGCCGCGCTCAATTCGCTCGGCAACCAGAACTACCGCTACGCCCAGGCCGCGGTGAACGCGCGCTTCTTCCAACGCCGGCTCGTGCTGCTCGGCGCCGTCCGCTTCGACGGCTACACCAATACCTTCGCCTACAACTCGGCCTACGGCGACTACCCCGCCAACTGGGACGGCAGC
The DNA here is from genome assembly GCA_903820035.1 of uncultured Opitutia bacterium. Lineage (GTDB taxonomy): Bacteria > Verrucomicrobiota > Verrucomicrobiia > Opitutales > Opitutaceae > ER46. Next base: position 33,973 of record CAIJFT010000241.1, read on the forward strand.
ACGATCCTCTACAAGCCCGCGGCGCCCGCCGACTACGCCAACCTCACCTATATTCCGAAGGACGCCCAGGGCCGGGCCACGGGCCCTGCGGCCCCGGCCGCCGTCCGCCCGCGCGACGGCAACGGCCTCCGCCTCCCGCAATACGGGAACGACCGGTTTCAGGACGACACCAACTTCCCCCGCATCAAGGACAGCCAGGTGACCTACTCCGGCGGCGGCGTGTACCACGTCCGACCGTGGCTCAGCGTCTACGCCAATTTCGCCCAAACCTTCACGATCCCTCCGCCCAATACGACCGTGTTCAACGACGTGCTGGCGGCGACCGTGTCCGAGGGCATCGATGCCGGCATCCGGCTCAACCTGCTCGATCAGCGCGTGCGGCTGAGCCTGAACCGCTACGTCGCGAAACAGAATAACCAACCCGCGAGCGGCCCGGTCGCGGGCAGCGTGCTCAACGGCATCATCACCGCCAACGCCGTCGGCGACTTCAGCGACGGCGGCACGAACGCCCGCGGCCTCACGCAGGTCCCGCCCGCGTTCATCCAGGACCGCCGGCAATTGCGGGCCAAAGGCTATGAGGTGGAACTCGTGGCCAACGTCACGCGCGCCCTCCGCGTTTCGGCCAACTTCGCGATCGCCCGCGCCGACGCGGAAAACGCGAGCGAACTCACCGCGGCCTACATCGACCGGAACCTCGAGGTACTGCGGCAGATCGTGACCGACGCCGGCGGACTGGTTAACGCCGCCGGGGTGGCCTCGCTGAACACCGCAATCCCCGTCGACCGCCGCTCGCCCGACGTGAACACCGCGGTCAGCAGCTGGAACTCCCTGGTTGCCGCCCGGCTCGGGATTGTGGCCGCGTCGCAAGTCGTGCAGGACACGCGCTCGGCCAACGTCTATGCCGACTACACGATCCCCGCCGGCCGGTTCAAAAGCCTGCGCCTCGGCGGCGGGGCGCGTTACCGCGGGCCGCTGGTGATCGGGAACCGCGCGGCCGATACCATCGTGAATCCGGCGAACCCCTCGACCGCGATCGACAATCCCGCGGTCGACGCATTCACCCCGATCTACGCCCCCGGTTACACCGTGGGCACCGCCACGCTCGGCTATGTGTGGCGCGTCACGCGCAACCATCCGGTGACGCTGACGCTGCGCATCGACAACCTGCTCAACGAGGACAAACCGCATTACGTCAACACCCTCCCCCGACCGCCGGGAGCCGACGTGACGAATCCGTCGCGCGTTTCCACGCCCCGCGACTTCTGGTATCAGGTCCCGCGCAATTACAGTCTCACCGCGCGCCTCGCTTTCTAAACCGGAGCGATTCGACCACGGTGGAGACCCCGCGCTGCCCTGCCATCGGATTCCACCTTTCCGAGGTACTCTTGACCGGACGCACGCCGACCACGCTTGAATCGCTCCGGAGGCGAGCTTGGCCAGGGACGGGACATGCGCCGGCTGGGGCAGGAGCACGGATGACCTCCCTTTCCCAAAAATCGCGCTCCCATTCGCCACGAAAGGACTGGCACCCCGGGAGGTTTGACCTATCCTGCCCATCGCTTCCAAGACCGGCCCCTTCAAAATTTCGCCCTACCCCCGTGCCCGGAATACCGACCATTCTCTTTGCCGACGACGATCCTGCCGTCCGCGAAACCACGGTTGACCTCCTGTCGTTGACCGGCGCTCAGGTGTTCGCGGTCGCCAGCGGCCGGGCGGCAAGCCAGTTTCTCGAGAAACAAGGCGTTGATCTGATCATCACCGACATGGCGATGCCGGACGGCGACGGGAATTGGCTGATCGCCTGGGTGCGCTTTTCGGCCCAGCACCGCCGGACGCGGCTCGTGGTCATTTCCGCCCATGCAGCTCCCGAAAATATTGCCGCCGGGCTGCAGGCTGGCGCGGACGACTACCTGATAAAGCCGTTCGAGCCCCAACACTTTCTGACCACCGTGGAGCGCCACCTTAAAGTGGCGATCGCGGCACATGGCAACGCGACTGGCGCCGGCTCGAGAAGCCCAACGTCTCTGTAAGAGCCGCCGTGGACTTAGCCCGATTCACCGCCTCGATTCGGGTCCCGACGACGCTCAGCGCGCGGATTGCGCTGACGCTCTTGTTCACGGCGCTGGCGGTCGCGGCCGACTGGTTTGCCCCGGTGATCTTCGCCGGTCACTCGCTGGTTCTCGGGGTCGTTTTCTACTGGATCGCATTACGGACGATCGGGCCGAACTGCGCGCTATTTGTGATTTCGGTCACCACGCTCATTCTTTCGATCAAGTGGGGGCAGCCGTACTCCGGCGCGATCATCGCATTCGAGGGGCTCTGGGTCGGCCAAGCCTGGCGCAATCGCCGCAACCCGCTGCTCGCGGACCTGCTGTACTGGATCCTAGTCGGCACGCCGCTGTCGTGGTTCCTCTACCACCAGGTTTACCCGATCCCTCGCCCCTCGCTGTACCACGCCCTGATGGTCCAGCCGATTAACGGTCTCATCGCCGTGTGGATCGCCTACATGGCCCTGGAACTCATCCACCCGAGCCATGCCGAGGACGGACCAGCGCCGGCCCAGAGTTTCCGCGTCTTCCTCCTCAAGCGTTATGTCGCGTTCGGGACTTTTCCGGTGCTGGTGGCCGGCTTGTTGGCGGCGCGGACCTTTGAGCAACGGGTCCTGGCTGAGGCGCGTGATAACCTGCAGTCAACCGCGCGCCACCTCGCCGCCATACTCAGCCGCGAAATATACTTGGGCTCGAGCGCAGTGCAATTGATCGCAAGCCGGCAAAGCGACGATCGATGGTACGGAGATACACCGCGGCTCAACACCGAACTCGACTCCACCCGTGGACCCGCCGGGCCCTTCCTCACCATGCTCGCCACCGACGCGGCCGGCCACGTCACGGCCGCATCGCCGGCCATGGCCCGCTCCTCCCCCGGGGGCCTGGGCAAAGGCATTTTGGTCGCAGACCGCGAGTACTTCAAATTCCCCATGGAGACAGGCCGGCCCTACGTGTCGGGCATCTTCCGGGGCCGCGGTTTCGGCAGCGATCTCCTCATCGCCATCAGCGCCCCCGTGGTCACGCACTCCGGGGAACGCATCGGAATCATCGAAGGCTCGTTGCCCGTCTCTCGACTTGACCAGCTCATCCGCGAGGACACGCCCGAGGGCACGTGGCGCAGCCTCCTCACGGACCAGAATCAGCGGGTGGTCGCTTCGCACGGCTTTGAGCACACCCCGCTCACCCGATTGACCAACACCGCCCTCGGCCGCCTACTCCAAAACAAACAGACGGTGCCGCAGCGCTTCACCGACGATCTCGCCGAAGGCCGCGTCAGCTTCCTCTCCGTCAATGCAACCCTTCCTGAAACGGGATGGACGCTGACCGTGCAACGCTCCTGGGGCGACGCCCTCCAGCCCGTTCTCATCGCCTACAGCCTCATGCTTGCCGTCACGGTTGCCACGGCGCTTCTGGCCTCGGTGTTCTCGGCCTGGTCCATCCGCGACTTCCTGAAGACGTGGCACGAACTCATCGCCTTCTCCCGCACACTCCAGCCGGCAAAGCTCGCGACCTCGTACAACCGCAACCTCCCCCTGGAGTTCCGCGAGTTGCTCCAAAACCTCGACCACATGGCGCTCCGGCTCGGCTCCGAACAGCAACAACGCGAAAAACTTTTGGCGGAACTGGAATCACGCGTGAAGGACCGCACCCGTGAGCTCGAACATGCCGTCGTCCGCGCCCAGTCCGCCGATCGCGCCAAGAGCGCCTTTCTAGCCACCGTCAGCCACGAACTGCGCACGCCGCTCACCTCGATCATCACGGGCACCTGGCTGCTCAAGTCCGGCGCCACCGCCAAAACCGAGCGCGAAATCCGCACCCTTTCCACTCTCGAAAAATCCAGCCAGGTCCTGATGAACGTCATCTCCGACGTCCTCGACTACTCCAAGCTGGAAGCCGGCGGCGTGACGATCGCCCGCAGCGTTTTTCAGCCCGACGCCATCATCGCCGACGTCGTCTCGATCCTGACCCCCGGCGCCCGCGCCGCCGGTCTCGAGGTGCGCATCAAGTCGCAACACGCCCCCGGCACCACGTGGGTCGGCGACCAAATCCGCCTCCGTCAGGTCCTGCTCAACCTCGCGGGCAACAGCGTCAAGTTCACCACCTCCGGCTACGTGGAGATCGAGACCTGGATCGACGCGACCGGCTCGGACCGCCGCCTGCGAATGATCGTGCGCGATACCGGACCAGGCATCCCGGCCGACCACCTCACCAAGGTCTTCGAGCCCTTCGTACAGCTGGACACCAACCGGGTGATGTCGCAGGGCGGCACCGGACTCGGGCTGAGCATCAGCCGCAAGCTCGTGGTTATGATGGGCGGGCAACTCACGCTCCGGAGCACGGTCGGCGAAGGCTCCACGTTTGAATTTTGGCTGCCCGACGCCCGCGCCGAGCCGACGGCACCGTCCGCTTAACCGCCGCCCCGGCCTAATTCCGCCGGCGCCACCTGCCAGCCGCGATTTCCTCTCGCGGCCGCTCGCCGCCTTAATTTCCCGACTGCACCGGTCAGGTCACCTGTCGCAGGGCCGCGTGCAATTCGTCGATCGAAAAGGGTTTCGAAAGCCGCAGGACATTCGCCACGGGCGCCTTGTCCGCCGGATCGAAACGGCTGTGGTCGCCGCTCATCAAGATCACCGGCAAATCAGGGCGCTGCGCCCGCATGTCGGCGATCAGCTCCCAACCGGTGCGCCCCGGCATCGCCAAATCAACGAGCGCCAGCGCAAACGACGAAGGATCCGCGGCGAACCGTTCGCTCGCAGCCGTGCCATCGACGCAAACCTCCACCGTAAACCCGGCCCGGCGCAGAACCACCTCCGCAACCATTCGCACCGGGCGTTCGTCGTCCGCCACCAACACCCGACGCCCCGAGCCCGCCGTGACCAGCGCGGAAGCCGGAGCCGCGGGCACATTCTGCGCGGCTGGTGCCAGCGGCAGGAAAACTTCAAACGTACTGCCGCGGCCCGGCGTACTCGTCACCTGGATCCTGCCGCCATGCTCCTGCACGATGCCGTAAACGATCGAAAGCCCGAGCCCGGTTCCCTCCCCCGGAGCCTTCGTGCTGAAGAAGGGCTCAAAAATCCGCGACCGCGTCGCCTCCTCCATGCCACAACCATCGTCGACCACGGTCAGTCGCGCGTGCGGCCCGACCGCACACCCGTCCGATTCCACGGGGCACCGTTCGACCCGCTCGAGCGCAACGGTGATTTTACCCTGCCGCAGGCCGATCGCCTGCGCGGCATTCACGCCTAGGTTCATCAGCAGCAGCTGCACCTGCGCGGCATCGGCCATGACCGGCCCAACCTCTGCGGGTAGTTCGGCGCGGATCTGAATCGTCGCCGGCTGCGTCGCGCGCAAGAGCGAGAGGGTGTCGCTCACCAGTTGCCGCAGATGAAGCGGCTGGCGCACCGTATCACTCCCCTTGCGGGCGAAAATCAACAAGCGCCGCACCAGATCGCGGGAACGGAGTCCGCCCTCGCGGGCACCGCGAAGATACTCCGCCGCCTCGTGGCCCGGCGGCACGGCCCGCAACGCGAGATCAATCAAACCCAACATCCCCGCGAGGATGTTGTTGAAATCATGGGCGATGCCGCCCGCCAGCGTACCGACGGTCTCAAGGCGCTGCGACTGGGCCAGGCGAATTTCCAGCTCGCGCTGCTTTGCCTCCGCCTCCTTTTGCGCGGTGATGTCACGGTGCATCCCCACGGCCCGCACCGGCAGACCCGCGCTGTCCCGCACCAAGTAGCCGTTGGCCTCGATTGTCCGGACCGCTCCGTCGCTCAGGCGCACGATCCGGTACTCGCAGTAGTCGAGCGGCGTGCCATTCAAGATCTGCTGGAAATCACCGACCGCCCGGGCCAAGTCGTCGGGATGCAGTCGGGCGCGTAACGCCTCGAGCGTCCCCGGCCATTGCGCCGGCTTCACGCCAAAGATTTCAAATAGCACCTCGTCCCACTGCAGCCGCCCGCTCGACAAATCGAATTCCCAAATCCCACGGCGTGAAATCCGGAGCACCCTTTGGAGTCGGCTGGTCAGGTCACGGAGTTCCAACTCCCTCCGCTGCAGCGGCGTCACATCCTCATTGATCCCGGTCACCCACTCCGGCCGGCCGACCGCATCCAATTGGACCATACCGACCGAACGGAGCTGCCGAATCGAACCGTCGGAGCGAACGATCCGATAGGTGTATTCAAAGCTGCGCATGCCCGCCTGCAGCGCCTGGAAATTATCCTTCACCTTCTGCCGGTCTTCCGGGTGCACCCACCGCGAAAAATGAAAATGGTCACTCTCCACCTCCGCCCGTCCCAGACCGTAGATTTCGAGCATGCGGTCGTCCCAGTTCCGCCGGCGCGTCTCGATGTGGTAGTCCCACACGCCCATCTGGGACGCCTCGAGGGCCAACTGCAGCCGCTGAGCCGTCACCTGCGCCCGGTGCTCCACTTCATGGAGCGCGTGCTCATCCTGCGTCGTGCCCACCATCATCGCAGGCTGGCCGTCGGGCCGCCGCTGGCTGACGCGACCGACATGCCGGACCCAACGCCACGCGCCATCCGCCGCGCGCATGCGGTGCTCGCACGTCCATTTTTCGGACCGCCCCGCCAACGCGTCGTTGAGCGCCTTCTGCACCGCGGGACGGTCCTCGGGGTGCGTTCGATCCAGCCAGTCCAGGCCGTTGATTTCGGCCAGTTGCGCCAGCGCATAACCCAAAATGCACGGCTGCCCACCGGCATTGATGGAAAAATGCCCGTCGGCCATCCGCCACTCCCACCAGACAATCCGGGAAGCGGCCATCGCAGACCGGAGCTGTTCGTGGACCCGGTGGTGCTCGGATTCCGTTTCTCGCCGCGCCTGCTCCGCCCGGTTCCGCTCACTCAGGTCGCGGATCGCCCCAATCCGCGCAGGCCGACCAATCACCGTACCCGAGGCTTCCGCCGGCCCGCGAAACTGCCAACTCAAGGTTTCCCCGCCGAGGCTCGTTACCCGCAGCTCACTCGCCAGCGCCGGCCCGCCCGGCCGCATCAGGACGATTTCCCCGCAAAACGAACCGTGCCGCGCGCCGTCTGCCGCCGCCGCCAACCCGCTCCCGGCGGCATCGAGCATCCAATCCCCCAGCTCACTTCCGACAAGGCCGCCCGCCTCCCGCCCAAGGAGCCGTTCGGCCGCCGGATTGGCCGCCAGAATCCGCCGGACCCCCGACGTCACCAGCACGGCATCGGGATTCGCAGCAAAGAGCGCGCGGAAGAGATCGTCGGCGCCAGCCGGCAAAATTGTCTCACGGCCTACAGGGTTGGTCGAATCCATCAGGGAAGCTCGATATCCGCATTCGGATGTCCGCGCTCCGCGGCCAGCACGATCTCATCCGGCGGTGCGATTAGCGGAGGATCCAAGACGCACCGCGTCAACGTCCATTACCGTTACCACGAAACAAATACGGGGCCGCGACGTCTCGCGCCGGGATTCAACCAACCATTGGTATCGCCGCCCAATCCGTTCCCAACCGAGTTGTTACGTTCCATCGATTGACCGCTCTCCTCGCGAGGGTGATGTCCTCCCCGCCAGAGGTCACATCAGCCCTGCCGCTCGTTTCCAACCCGCTTCACCATGCCTTGGACTTACGCCTTCGATCCGCTGACCGACACTGTTTTCGTCACCGCCAGCGGCATCCTGAGCGACCGCGAACTCGTTCCCGGCGTCGCCAACCTGATGCGCGATCCTAATTTTCATCCCGGGGTGCGCGTATTCGACGATTACAGCCAGGTGGAGGAATTACGCCTTGCCCGTCCCTTCGTCAGCCCACTCCACGAGCAAACCGAATCCAAGCGGCTTCGCAGTCGCCACGCGTTGGTGATTCGGAATCTCCCCGGCGCCGATCAGTTTCGTGCCGACCTGCGCGGCCTCAAGTCGGGCCGGTTGATGGAATTCGAAGTCCGCCGGACCGCGCTGGAATGGTTGAACGAGGGCGTCCCCGCCGAGCGGATCATTTCCGAGGCTCACGCCGGATCCTTCCTGCAGCGCCCCGCGTGCTAGCGCGGTTCCACGATTTCGGTCGCTGCGTTTGAGCCGGAGGCGACCTCGGGCTCGCGTCCGAGGACCACGTGGTCGCTGCGCTCCAACGCGGGCTACCCTGTTTCTGGAAACGCTCTAGACCGCCCGGTCCGGCCTCGCTCCGGCGATCGCCAAAACGCCCCGCCAAGTTGATCGACTCGAACGCGGCGAACGCCTTCGCTGGTGCAGCGCGGGCACCCACACCCGCACCGTCCGCGCCGCACCCGCGGCGCACGCTCCGCACCCTCCGCCTCCGGCTTCGTTCCCATGCCTCAGCCCGTCCGCCTTCACCTGCTCTTCGGTTTGCTCGCGCAGCTGCCCTTCGCGGCGGCCGCGGCCGATTATGATTTCTTCGTCTGCGCCAACCTCAACCGCAACTACGTCATCGGGTCCAAGATCGTCACAACAAACGGCGTCTACCAACGTGACGCCGCCGGCACTTGGGCGCACCTCGGCTACAACGACACGGGGATCAGCGCGGTCGCGTTCGATCCGCGCGATCACCACGTGATCTACACCTCCGCCCTGAACGGTCTCTGGCGCAGCCTCGACGGCGGCCGGCATTGGCGCATCTGCAACGACTGGAGCATGACCGAGGCCCGCGACGTCGCCGTGGACCCGAATGCCCCGGACCACGTTTACCTCGCCCTGCCCGACGGCATCGCGGTCTCGACCGATCGCGCCCAAACCATCGCCCGCCGCGAAAACGGGCTCCCCGCCCGCGGCAAGTACACGCAGGTGCTCCAGGTCGACCGCACCCGCGCCGGCCGCGTCTTCGCCGGCTGCGAAGTCGGTGTCTTCCTCACCGAGGATGGAGCCGACCACTGGCGCCGCGTGCTACCGACGCAGGAGACGGTGTACGATATCCAACAGTCGCCGCACGATCCGCGCCACTGGCTCGCCGCGACCCACGCCGCGGGCGCCTGGCGCTCGACCGACGGAGGCAACACCTGGGAGAAAATCACCACCGCGCCGTCGACCAATCCCCTGTACAACGTGACCTTCGACGTCACCGACCCGCAACGCCTTGCCCTCGGCAGTTGGGCCCTCGGGGTCTTCACCAGTGAAGACGGTGGCCGCACCTGGACCGACCGCAACGCCGGCCTGCCGGCCGCGCATCACGTGTGGCGCGTCGGCGTCGATCCCGCCGGAAAACTCTATGCAAGCGTCGCGGCGGAAACGCTGTTTGTTTCCGGCGACTTCGGCCGCACCTGGCAGCCCGACGCCCTCGCCGGCTCGCAGGTGAACAAATTCCTCCTTCTCCCCCGCGCCGCGAAATGAAACCGCGCTCCACCGCCATGACCCGCGTCCTTTTCGCCACCGCCCTCGCCCTCCTCACCGCGCTCTCCGGCACGGCCCAACCCTCGTTCGAAGCACCGCCGCCGTCGACCGCGCCGGTGCTCGATCCGGCGCAGCGCCGCGCCGACTACCTCCACCGCGTCGACGAAGTCCTCGACTGGGCGGCCGGCGGCGGTAGCGCGAAGACCGACGACCCCGCGAAGCTCGACCTCGCGATGATCGCCGCGCGCCTCGTGCGCGGTCGCGATCTCCCCGGCTGCTCGCAGCGCGTGATCGCCATGATGCAGGACCCGGGCACCGGTCCGTTCTGGATGTTTCCGAGCGTGTGCGTGGCCTACCTCGGCCGCGATCGGTTGAGCCCCGCCGCGCAGGCCGCGATCCGCACCGCCTGGCGGACGACGCGCCAGGCGCGCGGCGACACCGAAAACCATTTCGTGATGTATTATATTTCCCTGTACCTGATGGCGGAGCTCTACCCCGACGAACCCGCCGAGACCTGGTACAGCGGCCGCTCGTCCGCGGAAAATTTGGCGGAGGCGCGCTCTTTCCTGATCCACTGGATGGACCTCACCACGACGGTCGGCCAGGGCGAGTTCAACCCCACCCACTACATCGGCGAATACGCGATCCCGCTGCTGTTTCTCGCCAGCTGGGCCAAGGACCCCGCCATGAAGGTGCGCGGCCGGCTGATGCTGGACTGGCTCTTTGCCGAACTCGCCGCCTCGACGCTCAACGGCGTGCTGCGCGGCCCCAACTCGCGCGTTGACGAGGGCTCCGTCATCGAACGCTGGCAGGCCATGGCGACGTATTTCAGCTGGCTCCTCTTCGGCAACGTGCCGCCCACCGCCGGCTACAGCGGCTGGGGGCTCTACTTCGCCCCCGTCGCCCGGAACTACGAACTGCCCGAGGTCATCTACCGCATCGCGACGGACCGCCTCGGCGACACGGTGCAGCGCGACCGCGCCCGGGTCCGCCGCTTCTGGCGCTACAGCGACGAAGACTCCCCGCCGGTTTACAAGACCAACTACCTCCGCAGGGACTACGCCGTCGGCTCCACGCGCGGTGGCCGCATCGATCCCATCCAGTCCCACGTGTGGGACGTCACCTGGGCCGAAGCCGATCCCCGCGGAAAGCACAACACGCTGTTCTCCCTGCACCCGCACGCCGCCAGCGAGATCATCCAGGCCTCGTTCGTGTTCTACCCCGAACCGATGATCAAGGGCGTCACCTTCGAGGGAAAACCGTCGTACGACTCCCCCGACAAGGTCATGGGCAGTTCGCCGTACGAGCAGGTGTTTCAGGATCTGGATACGGTCATCGCGCTTTACGACATCCCGCCCGGCACGCGCTTTCCGCACATCAACGGCTTCTTTGCCAAGGACCTCGCCGACGTGACGGAGGACAAGTCCGGCTGGATCTTCGCGCGCGCCGGCCGGGCCTTCCTCGCGTACCGCCCCCTCGCCGGCTACCATTGGGAGACCTACCGGCATTACTCGAGCGGCTGGGCCAAGGGCCCGGTCGAGCTGGGCGGCCGGCTCCTCACCAGCCCCCACTTGAAGAATGGCACCATCGTCCAGGCCGCGAGCGCGGACGAATTCAAGGACTTCGCCGCCTTTCAGGCCGCCATCACCGCGCTGCCGCTGTCGTTCCGCCTCGATCCGGTGCCGACCGTGACGATGACCACGCTGCGGGGAAAGAAGGTGACAGCCACCTACGGCCAGACCCCGACGGTCGACGGCCAGCCACTTGATTATACCCGCTGGAAACTCTTCGAGGGCCCCTACCTCAACGCCGAGGTCGGAGGTCGCAAGCTGACCATCACCCACGGCCGGCTGGAGCGCATACTCGATTTCAACACCCTCACGAGTACCGACCGCGTCCGGTAGTATCGGTTATCGTGTTTTCAGAAATCGGGTAACCGCGGGGCACCCACCCGCGGCCGCCGAGTCCGCGGCAAGAATCAAAGCACGGATTCAGGTTATTACCCTATCCAGGCCGGGCATATTTCGGCCGACTTTCCCATTGCGCGATCACGCGACGGGCCGCTCGATGCTCGCCGGTCCCGATGCCCCTCAACATTTTCACCCTTTGCTGGACCCTAGCCCTGTTCTTGGGGTGCGCAGCGGGACTCACCGTTCAGGGCGCCGAACCGCTGCGGATCGGCGTCGAGGCGAATGATGCGCCGCTCTCGTTTGTCGACGAGAAGGGCAAACCCGATGGATTTTCCGCAGCGCTGATCGGCGCCATGCAGAAGGAGGGTTTGGGCGAGGTCAAACTGGTCGCAAACTGGTGGACACCCCTGCTCGCACAGTTCCGCGCCGGAAACCTCGATGTGCTGACCAACGTTTCGGTCATGGAGGAAACCCAGCGCGACATGGAATTCTCCATCTCGCACGTCTACCTCCACGGCGTGCTGTATACGGTGAAGGGCAGGCCGGAAATCGTCGGCGTGTCCCAATTCTCCGGCAAGAAAATCGGCGCGGTCTACGGGAGCGTGGCCTTCAGCACCGCTACGGCCAACGCCGGTTGGGGCGGAAAACTGGTCGAATTTGATTCCCTGAAAGCGGCAGTCGACGGTCTGCGCAGCGGTGCGTGCGACGGGCTGCTGCAAGTTTACGCCTTCGATCGTAAATTTGCGCTCCTGCGGGCCCCGGACCTGAACCGGGAAGTCATGTGGGATATCATCCATCACCTCAGCTTTGCCGTGCACAAAGGCGACGCCGCCACGCTGGCGAAGCTCAACGATGCGCTCGCCAACGTGATTCGCGCCGGAGAACTCGAGCGGATTTATCAACGTTGGATCGGATCCGCCGAAAACCGCCCGATCCGTCTGGTGGACCTGCGACCCTACGCCGTGGCGATCATCGCCGGCAGCCTGCTCATCGCCGGCATCATTCTCTGGCAGCGGCGGATGCTCTCCCGACTCGCCGAGCAGGCCAAATCCCGCGAAGAGACCGAGCATTTGTTCGCGAGCGTCATCGACTCGGCTCTGGCCGGATGGGTCATTCACCGGAATGGCACCATCGTAATGGCCAACCCCGCCGCCGCGAATCTGGTCGGCTTGAAAGTCGAGAATCTCATCGACCACAACCTGCTCGAATTCATTGCACCGGAGTTCCGCGCGATAACCGCGGCTTCGGTCGCCGATCGCTCGGAACGGCCGATTGAAATGCTCGCGCTCCGCGCGGACGGCTCGACCGTTCCCATCGAAGTGGCGGGACGGAGCTGCGTGTTCCGCGCTCAACCCGCCCGCATCGTTTCCATTCGCGATCTCGCCGCCCAGAAGCAGGCGGCGGCGGACCAACTCGCGATCAGCAAACTCGAGTCCACCGCCATTCTCGCGGGCGGCATTGCGCACGACTTCAACAATTTCCTCGCCACGATCAGCCTGAATGTCGACCTGCTGCGCTCCACGCCTGGCATGCCGGAAGCGAGCCTGGACCGGCTCCAAATCGCCAAGCACACCACCCAGTCCGCCAAGGCACTGATCGGTCAACTGGTGACGTTCTCGCGGGGCGATGCCAGCCACCCCGTAGCCACCAATCTGACGAACCTGCTGTCCCGCTCCATCACGATTCCGTTGGCAGGCTCCAATGTCAGGGCGGATATCGATATAGCCGACGACCTCTGGGTCGCCACGGTGGATCCGGCCCAAATCGAGCGCGTCACGCACAACCTCGTGCTCAATGCCCGCGAGGCCATGCCGACCGGCGGCGTCATTCGCATCACCGCCCATAATGTCACGGTCCAGAACGGCGAGATGCCCGGTCTCACTCCCGGCCCCTACGTGCTGATTGAAATCGCCGACCAAGGCACCGGGATCCCCGACGACGTACTTTCGAAGATCTTCGATCCCTATTTTTCCACCAAGCAGCGGGGCATGAAGAAAGGCATGGGGCTGGGCCTGACGATCTGCCTCCGTATTATCAAACAGCACGGCGGATCCCTCGCGGTGCGCACCAAACCCGGCACCGGCAGCACGTTCATCATTCACCTGCCGGCTACCCCGGGGGCGGCTTCACCCGCTCCGCCCACGCTCCCCTTGATCGGAGCCGGGGGCAACACCCCGCCCGTCGCGGTGCGCCGCCGTATCTTGGTGATGGACGACGAGGAAATGCTCCTTGAGACGCTCGCCATGACGCTGCAACGGTTCGGGTATGACGTTGAAACCGCGCAGGACGGCATGACCGCCCTGGCGAAATGCATCCGCGCGCAGGACCAGCGTCAGCCCTTTCAGGCCGTGGTCCTAGACCTCACGGTTCGCGGCAGTATGGGCGGGCTGGAGGCCATGCAGGGTCTGCGCAAAATCGACCCGACGCTCCGCGCGGTGCTCATCAGTGGCCACGCCGAGCAGAGCGTTCTCCGCGAGCACACCCGCTTCGGCTTCGATGCGGCGCTGACCAAGCCGTTCGATTTCGAAGAGCTCCGCGACGTGCTGGCGAAGCTACTCCGCGACTGATCCGGGCCGATGCCGTTGGACCGTAACGGCTGGAAGTTTGAATCGACCCTTTGCGCCAACGCCCGCGCCCGCCGCGGCGGGATCTCCCTCACCGCAGCCGCACGATCTCGCTGGCGACCGACTCAACGACAAGGGTGCGCAGGCCGTAGCCGTCTTTTTTCACGGCCTGAAGGATATCCTCGATCACGAAGTCGTCCCCGGACGCCATGTGCCGGCCCGTGGCGTAACTCAGGAACTGCCGAATCAGGTGACGCGTGAACGCATCCGCCCGCTCCCCGTCGAGGATACGCTTGAAGTCCTGAAAATCGGCGTAGGTCGCTCCGGAACTGAACTCGCCGCTGGAATCCACCTTCGGCGCCGGTGCGCTGCCCTTCGGTTTGGGATAGGTCGTGCGCCAACGGCCGATGGGATCGAACGACTCCAGCGCGAAACCAAGCGGATCAATCTTCCGGTGACATTCGGCGCAGGTCCGGTCGGCCCGGTGCTTGGCAAGCCGCTCGCGGACGGTGGTGGCGCCGGTCACGTCCGGCTCGATCAACGGCACCACGTCGGGCGGCGGCGGCGGCTTGAGCCCGAGAATATTTTCCATGACCCACACGCCGCGCGTCACCGGGGACGTCTCGACGCCGTTCGCACTGACCGTGAGCACCGCGCCCATCCCGAGCAGGCCGCCGCGCTGCCGGTTCCCCGCCAGCATCACCCGCTGAAACCCGTCGGCGAGCCGCAGCGTTTTTTGTTCGGGCAGGTTGTACAGTTTGGCGAGCCGCTTGTCGGCGAAGGTGTAATCGGCATCAATAAACTGCCGGACTGATCCGTTTTCCCGCAGCAGGTGCCGGAAGAAAAGCCGCGCCTCCGTCTTCATCGCCTCGGGTAAATTCTCGGCGTAATACACCCGGGTGGATTCCCGCGGCGGCGGCATTCCGCCGAGGTCGCGCAGGTTCAACCAACTCTCGAGGAAGCCATTGACGAAACCGCCGACCCGGTCGTCGGCGAGAAGCCGCAGGCTCTGCCGGCGAATTTCATCTGGACGGGATAACTTGCCGGCGGCGGCGAGAAGCGCTTGGTCCGGCGGGCCGGCCCACAGGGCATAGGAAAGACGCGAGGCGAGATCGTAGGGGGCGAGCTTGGCGTTCCTTTCGGAGGTGATCTCGCTAAAATAGAGGAACGAGGGCGAACACAGCATCATCTTCACCGTATCGAGCGCAGCCTGACGCGGCGTCGCCTTGGCTTGAATCCGGCCCTCGTAGGTTTTCCGGATCCCCGCCCGATCGGCACGGGCCAGCGGCCGGCGATACGCGCGGGCGCCGAATGCGTAGAGCTGATCC
Organism: uncultured Opitutia bacterium; assembly: GCA_903820035.1. Taxonomy (GTDB): domain Bacteria; phylum Verrucomicrobiota; class Verrucomicrobiia; order Opitutales; family Opitutaceae; genus ER46. The sequence goes on from CAIJFT010000241.1 coordinate 49,143, forward strand.
AGCGCACGTTCCGCCTGGAACCCCTGCGCCCCGAAAACCGCCACCTCCTCCGCGCCGCCTCCCGGCTCCGGCACGGGGCCGGCCACCTTGATTTCGCTGATGCGGATGTGCGGGAGCTTCCCCTCCTTGAGGAGATGCGTGCGGCTCACGCCGGCATTGGCGAACCGGCCTTGAAAGTCCGCCTGATAGCGCTTGTTGACCTGGATCACGGACGCGCGGGACTCGTAGGGCCCGTTGGGAAAAATGAAACGCGGCGTCTGGCCGGCCTCGAGCCACACCCGGAACTTGAGCCACTCCGGTTTGTCATCGGGCACCGTCGCCTGGCCGAGGAGCGGCTCGATCGCCTGGGGGTAGTGGATATGGTTTTTGGTCGCGTCCCCGGGGACGACCCCGAGCAAAAAGGGCTCGGTCAAATCGATGCCGAAAATCGTCGCGTCATAGTGCGTATCGCGGTGCATCGCCTGGGCCAGCACCTCGATGTCATAGAGCCCGGACACAGGTACGCCCTTGAGAAAATCTTCGATGTGCCCGTATCCGCCCTGCCGCGTATCGGTGTTCGGCTGCTCGTACAGGCAGAGGTAACGGAAATCGAAGGCGGCCTTGTGCGGACCCTGCAACTCCTCGTACTGGACGAAATGCCCCTGGAAGTGCCAGGACTTCGGCTCCAGCGCCGGCCGACCCAAACGGGTTTCGACCAGACGGTTGGCGGATTGGAAATACTGATCCAGCAGGAAGCCCGACGTGACGAGCGACTTTCCGATCGTGTCGATGCGCTCGCTCGCCTTCTCCTTCGGAAAATCCGCGGTGAGGCCAAGGGTGTCGACCCGCCGGCCGAACAGCGTTGCGAGCGTATTTTCATACTCCCGGTTCGAGAGCCGACGCATCAGGGTCTGCGCGGCGGTGCTCGCGATCTTCCCGCGCGCCGCCGCAATACCCTCACGGAGGACGCGGATGACGGCGAGGCGCTCGTCGTCGCTCGGTTGCGTTTCCTTCTTGGGCGGCATTTCCCGAAGGGTGAGCTGATCGACGATATCCTTGGCGGAAATCAGTTCCGCCTCGGTGGTGAGTGGCAGCTTGAGCAGCTCCAGGTCACGGTCGCCTTTCTGAATGACCGTGTCGTGGCACTTCAGGCAGTACTGGTCGAGGAAGGGAAAGATATCCGGATGCGCACGCGACTCCGCGCCGCGGGCAACCACCGCGAGCAACAGAAAGACCGCCCAAGAGGATCGTCGTAGAGTCATTTTCAGAGGTGTCACCTGGTCATCGAGCCATTCATGCCCATCAGCCTTGGCGGTCGGTTTGTCGGCCCGGCCGCCGGCCGGGCACCCGCCCACCGGGCGGGCCTACAGCAGAAGAATCAAAATATGCCGGGATGTTGGTCTCGGTCCCTCACGCCGGCCCGCCTCACGCGAACCGACCGGTGCTCGTGCCGAACGCCGCGGTCTCAAGCCCCATCCGCTGGGCGATGTCGACGTAGAGATTGCAAAGCGGCACCTTATTCGGGCCGGAGGAAGGGACTTTCTTGAACTCGCCGTGCCGGTAACCGCCACCCGCGAGAATGATCGGGAGATCGGAATTCTTGTGCGTGTTGGCGTCACCGATCCCGCTGCCGAATACCACGGAGGTCGAGTCGAGCAGCGTCCGGTCGCCGTCCGCCAGTTTGGACAGGCGCGAAAGGAACTTCCCGAAATGCTGGATCTGGTAGGTCTCGAGCGCGAGGAGGTGTTTGATGGCCGCCTCATCGTTACCGTGGTGCGAAAGCCCGTGGTACGACTTGTCGATGCCCAGGTCCTGCGGCAGGAAATCACCACCGATCTCCAGCGTGGCGATACGCGTGGAATCGGTCTGCAGCGCCAGCGCGATCAGTTCATAGAGAATCGGCAGATCCTCGACCTTGTTCTTGTTCTCCGGCCGGGCCAAGGGCGCCGTCGGCTTGGGCAGGCTCGCCCAACGCTGGCGCAGTTCGAGACGCTTCTCGACGTCGCGAATCGACGTGAAGTACTCGTCCAACTTGGCCTTGTCCTCGCGATTGACCTGCTTGGAAAGCCGGTTCGCATCCACCAGCACGGTATCGAGAATTGAAGCCTGCAGTTGGTTCTCCTGCTGGCGGCGATCGCGGCGATCCGGAGCGTCGTCGACAAAGAGCCGGTCAAACAACTCGGCGGGACCCGAGATCGGCGGCACGCGCACGCCGGACTTGGTCCACGCGATCTGGCAGCCGCCGTGGATGCCGCCCTCCGAGCCGACCGTCAGCGACGGGAAGCGCGTCTGGTGGCCGATTTCGTCCGCCATGAACTGGTCGATCGAGACATTGCCGCCGGGCCGGTTCTGCGCTTCCGAATTGAGCACGCCGGTGAGAAAGGAGTGCACCGCGAAGTGACCGCCCTTGAGCCCATGGTCGAGCCCGCGGTAGACGGTCAGGTGTCGGCGATTGTCCCACAGCGGCTGCAGCAGCGTGGTCGGCTCATAGGCTCCGCCGGTGGAGACCGGGAAGAAATGCTTCACCTGATATCCCAGCAGGTTGCCGATCGCGACAAAACGCCGGGCCCCGACCCCCGCGCCTTTGGCCGTCTGGATCGCCGAGTTGCCGCCAACGGCGCCGACCAGAAGCGAGGGGAGCGAAGGGAGGGCTAACGATGCCCCGAGGGATTTCAGGATAAAACGGCGCCGGTTCATGGACATGGGGAGGTGGGGTGCGAGGGGTGCGTCGACTCCAAGCTGGGACACGGTGCGCGGCGAGGAAAAAGCCGCGGAAGCGGGACCACCGAGCGTAAACAGGAAGGTCGCGGAGAACGGAGCGCTGCACCCGCCCGCTTACCGACCTTAACGGCCTTCCTCTTCCCCGTCTTCGTTCCGTGGTTGCAGGCGTGGATCCCGCGGCCGTTGCTTGGCGGCATCAGAACCACTCCGCTCGTCATGAAAAGACTCCTCGCGCTCCTCCTGCTGGGCGCCTCCGCCGTGTTATCGCCGGCTCAATCCCCGCGCCCGGCGCCGATGCCCCTCCTGCCCCTTACGCAAAACGGCGGCACCTGGCCCACCAGCCACGTGCAGGGCATCGCCGTCGACCTGCGGGGAGGCTACATCTACTACTCGTTCACCACGCTCCTCGCGAAGTACGACTTCAACGGCAAACTCATCGGCACCCTGGTTGGTTGGGCGGGCCACCTCGGGGATCTTGATTTCAACCCGCGGGACGGCCGGGTTTACGGCTCACTCGAATACAAGCACGACCGTGCGTTCTATATCGCGGTGATCGACGTGAGCCGCCTCGACCGCGTCGGCCTCGAAGCCCAGTCGTCGGAGATTTTCCGCACCGTCTTTTTGCCCGAAGTGGCCGCTGATTACACGGCCGACCTCGATGGCGACGGGGTGTTCGCCGGCGACACCGGCAAGACCGCCGATCACCGCTACGGCTGCTCGGGCATCGACGGCGTGAGTTTCGGCCCGCAGTTCGGCCGCACGGACGGCCCTCCCCTCCTCACGGTGGCGTACGGCATCTACGCCAACCTCGCGCGCAGCGACAACGATCACCAGGTCCTGCTCCAGTACGATATCGCCGACTGGGCCCGCTACGCCCGCGGCCTCACCGAAGCGGCCCCGCACCACAGCGGCCCGGCCGCGGTGCACGGCAAATATTTCGTCCGCACCGGCAACACGACCTACGGCGTGCAGAACCTCGCCTATGACGAGGGACGGCAACGCTGGTTCATGGGCGTCTACAAGGGCACCAAGCCGGCGTATCCCAATTATACCCTCTTTGCCGTGGACGCCCGCACCGCCCCCGTCCGCGGTGATCTCATCGGCGTACCCGCGCCCGGCGGACGCGGCACCGAGCAGGGCCTCCTGTTGGCGCTGGCCGATGATGGTTTGAAGGATGCGAAGACCGGTATCCGCGGATGGAACCAGAAGGCCGACGTGGGCCTCCAGCCCGTCGGCCGCGGGCTGTTTTATTTCGCCGTCAACTCCGGCCCCCGGGGCGCACAAACCGGCGACCTCACCCTCCAACGCTGGACTGGAGCGCCGACCGCGCCGTTCACCCCGGCGACCAGCGCCGACCTCGGCAAATAACCGACCACGACGTAACCGCTGGGGACGGAGGTCCGCATCGAGCGCGCGCGGAACACCGAGGGAAAAGGCCGGCTCAACCGGTTCACGCCGGGTCGGCTGACTTTGTTGCGTAATCGTCAGGTTCGCGTGACCCGAAACCGAGCAACGGCTCGATCCGCGCAACCTGGGCGGCATGATTCAGCTTAGAACCCAAAAGAGTTGGCCACACTCCACGTGCGCTCGGGCGGAATACGGAACGTCGCCCACGAACCGTCGGGGTTGGCCGCAATCGGAATCAGCGTGTCTTTGGCGGTCAGATTCCGGACGTTGACGCCGATACTCCAAGTGACCACGGAGCCGGAAAGTTTGAACCGGTTCTTGTAGCCGAGGCTAAGGTCGACCTGGGTGTCGCGCGGACCATAGAGCGGGTGCGCGATGTCGGGGATGTATTGCGTGTTGGGCGTCAGGCTGAGGTTCGGGTAGCCGATGCCGACCTTGTCCTGCCAGCGGAGGGCGCCGCCGACGCTCACGCCGCGGAGCAGGCCGCGCGGGAATTCGTAACGCGTCACAACGTTGGCGCGCCACTTGCGGACCTCGGCGGTGGAGACGCCGGACTGCGCGGCGGACGTGCGGATGAAGGTGGTGTGCTCGCCGTCGTATTGGGCCAAAAAGGTTCCGAGCGTAGCGCTTTGCACGGGGTTGCGCTGGCCGTTGATGAGCGCGCCGTTGTCCTTCGCGCGCACATTGGCCACCCACGCGTTGGCGAACGCGAGATCTTCGCGCGCCACGTCGGCCTTCACCGCCTCGTTCTCGGTGAGACTGAAAGCGACGCGCCAGCCGGGGAGCGGATTGACGATCGCCTCGTACTCCGTGCCGGTGGACCGCGTGTCGCTCGTTGAAACCAGGCCCGTGATGGAATCGGGCACCCACTGCAAACCGGCGCCCGCGCCGGTCAGGCGCGGATTGAAATTGTACTGGCTGCCGGTCCGGAGCCGTTGCGGAATCGTCTCGTAGAGCGCCCGCGCGACCTGCTCGAACGTCGCATACGGGCTGACGCCGCCGGCGGCGGTGTAGCCGTAGCCGGCGGGATTGAGCCCGGCGAGATTGGCCTGGGTCATGTTGTTCATCGTCGCACTGATGTAGGCGAAGGCGTTCTTCACCCCGCTCACCGCATCGTTCTGGATGCGGGTATCGAAGCGGTTGACGCGCAGAAAGAACTTCCCGTGGAAGGCGCTCAGGGACACGCCCAGCTCGGTCGTCTCCGCCGCGGGCGAGCCGACCTCCTCGTTCCAGATGTTGCGCCGCTGACCGCCGGGCGTGAAGTTGCCGGACTCGTTCCAGAACGCCCGCAGCTCGGTTTCGCCGGGCAAACGCACGGGCAGACGGCCGACGACACTCTTGGTCCAACTGCGTTTTCCCTGGGCGATGGAGGGCTGGAACGTCATCGCGGATGCATCCAGATTTCCGTCGGCCAACCGCGCGGGCGTGAGCGAAGACGCCCCCTCGTCGCGATCCTCGCGCCAGCCGACGATCGTCGTCACGTAATCTTTCAACCAGTGGCTCTGCAGGGCGAAGGCGGACGAGTTCAGCTCCTCGCGCTGGTCGATGACCCGGTTCAGCACGCGGACGGGCTTCGCCGATCCCGTCACGAAGGTCTTGGTCGTGGAATCGTAGATCCGCAGGGTGTACGCTTGCCCGTACTGCGGCCGCTCGGCGCTGATCGGTTGCAAGCGGACGTCGGACAGGCTGTTGGCCGAAGCCAGCGAAGGCCCGAGATAGAACCAACCGTTGACCTGCGCACCGAACAGCCCGGGCAGGACGCCGGAGTTGTTGGTGTAGGGATTGAGCGGTCCATTGGGATCCCAGGTGCTGCCGTAGGTGCGGTTGAAGCGCTCGATGTTCGTTTTGAAAACGAGGGCCGAAAGCGTGTGGCGGCCGAGGGCCCGCGCCCAACGGGTATCCCCCTTGGTGAAGTCCTGATTGAAGAATGCCGTCAGCTGGTAGGACTCCCGGTTGGTGCGGTTCAGCTGGTCGCGGAACACATCCGGAGTCGTGATGAAGGGCCGGCCGAAATTGGGATTCGGCACGCCGTTCGGGTACGCCGGCGTGCGGATGCTCAGGACGGAATTCACGTCGACGAAGATGCCCTCGTCGTCACCGGACCCGGGGATGGGAAAATCGCGGCGCCGCGTGAACGTCTGGTAGTTGTACGCGGCCTCGAAGCCCGCCTTGCCGCCGAGGAGCAGCTGCTCGTAGCGAAAATCGCTCGCATTGAACGTCTGCGAGCGGTGGTCAAACACGCCCGTGAGCAGGTGGTCGTAGAAGTTGAAGACCCGCGGATCGATGAGATGCGTGCGCAGGTAGCCGGGTTTGCCGTTGGAGCGCGCGGGATCACCGGTGCCGCGCAGCGCGCCGCCGGGACCACCCGCGGCCGCCGCGGGAATCGTGCCTTGGAAACCCTGCAGGCCGGAAAGCGAGGCGTCCGCGCCGCCGATCCCGGCGGCACCCGAGGTCGGGTTCGAGTAGATCAGCGCCCACTGGGCGTAGAGTGGAAAGCCCTGGTAAACGCCGGTCTGGGCGACCGTGCCGGTGACCGGCGCACCGGAGGCGGTCTGCAGTTGTTGCAGCGCGCCGTTCCACTGCCACTTCGGCGTCAGGGCGTTGAACCAGTTGCCGACGGTGATCGTCGGGGTGATCGGATCGGGCGGGACGCCGTCGATGTGGCCGGTTTCGACGTTGGCGCGGAAGGTGCCGCGGCCGAGGAAGCCGTCGCGCTGACCCTCGAACACGCGGTACTGCACGGCACCGTAGAGGCGCCGGTCCTTCTCATAGGCGGGTTGCTGGCGATAGTTCTTCTCGTCGTTCAGCAGGTCGAGCCGGATGGCGAGCCGGCCCGGGAAGAGGACCTGGTTGAAATGGAGTTCTTCGCGGTGCGACGCGTAGGAACTGAAACGGGAGACGACGCGCACGCTGTCGGCGAACGTCGCCTTGCGCAGCGACGAGTCGATGATGCCGCCGGCGTTGCCGACGCCGGCCAGAACCGCGTTCGGACCGCGGCTCACGGTGAGCGTATCGAAATTGTAGGCGTCGCCCGGCAGGTCGGTCGCAAAAAAACCGCGGGTACGGGTCGCCTGCGCCAGGGCGCGCACGCGATTGACGCTGGAGGGGTCGTCGCGCACCTCGGCGGAACTTTCACCCGTGACGCCGGAGTAGTTACCGTTCTGCCCGCCGACCTCCGTGCCGGCGGTAAAGGTGAGGATGTCCTGGAGTTTGGATACGTTGATGTCTTCGAGGAACTCTTGCGTGTAGACGGAGACGGCGGCGCCGATGTCCTTGAGGCTGGTGTTCAGCCGGGTGCCGGCGAGCGTACTCGTGGCCTGGTAGCCCAGATCCTTCGTGGTCGCGACGACGAACGGACTCAGCTCGATCGGCTCCGCCGCCTGCGCGTCGGCTTTCGGTCCAGCGGTCTGCGCAAAAATCGCCGGCGCCAAGAGCAAGCCGAGGGGCAGAGCCACGGTGCGAAACGCCGCGACGGCGCCACGGACCCCCGCGCCGACGGCAGGAATGGCAGCGATAGATTTGGCGAATAGGTCAACGGGGAGCAGGAGCATGATGGTGGAGGCAGGGCCGAAAGCGGCGCCTAAGCTGGAATAATTCAGTGCAGGGATGAGCGTTGAGGGTCGAGAGACCAATTCCCGGAGGGCGACTCGCCCGGCCGACATCGGCATGGCAAACCCACCTGCTGGTTTTCCCCTCAACGCTCGACTCATCGCTCTCAACGGCATGATTCCGGCCAAGGCTCTCCGCTCCGCCTCCCGGTCGCAACCTCCCGTTGGGCTGATTTTTCATCCCCGCACGAGGCAAGCGATGATCCGGCCGCTGCAGCACGTTGCACGTTGCACCTTGCCCGCCGTCATCCCCCCAACGGCACACCCTTTGCCCGCACCCGGTTAAAGGCCCGAGCCGGGCGGCCGGTCACCCGGTCACGCGATCCGCATCAGGCCCGAACAAGAATAAGCGCCCACCGCGACGTGGCCGCTCGCCCGCGGAGGGGACGGCAACGGGGGCCCGGCTAAAGGTCGTTGACCGCGGACTGCTTGATGATGCGGGCCGGGTTGCCCACGACCGTGGCGCCGGGCGGCACCGACTTCACCACGACGGCACCGGCACCGATAACGGCATGATCTCCAATCGTAATCGGACCGATCACAATCGCGCCGGCGCCGATCGTGACGTGGTTGCCAACGGTGGGACATCCCTTGGCGGTGTAACCGACGGTTACATTCTGGTTGATCCAGCAGTTCGCACCGACGGAATGGGCCAGCAGGATCGTGGAGAAACCGTGCTGGATAAAGAGCCCGGGGCCAATATCGGCGCAGCTCAAATAACACGACTCAAGGGGGCGAAAGAACCACTTCAGAACCGAAACCCCGCGCCGCCAATTACCCAAACGCCGGTAGTAGAGCGTCCGAAATTCCGGGTGCAGCAGGAAATGCTGGGCGAGCGCGTCTTCGCCGGCGGGCTCAGCGCCTTCGCGCAAGGCTTCGGTCCAACGTCGCGCGTCGCAAAATACCACCTCCCGGCACCGGCTCCGCTCGGCGAGCCAGGGCAGCACTTTTTTCAAAATTAGCTTAAGCAGTTTTCGGCGCATCGGGCGGCGTTGACCTACGGATACAAAGCGGGAGGAGACGGGCATCGGGACTGAAGGCGACCGGGGGAAAGGTCGAGGAAAGATCGCACCTCGGCCCTCCACCCCACTTAAACCCGACGTCGATCACGACCGGAAAATCGGAGTACAAGACGCCGGCGGAACGCCCTCGCTGGGCGCCAATCCACCGACGCGCCCCGGAACGGCACCACGATTGCAACCCGATCAGGAGCGGAATTCTGAAGCGGGCCAGGTGTCCATTTTGACCAGCCCTGACCTGAAGACCGTCGGCTCCCTTCCCCCGACGAAAGTGCCATGAACATGAGCGGGGGCGGGGTTCAGAACGTGCCCTTGAGGCCGAAGGTCCAGAGGGCGCCGAAGCGCTCGTGCTGCTGGTAACGGGCGACGGCGGGCGTCGAGGGCCCGTAATAGTCGAAGTCGACACCGACGTCGGTGACGTTGCGGAGCTTGGCGAAAGCGCTCACGTGCGGCCCGAGGCGGAGTTCACCACTGACGTCGAGGGAGTTGCGGACCACGGACCAGCGCGTAGTGCCGGCCTCGATACCTCGGCCGGAAAGCGTGGCGATGCGCTGGCGTCCGCGGTGGTTGAGGTCGGCGCGGAGGAGGAAGCGCGCCCGGGTCAGGCTGAGGCCGGCGTTCGCGAGGCGCGGGCTGTACTGGAACTGGCCGGTGGCGCCCCCGCTGGCGTGCTGGGTGCTGACGTTGGCGAAGGCCTGAACGCCGCGGGCCCAGGAGGGCAGGAACGTGAGGGCCTGCTTGTAGTTGAGGGAGAGGCCATCCATCCGGACGCCCTCGGGCAGGTTGTACTGGGTGGAGACGGAATAGTCGCCGTACTCGGCCGGATTGAGGCCGTAGAGAGCGAGGAACTCCGGGGTGGCAGGTAGAATGGACGTGCCGAAGAAGTTGCGGAAATCACGGCGGAACACCGCTGCGGAGAGCACGCCGATGCGCTCGAAATAGTACTCGAGGGCAAGGTTGGCGGAGCGGGCGCTCCAGGGCTTGATGGCGGCGTTATTGACGACGATGCGGTTGGCATTGCCCGGGGCGGACTCGGTGTCAGGAAGCGTGATACCACCGGCGTACTGGTTGAAGTCGGGCCGGCCGATGGAGGTGTAGGCGGCGGCGCGGGCGATCAGGTTGGGCCGCAGGTTGAAGGCGACGTTCACGCTGGGGAAGGAGCGCAGGTATTCCTTGCGGACGCGGGCGCCGCGGCTGAGGTAAGTGAGGCGTGAGACCTCGAGGGCGTTGGTCGACGGGGCGACGGTGAGCGGGCGCCCATTGGCGCCCAAAATCACGGTGCCATCGGGGCGGTACTGGTAGTTGCGCGTCGGATCCGAGAGAGGACCCTCGGCGCGGACGCGGGTTTCCTCCAGGCGAAGACCGCCGACGAGGCGCAGGCGCTGGTCGAGAAAGGAAACGTCGCCGCGCAGGTAGGCGGCCGAGATGGTTTCCTCGGCGCGCTTGGAGGCGGCGACGGCGGCACGGTAGGTGGTGTTGTCGTCGGAGCGGAAATGTCCGGGATTGGCACGATAATCGGACCACAGGCGGGCATTGCTAACGACGGGGATGGCGGGGAAGCCGAAGGGAGAGGGCCGAACCGCGAGCTCCGTGTAGTGAAACGGCGCGGCGGCATCGTCGCCGCCGGCAGGCGCGGTGCTGGTGCGGCCGTCGGCGCCGACGAAGTCGAATACGACGTTCGAGGGGCTGAAGGAGCGCGTGTCGTCGCGGATGGCCTGCTGCACGTCGAAGCCGGCCTTGAGCAGTAGGGGGTGACCCAGCCACGAGAAGGCGCGCTGGGCGTTGCCGTAGGCGCTGCGCTTGGTGTCGGTGTTCTGGGGGACGGCGAGGGTGGCGGTGCGGGCCGCGTAGGATTCGATGGCGAAGGGATCGACGGTGCGGCCGGTCGCGTTGTCGGTGGCGGTGATGCGGCCGGGCCGCTCGCGGGTGACGTCATCGAACGCAAGGGTTAGGCCGGTGCGGCCGGCGGTGACGTTGGAGAACCAGCCGCGGTCGCCGCTCTGGATGCTGTCGCGCGAGTGGGAGTAGCCGAACCCGGCCTCGCCGCGCCAGAGCGGGCCGTCGTGACGGAGGACGAGGGTGGGCATCCACGTGAGGGAGTTGCGGTCGCGCACGTCGGTGGAGACCGAGAGTGAGCCCTGCCCCGGGGTGCTGCGGACGGAGGCGGTGGAGAAGCCCGGGGCGACGGCGGCGAGGCCGAAGGTGAGGCCGCGCATGTCGTAGTTCGTGGCGTAGGCGGAGCTGGTGACGCTGAAGGCGAGACGGTCCGAGGGGCCCAACTGGTAGTCGAGCGTGAGGGAGCCGGAGGAGCGGCGGCGGAGGATGAAGCCGTCGCGGAACAGGTAGCTGGACAGGTAGGGCCGGTCGGGCGTGGTGTCGGGGAAGGCTGCGCCGTTCGTCACGGCGTTGCCGCCACGCCACGTGTTGACGAGGGCGTCCCAGTCGCTGAACGAAGTCGAGGCGGCGCCAGACACGGTGAAGCCGAAGCGGCGAGAGACGGGGACGACGGCAGAGAACTCGAACCCCGGAAGGACCTTGCGCGTGGAATTTTCGCGGGGCCCGGGACTGCGGTGGAAGTCGCGGGCGTCATCGCGCATGGTGACGTAGGTGCTGAGCGTGTAGAGCGGGCGCACGCGCTCGAACGCGGTGCGAGGGACGAAGTTGATGGAGCCGGCGAGAGCGCCGCCGGGGGACTCGGGCGTGGGGGAGTTGATGATCTCGACGCGGGACACGTTATTGAGGGAGACGTACTCGAGGGCGACGCCGCGGTTGGTGGCCCCTTGGTTGCCGTTGGTCATGCCGAAGCCGGCGAAGGTGACGGGCGTATAGTTGGAATCGAGTCCACCGAGGGAGACCTGGCGGGCGTCGCCGCCGGCGTAGCCCATGGTGACGCCGGGCAGAAACTTGAGGAACTCGCCGATGTCGCCCTCGGAGGCGGCGCCGAACTCGTCGGCGGTCACGACGATCTTGAGGTTGGCGGCGAAGCGTTGCTCCTGGATGGCGATGGCGGCGCCCTCCATCTGCGGGGACTCGGCGACGACGAATTTTTCCAAGCGAACGGGACGGCTGGCGGGGTCGGCCGGGCGATCGAGGGTGAAGTCGTGGCGGTGGACGCCGCCGGTGGCGACTTGGATGGTTGCGGAGGCCGAGGTGAGGCCGGTGAAGAAGACCGTGAATTCCTGCCGGCCGGCCGGAACGCCGTGGAGACGGAAGAAGCCGGCGAAGTCGGTGAAGGACTCGAGGCCCGCGGCGGGCACCGCGACGCGCGCGTTGGCGAGAGCGAGGCCGGTGAGGTCCTGAAGGACGCGACCTTCCACGGTGCCGCCGGACGGCACGGAGGCCAAGGCAAGGGATCCCGGAAAGTGGAACAGGCCGAGACAAAGCAGGAATAGGGGTAGAAGGAGTGGAGGCATCGTGTTTCGATTCTGCTCCAACGCCGACTCAACGTAATTTTCGCTCATGGGTGGGGTGCGGGAGCAGTGGGTGAATCACCCACCGGGCACAAGCCTGTGTAGAAAATCAGCGGCACGCGCGTTCGCACGCTGCGCTCAGGCGGATCGTCCACTCCAGTGCAGCATCTTGCGAACAGAGGGGGGGGCAACAGCCCGCGCGGGGATTGAGCAAAATGCACGCATGCCCCCGTGGGATCGCCCCTGCTCCAAATCCGAATTTCGGCCGATAACCTGCGTTCTTCCCGTCGCTCGATTACTGGCTTTGGCGGAGGTACTTCACGACCGCTTCCGTGCGGCTACGCACATGCAGCTTCTGGTAGATATGGGTCACATGCGTCCGGACCGTCTCCAGGCTGATGCCGAGCTGGTCCGCCACTTCCTTCAGGATCAGGCCTTTCACCAGTAGATCCAGGATTTCGCGTTCACGAGGGGAAGGGCGTTCGGCCTCGGCCGCCGGCATTTCGCTCCGATGAAAGTACTGCACGACCTGCCGGGCGATGTGCGCCGACATCGGGGCGCCGCCCCGTTGCACCTCCTGAAGGGCATCCAGCAACTTTTCAGATGCATCCCGTTTCACCAAGTAGCCGGTGGCCCCAGACTTGAGCGCACGAAAGATGCTGTCGCCATCCTCGTAGACGGTGAGCATCAGGACCAGCACCTGCGGGAGGAGAAGTTTCAGTCGCGCGACACATTCAATGCCGTTCATCCGCGGCAAATTGATATCCATCACGATCAATTGCGGCTGAAGCGCCGGAATTCCACGGAGCGCGTCCTCCGCCGAGGAGAATGCACCCAGGAGCCTCAGACGCTCGTCGGTACGGACGAGTGCCACCAAGTCTTCGCGCACCGAACGATCGTCCTCCACGATAATCACGCCCGCCCTCATACCGCCTCCCCCGCAACCGGCAAAGGCACACTCAGCCGGACGCGGGTGCCCGCACCGGGGAGCGATTCGACGGCGCACGCGCCGCCGGTCTCCTCCATGCGCCGCGCCAAATGATCCAGACCGTTGCCGCGTTTTACGGTCGCGGGGTCGAAGCCGCAACCGTTGTCGACCACCCACACGAGCAGCGTATTCCCGTTGAACTCGAGTTTCACGCGCACCTCCGTGGCCGCCCCATGCTTGAGGGCGTTATTGAGCGCCTCCTTCACCGCCATCATCAGGCGATGTCTTTTTCCGCTCGAAAGACTCACCGACGGCAGGAGGATGGGAATGTCGAGCCGGCAGCGGAGGTCGGCGTCACGCAACACCGCGCCCGCATACTGGCTGAGGTAGTTGCTGAAACCCTCGAGGGTGTCATGGAGGGGATTGGCCGCCCAAACGATTTCCTCCAGCGCCGAGGCCAGTTCCTTCACCGCGCCGTTAATCTTCCGGATGGGCTCTCGCACCGCCTCGTCCGCCGGAGCGGACATCAGGGCCCGGCCGGCCAACAGCGAAATTTGCGTGAAGCGCGACCCCATCTCGTCGTGAATATCCCGGGCTATCCGGGTGCGCTCCTCCTCCACCGCGCGGCGACGCTCCAGCCGATGCAGCTCGCGCTGTAACCTTCGCCAGGCGAAATAGCGGAACCCACCGAGCAAGCCGAAGACGACCAAGCCAAAGCCCAAGAAGCGAAACCACAGCGCCGCGTAAAACGGCGGGCGCACTTCGAGTGGTAGGCGCAGCGATGGTCCCGTCGGCCGGCCCAATTCATCCGTCGCCCACACCCGGAAAACATATTTCCCCACCGGCAGCGTGTGGAAACTGAGCGCAGCGTCCCCGCCCCGCCCGATGCTGAACATTTCCTCGCACTCCAGTCGCAGCCGTTGGCCCGGCAGGACCGGAGTGGCCTCACGGATCGGCTGCAACCACCCCCCGGTGTTGGTGGGATCGCCGTCCACCAGGGCAAGCAAGGGCTCCGCCACCCCGTCGTCTCCGACATGGGTATGAATGCGCGGGGTGCTTAGTCCGGTCCCATCTCGCACCCAACCGTCAGGATTGCCCAGAGGAGACTCCAGCCGCTGCCCGCGCAGTGTTTCGAGTTGGAAGATAGTCTTCGCCAACGCAGCGCCTTCGCCGGGGAGCGACGCCGTGAGCCGCAGGCGACGCACGGCCCAGAATCCCGTGGTGCGGGGCGTACCTCCGGAAACAAGGAGAATCTGGACCTTGCTGGACCGCTCCGGCACGACGGATTCATCCACTCGCGGGTGCAACCGGGAATTCTGCGGCAATCCACCCCACCCCAGGCTCTCCCCCGTGCGCGTAAACGATGCGCTGCTCACCGCCCGATTGTTGTCATCGAGAAAACGCAATACCAGCCACATCACCCCGTCGTGGTCCTGCCACTCCTCCTCCCGCCCCTCAAGGCGTGAACGCAACCGCACGACGGGCGGCACGCCGGGCGGCGCGGTATTGATGCGAATCTCCAGCGGCAGTTCCCCCGGCAGCAGGGAAATCCCCCGGTAGTTCGTTTCGCCAACGGCTTCCGCCGACGGATCCATCTGCAGGTTCACCAACCGCCCACCGAGGACAACCTGCGCCAGCCCGGGACGGGCGGAATAAACTCCCGACTCCGGTGCAGCCTCCAGCCCGGCTCCTCCGACAAACGCCAGGAGGATTGCCACCAGCCATGATCGTGAACTCGGCAGAAGGGGCACCGGTGTTATCGTCACCATCTGCTCCGGGGTTCCGAGTTCATTATGCACCATGACCTTCGCGACATAAGCTAATCCTATTGTTTTTGGGGTCGCCCCGGCATCCCCCGAACGGAGGATAGTCGTGCGCCGAAAACCACGTATCCTCCGCATTCCACCGGCCGCCGGATTCGACCTCGAAATCCGCAGGCCTCGCCCCAGTTCCCTCCCCCCAAAGCCATGAAGCCCTCCCTCGGACTCCTGACCGCATTGATCTCAACCAGCACCGGATTCGCGCAAGCCGTCGCACCCTCCCCGGGAAAGGAAGCCCCGATCGAGTTAAACCCGTTCGTCATTACCGCCGGCACCGACAACGGCTACGCTCCGGCCGAGACGCTGTCGGGCACGCGGCTCAAGACGCCGGTGAAGGACGTGCCGTCCGCCATCTCGATCATCTCGGCCGACATGCTCAGCGACCTCGGCGCCTTGAATTTCAACGATGTGCTCGACTACCTGCCGAGCACGGCCCGCTACCAGAGCAACGAAGGCGACCTCGATAACAACGGCCAGCGGACGGGAAATCCATATACCGTCCGCGGCTTCCGCTCCGATAGCATCACCACGAACTTCTTCACCGCGCTGACGCCGATCGACTCGTACAACACCAGTCGCCTGACCTTCACCCGCGGCCCCAATTCGATCCTTTTCGGCGTAGGCAACCCCGGCGGCGGTCTCGACATCGTCACCAACGGCCCCGACCTCAACCGTGCCGCAACTTCGCTCAGCCTCCGCGTGGACAGCTTCGACAGTTACCGTGCGGCCATCGACACCAGCGTCATCCTGATTCCGAAAAAGCTGGGCCTACGCCTCGACCTGCTCGACGAGGACCGGCGGCGTTACGTGACGCCGGCCAAAAGCCAACGCCGATCGTTTTTTGCCGCCGCCAGTTACCGGCCGTTGCCCGAGACCACGGTCACGGTGAACGGCGAAACCACGCGGATCCGCCAGCAGGTGCCCCGCTCCGTCGTCGCTTTCGATCAATATACGCCGTGGCTGCGCGCCGGCGCCCCACTGAAGCCGGTCTACGGCAACACCGCCGCGACGCCGGGCCTCGAATTTAACGCCGCCAACGGGTACGTGGTGATCGTGGACGGCCAACCGCAGATCACGTCAATGGACTGGCGGTCATCGGCGGTCGGCACCCGCGCCCGCGTCAACACTGTGCTCAATAATCGCCTGAGCTTCAGCGCGCCGGTGGTCGTACCGCTCAACACCAACCTCAGCGGCACCGGCGATGCCGCCAACATCGACGCCAGCAACGTCTCGCTCTTCGTCCAGCAGGCGGTCGGACGCCGGCTGTTCCTCGAGGTGGCGGGCAAATTCGAGCACCAATTCCTCTACAACTTCGAAGGTCCGTCCGGCCTCGAAAACGTCGTGAAGGTCGATGCGAACAGCCAACTGCCGTCCGGACAGCCGAATCCGATGGCCGGCAAGCCGTACATCGAGACCAACCGGGCTTTTTGGGTGACGCGCCCGACGGACGATGCGCAGGCCCGCTTCACCGCGTCGTATGACCTCGATTTGAACCACCTGAAGTTCGCCGGGCGTCGCCTCGGCCGGCTGTCCCTCGGCGCCCTCTTCACCTACGAGCGTTTGCACCAACTCCTCGACAACGCCGGGGAGGTGAATCTCACGCCGCTGCTGACGACCGGCACCTTTGGCCGGCTCGATAATGCGGTGAACAATATTCACCGGCGCTATTACTTGATTCCGGGCAATAACTCATCGTTCACGTCCGACTTCAGCGGCGGTAAGGCCGGCGGCATTACCCCGGGATTCGCCCGCGTCCGGGCCACGCCGCGCAACAACCTCAGTGAAACCAAGGCGATGGTCTTCTCCACCCAGGCCGACCTGCTGGAGAATCTCCTCGTCGGCACCTTCGGCGTCCGCCGGGACCGCGTGCTGCAGGAGCAGGGCGTCTACGTCCGGGATGCACTCGGCGTTTTCCCCGACATCGCCGGCTCCAGCGGCACCCTCGCCACCAACGACCGGGGACGAACCTATTCCGCGGGCGTGGTGTTGAACGCCACCCGCGATGTGAGTCTCTTCGCCAATCGCGCGACCAACTTCGTGCCGTCGAATCAGTCGTCGGTGAACATCGACGGTTCGCCGGCCCAGCCGATCGAGGGGAAGGGCTACGACGTCGGCCTCAAGTTCTCACTCGTCGGCGGAAAACTGCAGGGGTCGGTCGACTACTTCTCAACCACTCAGCGCAACGTCACCGACGGCACGGTCGTCGGCAACAAGCGGGCCGCGATCGACGCGATCTGGGGCGCGATCGACCTGAACCGGGTGACAAATCCGCAGTGGACCGAGTTCAAGTCGACCGAAACCAAGGGCTATGAGTTTCAACTCGTGGGCAATCCGACGTCGAACCTCCGGCTCATGATCACGGCGAGCAAGAACCTCACGCTTGTGCCGGAACGCGGCGCCCGGCTTTTCGCGTATATCGAGCGCAACCTGCCGGAGTGGCAGGGCAAGGCCGCGACCCCGGTGAACTCGACGCTCGGGACCACTGTCGGCCAGTTGGCGACCGTCATCACCAACGAAGTCGCCAACGACAAGCTGACGCTGGGCATCCGGCAGACCCGCTCCAGCGAATGGCAGTTCAGCGGCTTGGGCCGCTACCGCTTTGATCCCAGCTCCCGGCTGAAGGGCTTCGCCGTGGGCAGCGCCCTGGTCTGGCGCGACGAGCCGGTGATCGGCTACAAGGTCCTTCCCGGCAAAACCCTCTTCGACATCACGCAGCCGTTCTTCGGCGCCAAAACCTTTAATCTCGATGCCTGGGTGGAGTACAGCCGTGTCATTTGGCGCAAGCGGGTCCGCTGGGAAACCCAACTCCGGGCTCAGAATGTGCTCAACACCCGCACCGCCGCGCCATGGACGGCGCTGGACGACGGCACCGGCGGTCGCTTCGTTGAACAACGTCTCTTCCCCAACGCGCTCGGACTCTCCCTTAGTTCCAAATTCAGTTTCTAGGCCCCTGCCCCCCGACTCCCATGCGGCTCCGCCCTGCGAAGATTGCCCTTTGCCTCTTAGCCACGCTCGCCGCCCTGCCCGCCGCGGAGTCACCCCGACCGAACGTCGTGGTCATGCTGGTCGACGACCTCGGCTGGGGCGACGTCAGCGCGCTTCACCGCGGCGAGGTCAATACCCCCAACATCGATCGCCTCGCCCAAACGGGAGTGAAATTCACCTCCGGCTATGCCACCGCACCGCTCTGCGGGCCGGCCCGGGCCGGGTTTTTCAGCGGCGTCTATCCACAGCGTTTCGGCTTCGTCGATAATCTCGGCGGCATTCCCACCACGCAGCCGCTGCTTCCCGGCGTCTTGCACGACGCCGGCTATCGCACCGCTCTTCTGGGCAAGTGGCACAGCGCCGGCCCGATGCCCCACGAGCGCGGCGTCTTCGATGAAACGCTCTGCTCACACCTTTCCAGTCCGTTCATCGACTACCACCACCCGAAGCTCGCCCGGAACGGCAAAGTTCAAGTCCACGACACCTACAGCACCGACCTTTTTGCCCGGGAGGCGGTTGAATTCATCGAGCGCAATCAGGCCAACCCGTTCTACCTAACGGTTACCTTCAATGCGCCGCACATTCTCCGGGTCGTGAAAAACGCCCAGTTGATTCAAAAGGAGTATGACGCCGCGGTGGCGGAGGGGAAAATCCTCGACGTACCCAAGGTGCCGATGGCCCGCCCCGGCGATGCGGACAAATATTCCGGCCAGTTTCCCGGCGATGGCGCCCGCGCCGACACGGTCGCCACGATCGTCGCCCTCGACGAAGCCGTCGGTCGCATCCTCGATAAGATTAAGTCGGTCGGACTGGATCGCCGGACCCTCATTTTCTTCTTCGGCGACAACGGCGGTCACCCGGAAAACCGCAGCAACAGTCTCCCGCTGCGCGACTACAAATGGTCGCTCTATGAAGGGGGGATTCGCGTCCCTTTTCTCGCCGCCTATCCGGGCGTTTTTCCCGCGGGCCTGAGCTACGACCACCCGGTCAGCACCCTCGATCTCTTCCCGACCATCGCCGCGCTCACCGGGGTGAAAGCGCCGGCCTCACTCGACGGGGTAAACCTCACGCCGTATTTGCAGGGCGCAAAAACCGGGGCACCGCACGATACGCTCTTCTTCAGCATCGGCGGCCTCGGCGCGGTGCGGCAGGGCAAGTGGAAATTGGTCCTTTCTCCGACCGGAGTCCCGGCGCTGTTCGACCTTGCGCGTGATTTCGAGGAGAAGAAGGACCTCGCCAGCCTGGAGCCCGACCGCGTCAAAGAACTTACGTCGCAATGGAAAACCTGGAACCGCGGCATGCCGGCACCGGTGAGGCCCGCGGCCAAGGGCGGGCAGGCCGCGGGAAAAAAGTCCGAGTAACCCGGCTCGTCCGTCCCGCGGATTCCACGTATTTCCTGATCCATTTGCCCGCCTGAATTTTCCCCATGCCCCACCAATGTCTTCGCCATCTCGCGACCGTCGTCCGGCAATCACCTCTCGCTTGGTTCGTCGGACTGGGGCTGTGGTTCTCCGGGACCGCTGCGGCCGCCGAACCCGCCGAATTGTTCCGCGACATTTCCCTGCCGATTGAACGCCGCCTGGATGACCTCATTGGACGCCTGACGCTGGAGGAAAAGGCGATCCTGCTGAACCACCGGGGGCCCACGATCGAACGCTTCGGCATCCGGGCCGACCAGTGGAATCAATGCCTCAACGGCGTGAAGTGGGACCGGCCCACCACGCTGTTCCCCACCTGCATTGCCATGGCGGCAACGTGGAACGTCGACCTCGTCCATGAAATCGCCGCCACGCTCTCCACCGAAGCCCGCGCCATCTACAACGGCTGGCACCTCGATCCCGCCGCGCCCGGCGAACACAAGGGCCTCATTTACCGCGCGCCGGTCATCAACATCGGGCGCAACCCGTATTGGGGACGCAATCACGAGGCCTGGGGCGAAGACCCGTTTCTGGTCGGCCGGATGGCCGTCGCCTATGTGAAGGGCCTGCAGGGCGACGACCCCCGCCACCTCAAGATCGCCGCCACGTTGAAGCACTACGCGGTCAACAACGTCGAGACGGACCGCCAGAAGCTGAATGCCGCCGTATCCGAAAGTATGTTGCGTGAATATTGGCTGCCCCATTTCCGCGCGGCGGTCGTCGAGGCCGGGGCGCAATCCCTGATGGCTTCGTACAACGCCCTGAATGGCACGCCCAACAACATCAACCACTGGCTGCTCACCGACCTCTTGAAAAAGGAATGGCGCCACGAGGGTTTTGTGGTCTCGGATCTCGGCGGGGTCCGCACCATGGTCAACGGCCACGCCGCCGGCACCATGACCTATGTGGACGCCGTCGCGCAGTCGGTCATGGCGGGCTGCGACTTCTCCGACAAAGAATACCAGGAGCACATCCCGGTGGCCGTGCGCGAGGGTAAGCTCTCGATGGAAAGGCTCGACGACGCGGTCCGCCGCGTCCTGCGCACGCGCATGAAACTGGGCGAGTTCGACCCGTTCGACTCCGTCGCCTACTCAAGCATCCCGCCGTCCGTGGTCGGCTCGGACGCCCACCGGGCCATCGCCCTGAAGGCCGCGCAGGAATCGATCGTCCTGCTCAAGAACAATGGTCTCCTTCCGCTCGACCGCACGAACCTGAAACGCATCGCGGTGATCGGCCCCCTCGCGGATACGATCGTGCTTAACAACTACAGCGGCAAACCCGGGCGGACCATAACGGCCCTCCAGGGCATCCGCGACCGCGTCGGACCCGCAACCACGGTCGTGTCCGCGCGCGGCTGCGAAATTGCCGGCGCCACCGTGGACAAGGCCGTCGACGTGAAGGTCGACCGGGAGGCCGGATTCAGCGGCGGTGCGGGCGTGAAGCTCGGCAGCACCGCCAAAAACGAATTCATCGAATTCACGGTCAATCCGGGAAGCTCCGGCGATTATGAGGTGACGCTGGGGTACAAGGGGGCGCCGACCCGCGGCATCTTTCAGCTGTCCCACGAGGACGAGCCGGTTGGCGGCCCCGTCGACCAGTACTCCCCTGCGATGACCTATGGGCAGTCGGCGAGATTGGGCATCGTCAAGCTCCGCGCCGGTCCCCAGGTGCTGAGGTTTACGGTCGTCGACCGCCACCCCGACAGCTCCGGCTTCAGCGGTAGCTTCGACCGACTCGTGCTCAAGGGCCGCCTTGAACAGGGCTTTGAGATGGAGTCGCTCAAACGGGCCATCGGGGAAATCGACCGGACGAATCCGATTCCCGAGGCCGTCGCCCTCGCCCGCACCTGCGACGCGGTCATCGTCTGTATCGGCACCGACCGTCGCGTTGAACAGGAGGGGCGCGACCGCAAGACCCTGGCCCTGGCCGGTCGCCAGGAGGAACTCGTACAAGCCGTGCTCGCCGCCAATTCCCGGACGATCGTGGTCCAGATGAGTGCGGGCCCGCTCGCCGTGCCGGGCCTTCAAGCCAACGCACCCGCCATGCTCCAGGCCTGGTGGGGCGGTGAAGAAGGCGGTCACGCCCTCGCGGATATCCTCTTCGGAGCAGCAAACCCCGCCGGGCGGCTCCCCCACACCGTCTACGCCTCCGACGCGCAGGTGCCGCCGCTGAGCGAGTACGACATCTCAAAGGGCTTCACCTACAGGTATGTGAAGGGCGCACCGCTCTATGCATTCGGCCATGGTCTGAGTTATACCACCTTTGCGTACTCTGGGCTCAGCCTCTCTCGGGCGAGAATCAAATCCGATGGCGTCGTCGACGTCTCGGTTGCCATCACCAACCGCGGCGGCCGGTCCGGCGACGAGGTCGTGCAACTCTACGTCCGCGGCCCCGCATCCTCCGGCCGCCGCCCCGCCCTGGAGCTGCGCGGTTTCCGCCGCATCCGTCTCAATCCCGCGGAGCAGCGCACGGTCACCTTCTCCCTGCCCGCCGAGAAGCTCGCCCGCTGGAACGAAAAAACGCATGCGTTTGCAGTCGAACCGGGTGGCTTCGAAATCATGGCCGGCGCCTCGTCCGCGGACATTCGCGCCCGCGCCACGCTCGAAGTCGTCGCGCCATGAGGCAATGAATCTCCTGATGAATTCCCCTATGGCCCCCTGCCGTCTGATCCTGCTCCCGGTCCTGCTCGGCCTCGCCACCGTCCTGAGCCCGGCCGCCACCGCTCCGCGTCCGCCCAACATCGTGCTCATCGTCGCCGACGACCTCGGCTACGCCGACGTGCGCTTCAACCCGCAGCATCCGCCGGAGGTCACGACCCCAAACCTGGATCATCTCGCCCGGGAGAGCGTGATTTTCCGGCAGGGCTACGTCACCGGACATGTCTGCTCGCCGACCCGCACCGGCCTCATGACCGGACGTTACCAGCAGCGCCTCGGCCTCTACACCGCGGGGGAAGCCGGTTCCGGCGTGCCGATGAAGGAAAAGATTTTCCCGCAGTTCCTCCAACCCGCGGGTTACATCTCGATGCAGATCGGCAAGTGGCATCTCGGCCCGACGCCCGAATGGAGCCCGGCCCTACGCGGTTTCGACGAGGTCTTCGGCTTTCTCGGCCGCGGCGCGCACGACTACTACAAGCTCAACGATCCCGACGATCCGATCTACCGCGGCACGACCCCGGTGAAGCTCGACGGCTACCTGACCGACCACTTCGGCCGCGAGGCGGTGGCTTTCATTGAGCGGCAAAAGGCCAAACCCTTCTTCCTCTACCTCGCGTTCAACGCCGTCCATGCCCCGCTGCAGGCGCCCGCCGACGAGATCGCGCGCTTCAACACCGGTAATGCCACCCGCAATACGCTCCTCGCGATGGGCAAGCGGATGGACGACGCCATCGGGCACGTCGTCGCCAAACTCAAAAGCGAGGGCCTCTGGGAGAACACGCTGCTTTTCTTCATGAGCGACAACGGCGGCCCGCTGGCCCAATCGGCCGACAACACTCCATTGCGCGCGGGAAAACACTCCGACTACGAGGGCGGCATCCGGGTGCCCTTCCTCGTCTGCTGGCCCGGCCGGTTCAAACCCGGAGAAAGCCAGGCCGTCGTCAGCTCGCTCGACATTCTGCCCACGGCGCTGGCCGCGGCCGGCGTCGCGGTCCCGACCGAAAAGCCGCTCGACGGAAAAAACCTCCTCCCCCTGCTCCGCGGCGAAACGCCGCCCGCCCCGCGCACCTTGTTTTGGAGCGCCGGCAGCGATGAAGGCTGGTGGGCCGTGCGCTCCGGCGACTGGAAGCTCGTCGGCGAGAAAGAAAAGATCGGGCTATTCGATCTGAGCAAGGATGTCTCCGAAAAGAACAACCTCGCGAAAGCCATGCCGGAAAAAGTCGCCGAGCTCACCCGGCTCCACGACGCGTGGCTCACGGAAATGCCGAATCCCATCAAAGCCGGCGGCAAACGCTACGGCATGGAAGGTCCCGCCGGCAGCCCGCCGAAAAAGGCCAAGGCCGATCGCAAAAAGAAGAACGCCGTCGTGCCATGAGGCGCACGTCCCTCCTCCCGCTGGTCGCACTCTTTGCCACCGGACTCCTCTGCGCCACCCCGGCAGCGAAACCGGTCAACCTGCTCTTCATCATGACGGACCAGCAGCGCTGGGACGCCCTGGGCTGCGCCGGTAATCCGGTGCTGAAAACGCCGAACCTCGACCGGCTCGCCGCGGAAGGCGCCAGGTTCTCGAAGTTCTACTCGGCGTGTCCCGTCTGCGTGCCCGCGCGCACCGTCATCCTCACCGGTCACGCGCTCGAATCGAACCACGTCTGGACTAATCTCAACGTCACCACTTCCGAGCTGCCCGCCGCCTTCCTCTCGTTCGACCAGGTCCTGCTACGTCAGGGCTACCGCGGCGAATACTACGGCAAGTGGCACGCGCCGTATCAGCTCGCGCTCGATTACACCCGTCCCGTCCGCTGGCTTAACGGCAAGTCACGGCCGCCGGGCAGCAAGGCCGATAAGTCGGACGCCGACGCCTATCGCGACTACGTCCGTAAAAATGTTCCCGCGCACCCGGCCGCATCCGGCCAACTGCGGCAGAAGAACGGGGTCTGGCCCTACACGCCGATCCCGCTCGATGAAAACTTCGGCAAGGCCGCCGCCGTCAAACCCTCGCAGGCCGAAGCCTACGGCCGGCTGGACATCCCCGCGGAACACAGCAGCACCGCCTACACCGCCAAGGAAGGCCTCGAGGCCCTGGAGCGGCTCAAGGACGGCCCGTTTACGTTGACGCTTTCCCTCGATCCGCCGCATCCGCCGATGATGGTATCAGAGCCCTATTACAGCCGGTACCCGCCGGATCGGATTCCGCTGCCAGTGAGTCTGGCTGATCCGCGGACCAACTCGCCCTACGCCGACCGCGCCAAATCCGCCGAGGATGCCCGCTACCGCGAGCCGCAGAACATCCGGCAGATGACGTCGATCTACTACGGCATGGTGACGGAGGTCGACGACTGGGTCGGCAAAATCCTCCACCGCCTCGACGAGCTCGGCCTGACGCAGAACACCCTCGTCGTCTTCACCAGCGATCACGGCGAGGAGCTCGGCGACCACGGCCTGCACGGTAAGTTCGTTTTTCACGAGGGCTCCGTCCGCGTGCCGTTGCTGCTGCGTTTGCCCGGCGTCATCCCCGCCCGCACCGTCATCGACGCGCCGGCCTCGCACCTCGATCTGTTCGCCACGATTCTCGATTACCTCGGGCAAGCGCCGCGCCCCACCGAGGGCGGTAGCTTGCGTCCGCTGATTGATCGACGGGAGAGCGGGGCCGGCCGCATCGCCGTCTCCGAGTGGCCCGCCGCGCAGGTACCCGGTTTCATGGTGACCGACGGACGCTGGAAATTCCTTTTCGGCCGGACCGCCCACGCCAAGTCACTCGACGCGCTCTACGATCTCGCGAACGACCCGCACGAGTTGAACAACCTCATCGGCCGCAATCCCGACCGCGAGCGCCACCGCGGCGAAGCCACGCGGATGAAGACATTGCTCACCGACTGGCTGGCGCGCCTCCATTCTCCGCTCCTCACCACCGTGCAGGAGCGGCCGGTGATCGCCCGCAGTGCACCGTGAGCCTCCGCTTCGCCCCGTTCCATTTCCCCATGTTGAAACCGCCGCTCTTTTGTCTGCTGTGGCTGCTCGCCGTGACCGCTGCGCCTGCACCGCACGCCCAAGCCGCCCCGCCGCCGCCGAATCTTGTTTTCATCCTCATCGACGACATGCCTTGGTTCGGCACCCCGGTGCGCATGAGTCCGGATCGCCCCGACTCGGCGATGGCGTTCCGCCACATGCCCAACGTCGAAAAGCTCGCCACGCAGGGTATGACGTTCCGCAACGCCTACGCCGCCGCCGGCATGTGTGGTCCGTCCCGTTGCTCGATCCAAACCGGCATGATGACCGCCCGCCACCTCTACAGCGGCAACGGCGGCTTCGGCGAGAAGACGGACGGCACCGTGAACTATATGAGCCGCGGCCAGGACGCCGCCCGCCCGCTACTCCAGCCCGAACCGCAGGGGAACATCCGGTTTCCGTCGATCGGCGACCTGTTCAAATCCGCCGGCTACGCCACGGCGCATTTCGGCAAGTGGCACTTGTACGGCGGCGGTCCGGCGCGGCACGGCTACGACGAAAGCGATGGCGACACCGACAATAAGACCTGCCAGCCCGTCGACGCGGCCACGGGGCAACGCTCCGACACCTCGGACGACCCGAAGCTCATGTTCAGCATCACCCGACGCAGCGTCGATTTCATCGCGCGACAGGCGAAGGCCGGACGTCCCTTCTTTCTGCAGATTTCCCACTACGCCACCCACGCCCGCTATCAGGCGACGAAACCGACGCTGGCCAAATACCAGCAGAGCCCGGCGTTCGCCAAAATCACGAACCCGCGCGAACGCCAGAACGCCATCCTCGGCGCCGCCATGGTCGAGGAT
Source organism: uncultured Opitutia bacterium (assembly GCA_903820035.1). Taxonomy (GTDB): domain Bacteria; phylum Verrucomicrobiota; class Verrucomicrobiia; order Opitutales; family Opitutaceae; genus ER46. The sequence goes on from CAIJFT010000241.1 coordinate 74,904, forward strand.
CTCGACACCGCGATCGGCCGGGTGCTCCAACAACTCGACACCCTCGGACTCGCCGCCAACACCTATGTCGTCGTCACGACCGACAACGGCTACCGCACCTGGAACGAAGGCTCCGATCCGTTGCGCGGAGGAAAGTGGTGGCTCTGGGAATGCGGCATCCGCGTCCCGCTCATCGTGCGCGGTCCGGGCATCGCCCCCGCGTCGCGCAGCCACCTCAACGTCGTCGGCTACGACCTCTTGCCGACCTTCGCCGACCTCGCCGGCGCCTCCGCCAAACTCGGGCCGAACCTCGACGGCGTAAGTTTCAAGCGCTTCCTCCTCGGCGGGACGCCGACCGAGCAGGATCTCAACCGCCCGCTCTACTTCCATTATCCCCATTACCGCATTTCCCCGCCGGCCTCCGCGCTCATCGTCGGCGACACGAAGGTGATGCACTGGTACGAATGGCCGGACCAGCGCTTCGTCTACGACCTCGGTCGCGACCTCGCGGAGAAGCATAACCTTGCCGCCGCCGATCCCGACCGTACGGCTAAGCTCGAGCAACAGTTGATGGACGGCCTGAAATCCGTCGGCGCCTATTTCCCCAAGCCCAACCCCTCGGCCGACCCGAAGGCCAAACGCTACGATCCCGCCAACCTGGCCGATCAGGGCGAAGCCGGCGACCCCGAAGCCGGCCCGGCCGAGGCCGCTCCGCCGGGCACGAAAAAGAACGGCAAAGCCAAAAAGAAGTCATGAAGTCCCCGACCGCATTCACCGTCCTCGCCGCCCTGACGCTCGGGCTCGCGCTCGCACTTCCGCCGGCCTCCGCCGCCGCGGCGCGCCCACCGAACGTTGTCTACCTCCTCGCCGACGACCTCGGTTGGGGCGACCTCAGCCGGAACGGCGGGCGGATCGCCACCCCTGCGATCGACCAGCTCTTCGCCCGCGGGGTCGAACTGAACAACTTCATGGGCTGGTGCGTCTGTTCGCCGACCCGCGCGATGCTGCTCACGGGCCGACATCCGTTTCGGGTCGGCACCGGACCGGAGGTGGGAGGTGAACTTGCCGCCGCGGAGACGACGATCGCCACGGGATTCAAGGTGAACGGTTATCGCACCGGCATCTTCGGCAAGTGGCACAACGGCTACGAACCGGACACGCCGGAGTACCGCGCGGCGTTTGCCGAGGCGTGGAAATCCATGCCGAACAAAAAACTGGAGGGTGGACTGGGCGTAAACGCGCACGGCTTTGACGAGGCATGGATCTACTACGGAGGCGGCGCCGACTATTTCACCCGACGCACCGTCGAGGGCCGGGGTCCGGTCAGTTGGTGGCACAACCGGGAATTTCGCCCCCGCGATGTCGGCTATACGGAGGACCTGGTCGTCCGGCACGCCCTCGACTTCATCCGCGAAAACAAAGAGGCCCCCTTCTTCTGCTATGTGCCGTTTCATCTCGTCCACGCTCCGCTCCAGGCCAAGGACGAGGACCTCGCGGAGGTCGATCCGCAGCTTGCGGCCGGATTGCCCGCCGCCAGCCCGAAGGTCTCCGCCGCGGAAAAGCGCACCCACGCCGCCATGCTCCGCGCCCTTGACCGGAATGTCGCGACCATCGTCGCCGAACTCGAACGGCTTGGCCTGAGCGAAAATACGATTCTCGTTTTCACGAGCGATAACGGCGCGATGGAAGCCGGCAGCAGTCTACCGCTCCGCGGCGCCAAACACACGATCTACGAAGGCGGGGTACGGTTGCCCACCGTCATCCACTGGCCCAAGGGCGGCCTCGCCGGCGGCACCAAGTGGGACGGCCTTTGCGGTTCGCTCGACATGTTCCCGACGCTGATGGCCATGACCGATTCCACGATGCCGGCCACGCGCCCGCTCGACGGCAAAAATATCTGGCCCGCCCTGCAGGCCCGCACGACCAGCCCCGTTGAAAGCTATTACTGGGCCTGGCACGGACAGGACGCCATCCGCACCTCCCGCTGGAAGCTCCATCGCTTCTACGATCGCTTCGAGCTGTATGACATCCGCCACGACGAAGGTGAGACCACGGACCTCACCGGGGCCAACCCCGCGGTGGTGCGGGAACTCGTCGCCCAAATGGACGCTTGGAACGCGTCGCTCGGCACCGCACTCTCACACCGCCCCACGTCCTTCGCGCTGGATGCGAATCCGGAACCTTCCGGCGAGGTGCTGGAGGTGACCGTGACGGTTACGCCTGACGCCCACGCGCGGGACACCCTGGTCGTCCCGTTTGCCGGACTTCAGGGCACCCACGTGGCCACGGATTACGTTGAATTTGATATCGCCTGCGCGCCCGGCAGCCCGGCCTCGGGCTTCTACTACACTCCCTTCAAAGGGAATGACACGAAGGCGTTTGCGCTCAGCTTCAAGCGAGGCGACGGCGTGGATCAATTTGGCCGCGAACAGGCGGGTGGCCCCGTGATCAGGCCGGGCCCCGGCCGGTGGGAACATCGTGTCGTCGGCCTCAGTAGCAGCGCTCCGGGCGCGCTGCCGCGACACGGCATGGTGTTCAAAGGCGGTAAGCCCGGCACATATAAGATCTACCTCGACAACCTGCGCATCCGACACGGCGACGGTTCCACCACGCCGATTTGGTCCGACGCAAGACACACCCGAGCGCGCGCAATCGAAGACTCGGCCGCCTTCAAAAATATCAGCGTCCGCGCCGTCCCGCGGCCGCTCTGGAGCGGCACGCCGTAATCCCACCCGCTGCAAACCGCGGAGATCCGGCCCGACCACGGCTTGCCCGCGGTACGAAGAAGCGGTGGACAGGTTCGCCTTGCGAAGGCGGTAGGTTGGAGCGCCGGACCCCAGCGTGGCGCTTCCCCTGTCCAAGCGGCTTGCCCCAAGCGGCAGGAAGCGATTGGGAGTCTAAAATCACCTCTGAGATCGGGCGGGATCCGTGCACTTTTGCCCCCCAGCCGTCCCGTGAGAATACCCCTAGAGCGAAAATGGCGCAACCGCAGGGAGTTTGATTTCACCTTTTAGGATTCCGCTTGTTGCTGTTCTGTTGCTTAACTTTTTTCCGGCCAAGACCGGCTGATTTTCGCTCTTCTCGCAAACCAGACCACGCAGTCGCCCGGGCTTCCCGGGGCCTTGCTGAATCCATGTCGCCGATACTCCCGGTCGCATCCACTCGCGCAACCCCGGCGGCGTACCGGGAAAAGGTGAGATCGCCATGGCGGTCGCACTGGATCGATCAACCGGAAAGCGCTGCGCCGTTACGGATTTCATCTCACCTGGACTGCACGTTAGAATCATTCTCGCATGAACGGCGCAGATACTGAGTTCTCCGCCTGGAGGGGCGGCCGGAGAGCACCGGCACGCAGTTCGTGCCGCGACTTTGCGCGGAGTGTGGCGATTGAAGTGCCGCTCTGTTTGTAGGTGTCAAATATCGAAGGTCAGGGAGCTTCACCGTCCCCCGAGCTCGCGGCGATCAACCGCAAAGAGGGTTTAAAAACGGGGAAGAGCTGGGCGCCGGTGGATTCGCGGATCGATGCAACGGTGCCAAGACCGCCGGTGCGAACCGCATTCCGTTTCCGCCAGGCGGGCCGCCTCCCCTCTTTTCCTCAAGGCCCGACGGCGGAATCACTCTTTCGCCATAGATCGGCCATCGCAAAAAGCGGGTTGTGTCCGAGGTAATCGCGGTTCGGAACGTTCTTTCCGTTCGGCTTGCGGCGTAAAAGCGTTTGGTCGCCGAGCATCGGATGATAGAATTCCCATAACGTTCCAGTGCGGGCGAAATCGAGGGCAGTCGCATCCAGCGCCTTTTCGAGCAGCAGCCGTGCGGCGTCTGGACGACCGTAGCGCAGGCAACCGCGCGCCGCCCAGTAGGTCATGCAGTTCCACGCCGGACCACGCCACATGCGCAGTTCGAATTTCGGGTCGGACATCGCGACGGTCGCAATTGGATGCGGCGCAAAAAACTCCCGCGGATTCAAGACGTGCTCGTCGATCACCCGCTTTGCCTGCTCCGGCGTGGCCGCGCCGACGACGACGGGCCACATGCCCTCCAACGTGAGATGGCGATGGTCGGGCCTCCGCACCGTCCAACGGTCGTAGAAAAAACCCGTCGTCGGCTCCCAGAGTTCAGTCCGGATGAATTTTCGGATCTCGGCGGCTTTGGTTTCCCACGCCGCAATGGGTCGCTGGAGTTTCCGGCTCCACTGCGCGGCGTGGTCGTAGAGCAGATAGAGATGGGCGCAGGCGTCGACGCACGCTTCGGGCGCCGGCGGGCGTTCGTCGTAACGGACGCCCTCGTCCATGCCGCTCTCCCACGTGTTGGCGATAATATCGAGATAGTAGAATCCGCCGGTCGGCACGCGGCGTTTCGCCTCGAACCAGCCGATTTGTTTTTCCAGCGCGTCGAGGCATTCGCCGAGAAACGCGGTGTCGCCCGACTGCGCGACGTAGGCATCAGCCGCCATCACCCAGATCGGCGGGAAACCTTTGAAATCCTTCCACGACGCTTTGCCCGCGACGCTAAACTGGATGATGCCCGGGATGAGACCGTCGGCCTGCTGACCCGCGAGTTCGTTGCGGATCTGGTTGCGCACGTGCTCGGGCGCCGCGCGGAGGACGTCGAGGCGTTCGTGCGTGAGATCAATGTGGCCGAATACCCGTCCGTCCTGATAGCCGGGACCGATCGATTGATAGGGATATTTGAAGTGGGCGACGGCCGGCAGGACGCTCTCCCCGTGCAGGTCGGCGAGATACAGCAGCATCGACTTCCACGCGGGCTTGATCGGCTGCGAGGTTTCGCGCACCAGCGCGTCGCGCAGCGCCGCACCCTCAATGGTGCGAAAATCAGCCGCCCGCGCCCCGACGGCGCCCGCGAACAACGCCAGGCCAATTCGAATCATTCGGATGTCCATTTGTGAATTCAGGGTCCCTGGTCGCTTGATTGAAACAGATACGGTCGCCCGGCCCGGTCGACGACCGGCCCACCTGCGGGGACCGGTCGCACCGCATCGTCGACGACACGCCCGGTGAACGGCCTCACGTCGGCCGGGACAGCACTCGCGGCGCCGCCGGGCGCCGGCGATGCGATCAATACTCGACGGTCTTGAGATAGCCCGCGAGCCATGCGTCCAGTTCGGCCGGATCTTTCGGCACTTCGAGTTTGCGCTGGGTCGGCGCGACCTTCGGGTAGCCTCCTACTTCGTCCTGTGAATCGATCACCTTGCCGGCCCGGTTGAGGTAGTCCTGCACGATGCGTTGATCGACCGAGTCGCGGTCTTTCGGGCGCGCCCCGGCGTTCTTCAATACGTAAGCCTCGGTTAGGCTCGAGGGCAGCGGCGTGAAGTCCCTCGGCGCGTCCATCGGCTGCCCGACCATCTGCACCTTTTCGTCGGCGAGGCGGAGACGGTCCCCATCGGTGCCGCTCCACACCAGAGTGCCTGCGCGGTCGTAGAACCGGTTGTCCCGCTGGTAGAGTTTGCCGACACCGCTGAACGCGCTCCTGAGCCGGGGTTCGGACGAGCGGCCAAGCCGGACGACGTTGCCGATCGAGGTGAGCCGGGGCGGGAGCATCGGATGCGGAATGACCGTGTATTCGTTGGGGACGTAGGCGAAGTGCATCGCGGCCGAACCGGGATCGTAGACAAGGTTGTTCGCCTGAAACGCCGTGGAGTTCGGCTTGAGCAGCGGATTACGGTTGAAGTCGTGCGCGTAGAAATTCCCGACGATGGCGACATCGTGCACGAAGTCGTGGATGAGGGTGCCCTTCGAATGCGGGCCCTTCGGGTGGGTCGACTTGTCGAGGCCTTCCGCGATGATGCAGTGGCGGATTGTCACGAAGCTCGATGTGCCGTCCTTTTCGCGCGGGCCGGAGACCGAGAGATTTTCGTCGATCGACCACGAGGTGGACACGTGGTCGAACAGCACGTTTTTCACCCTCGCTCCGTTGGTGCTGATTGAGTCCGCTTCCCAATCCGGCGTCTTCAAGTCACCGCCGTCGCCGAGCCGCACGCGAACGTGGCGCAGGATGAGGTCGGGCGCCTCGACCAACAGAGAACCGCGGATGATCGTGACGCCCGGCGACGGGGCAGTCTCCCCGGCAAGGGTGAGCCGCCCGTGGGTGATTTTGACCGTTTCCTTGCGCCAATCGATGAGTCCGCCGACCTCGAACACGACGATTCGCGGGCCCGCAGCCTCAAGGGCGGCGCGCAGCGAGCCCTCGCCGTTGGCGCCGAGGTTCGTGACCTTGATGACGCGGCCGCCGCGGCCGCCCGGGGTATCGGCGCCGAAACCGGTGAAGTGCATCGCCGCGCCGCCGGGCACGGCGGAGTCTTCGGCCGCCGCGGCCACCGCACCCAGACCGAGCAACGCGAAAGTGAGCGCGCCGAAGCACTTCATGGTGATGGTGAATTTAGCGCAGGGGCTGCTCGTGGCCCGCTCGGGCGGCTTTGACCTGGGCGTCGTCGGCGAGTCGCAACTCGCGCATTTTCCTGGTTTCAGTGCCAAGCAGGCGCTCGAAACCGGCGTGATCGCCGTAGGCGTTTTCAAGATACGTGAGCAGTTCCCAATGGATATTGAGATCGAGCCGGTGCTGGCGGCGGAAATCGTAGAGCGCCTGCGTGGCGGCCTTGCGGGCAGCCTCGTCGGCGGTCGAAGCGACGCGATTCGCCGCGGTCGCGCGATAGGTGAGACGGTTGTGCTGGTTGGCGAGGGCGAGCGTCATGACGCGGCTGCGTTCGCCCGCCAGGAGATTTCGTTGGAGCGCCGCTTGCAGCATCGTATCCGTCTGGTCGAAGTCGCGCTCGTCGTAGAGCAAATCCGCCAGATTCGCATTCTTGTTTCGCAACAGCTTCAGGCGGTCGGTCAGGGCGTTGATGCGGCCAAGGTTCCCCATGATGCGCTGATTCCAGATCTGCCTCCAGTAATTGTAATAGGCCGCGATCTCCGGCTTGGCTGCGCCAAAGGTGGCGCAATACTCTTCGTTCCACGCCTCGAACGAGCGCTCGGGCCGGTAAAAGCCGCGCGCCATGATGTAGTTGGTGATGCCCGAGGTCGGCCAAAAGCCCCAGTTGGTGTCGTAGTCGGTGCCCCGCAGGCTGAGGAAGCGGTCACCGAGCTTGTATTTCTCGAACATGTGCTGCTCAAAGCCGAGCGGGAGCCCGGTGTCCTGGCAGAGGTCGTTCGGGCGGAGGAAACATTCCCGGGCGTTAGCCTGCTTCCACGCGGCGAAATAATCCGTCAACTCCTCCCGGCTCATCGCCAGGTTCGGCAGGAGGAAAATAATGACGTCGTCGTCGAGTCGCTCGCGGCGCGGGGGGAAGTTGTAGCGGCTGTAGGCGTAAAACACGGCCTTCGCCGCGGGGTTGACCTTTTTCGCCTCGCGGAGGACGGCGTTCGTGAAATGCACGTAGCGGTCCGTGAGGACAAGGTCGTCGACCTCGAGGTTTTCCTCGCCGGGCAGCCGGACATCCAGCGCCTGGCACTGCGGGCAGCGGCAAAAATTGCGGCTGTCGTTCTCGCAGGCGTTGACGACGAGGCCACGATTCGCCGCGAAGTGATCCCGCACGACCTGTTTCACGAGTTCGGGATTACTTACGCACATCTTCACGCGGTCGGCCGTTTTCAGGCTCTCGGGACCACGCTTGCCGTTCTTGCCGAGGGCGAAGTATTCGGGATGGGCTTGGCCGTATTTGGCCCACCAGTCGCGAAAGGCGTGACCGTAGGTAAACCCAACATCGCCACCCATGCGCATCCGCCGGCGCCAGACCAATTCCTCGCGCAGGCGTTGGCCGAATTCCTCGGCGCTGAACTGCAAATCGGCCGGGATGTGGCTGTCCGCCAGCGCGCGTTCCCGCAAGGTGTCCTTGTAGGCCACGCGCATGTGGCGTTGCACGAGTTGCGGTACCCATGCGCCCCGGCCCGGCGTCAAGTCTAACGTGGTCCGGGGCTTGAAAGTGACTCCCGCCGGACCGGGCTCGATCCATTTCACCCCAAGGCTGTTTTCCAGGAACTCGTAGACGGCAAACAACGTGCCGGCTTCCGTGTCGCTGGCCAGAGCGAGATCGAGCGTCGAGCCGCCCTTCGCACTTTTCCTGCCACGGATGGCATCCTTACCGTAAAGCCAAACGCCCCGCGGTGAAATCTCCCAACGCGCCTCTTCGGCGGCCAGCGGCTGCCGGTCCGTCGCCGGCGGCGTGCCGACAAAGAACCCAAACTGGCCGGGTTTCGCTGCGGCCACCACCGGCACGTCCACGCCGCCAATCAGCTTGAGGTGCAGTTGCAACTCCTGCACGGCGAACTCGATGACGGCGTTGGCGCGGTGCGCCTGGATGATGACGCAGTCCGACGGATTGACCGAGAGAGGGCGCTCCGCGGCCACAGCCGGCGGCGCCGACAGCGGAAGGAGGGCGGCCAGGAGGAAAACAAGGTGGCTCTTCATGTTGGAAAATCAGGGTCGACCATCGGTTTGGCGCCAGAGTTCGGCCATCGCAAAGAGCGGGTTGTGGCCGACGTAGTCGCGACACGGCATGTTCTGCGCGGGCTTGCGGCGCAAGGCGGTCTGCGCGCCGAGCAGCGGGTGATAGAACTCCCACAGCGTCCCGCTGCGCGCAAATTCGGCGGCGGTCGCATCGAGTGCCTGCTCGAGCAGTTGCCGCGCCGCGTCGCCGCGGCCGTAATGCACGCACCCGCGCGCAGCCCAATACGTCATGCAGTTCCACACCGGACCGCGCCACATGCGCAATTCGAACTTGGGATCGGAGCGCGCGACCGTCGCGATCGGGTGCGGCGTGAAGAACTCCTGCGGGTTGAGCAGGTGCTCGTCGATGACGCGCCGCGCCTGCTCGGGGGTGGCGGCGCCGACGACCACGGGCCACATCCCCTCGAAGGTGAGGTGCCGCCGCGCCGGGTCCCGGACGGTCCAGCGATCGTAGAAAAATCCGGTGGCGGAGTCCCACAGCTCCCGGCGGATGAAATCCCGTAGGGCGGTCGCCTTGGCCTCCCACTCCGCCGCCGGCTGCCCGAGCTTCCGGCTCCAGCGCGCGGCATGGTCGTAGAGCAGGAAGACGTGCGCACTCGCGTCGATACACGCCGCAACCGCAACCGGCCGTTCATCGAAGCGAACGCCTTCGTCGACGCCGCTCTCCCAGGGCCCGGTCGTCGCATCGAGGTAATAGAAGCCGCCCTCCGGCACGCGACGTTTCGACTCGAACCAACCGATCTGCCGCCGGAGCGCGTCGAGACCTTCCGCGAGAACCGCGGTATCCATCGTCTGGGCGACATAGACATCGACGGCGAAAACCCAGAGTGGCGGAAATCCCTTGAACGGCTTCCACGTTGGACGGCCCGTGGCATTCGCCTCCGGCAGGCCGGGATGACCGGTGACAGTGAACGACACGAGACCGGGAATCATCCCGTCGGCCTGCTGACCGGCGAGTTCATTGCGGATCTGATTGCGCACGTGGGCCGGTGACGCGCGCACCGTATCGAGGCGCTCGTGCGTGAGATCCCAATGCCCGAACACCCGCCCATCCATATACCCCGGTCCGAGCGACTCGTAAGGGAATTTGAAGAAGCCGGTGGCCGGCAGAACGCTCCGACCGTGCAGTTCCGCGAGATAGAACAAAGCGGGCCGCCAGGCGGGTTTCACCGGCAGTGAGGCCTCGCGCATAAGTGCGGCGCGCAACGCCGCCCCTGCTTCCGTCGTTATCCCGGCCGCATTCGCCGCGGCCAGGCCGATCATCGCGGCGAAACACCCGACCGCGCGGCGTGCGTCCCGGCCACTCGTTTCGCGCCAGCTCACAGATCGAAGGTCGCCGTAAGGATGAACTGCCGCGGATCGATGATACGATAGGCGTTCGGGGTGCCATCGGGAAAGGCGCTGACCCCTTGGAGCCGGCCGCCTTCCTGCACATTTTTCACGTTCAACTGGACCGTCAGCCCGACCTTGTTCGCAAAAATCTTGGTGCGATAGGCCGCAAGCAAATCGATGTAGAGATGACTCTTGTCGTAAACGGGGTTGTTCCTGTCCAGGTTGTTGATGATGGCCGGCAGTTGCTCCACGCCATAATAGCCGATCGATCCCTTGTCCTCCCAGCGCAGGGCGCCGCCCACGTTGAAGTTGCGCAGCAGCCGGTGCTCGGTGAGGCCGCGCAGATAAAGGTTGGTGCTGAGGTTGGCGTGGTATTTGCGGATCTGCGGCAGGCTCTTGCCGACGGTTTGTTGGGCAATGCCGAGGGGCGTCGTCACGTTTCCGGGCAGATAGTTCCTGGCAGTTTGCTGGGCGGCATAACTGCTGGTGAACCACGGCTGACCGGTTTCCTTGTCGATAATGCTGTTCCAGACCGGCGTGCGTTCAGCGAGATAATCGAGCAGATCCTGCGCAATCGCCGCCTGAATGGTCTCATCCTGCGTGACGTTCGCCTTGATCGTCCAATAGTTCGTTGGGTTGTAGTGAATCTCGAATTCGCGGCCTTTGCTCACCGCGTCCTGGGCCTCGGCGATCGGCAGGCCGCCAAAGTTGACGCTCGTCTGCAGCAGCGAGACCAGCTTCGCATCCAGCTGCATGGTCTGGGCGACGGCGGCGTCGAGGGCGGCGCCGGTAGCGCCGGTGGTGGCTTGGATCCACTGCCGCGAACGCGCGTCCAGCGAGAAGTTGCGCGCATTCTGCCCGTCGAAGATGTCCACCTTCACCGCGCGCGTGGCGTACGTCGACGAATTGCCGCTGCGATCGTTCGCCGTTCGCGTGTGGAATTGGTTCGCGCGGAAGTTGAGCTTCCCGTCGAACAGGTTGAGCGTGAAGCCCCAGTCCTGCCCCTTGCCCTGCGGATTCGGCAGGGCCTCGCCGTGCAGATTGATCGCCTGGTCGGCGGGGATGAAACTATCCGACTTGTTCGCGTGGGCACTCAGCCACGGTGTGATTTTGAGGACGCCACCGACTGTGCGGGTCCGGCCCTGGTTGGTCTTGTAGTCGCCGCTCGCCCATTGTTGGTCCCATTCATAGTCGTGCGTCTGGCCGTCGGGCAGGAGGTGCGCGTTCACGCCGGCCTTCGTATAAACCTTGTCCTTGCGGAGACCGAACGTGCCGATGAGCCGGTCCTGCAGGAGGTAGCTTTGCAGCACGACCCCCTGGGTTTTCTGGATCTTCAGGGAATTCTGCGCTCCCGCGGTGCCGTTGATCGACGCGGTGTAGCCGGCCTGGGTCGGTTCGTTGGTCGCCTGCCCGGCCGCGAAATTCCCCCAAGTGTAGGTATATCTGCCGGGAATCTCCCCGCGATTCGGAGCATAGTCGAAGTTGTAGCCCTGATTGTCGCCGACGTAGTAGAACCGGAAGCTGCGCGAGCCCGTCGGCGAAACCGCATCCTGCGGCAGCGTGTCGCCGGCGAGCAGCCCGCTATTGGCGCGCGGCGTGTTGGCCGCCAACCAGGCATGGTTGTCCTGCATCGCCAGTTGGTAATAGAATGTCCGCGTCGCGTTGTGCTTGTATTCGCCAAAGCCGCTCGCCTGGAGGAGGCCGAGCCAGCGAAGCCCGCTCTTTTCGGCGCGAAAATCCAGCTTGTAGGCAAGCTGGGCGCGGAAAGTGTCGTTGAGGAGCGGTTGCTCGATCACGCTGACCTCGGAGGAGCCCAGGAACGGGCGCAGGAAAAACGGGTTGGGGGTGCCGTCAAGCCGCCGCAGGTTGGGATCGACGTAGAGGTAGGTCGAACCCGAGCTACCGAGGGGGAAGTCGCGCCGCTGGATGGGCGCATCCTCGCGGAACCAGCCCAGCTGCGCCGCGAGCATCTGGCGCCGCGTGTCGACGAAGAGGTGATCCACCGTCACGAGCGAGGTGCCGTTGCGCTCGTTGACATTGTTCATGGCCGCCGAGTTGATCCTCGACCAGTCATAGAGCGATTTGCTGCTGACCGCTCCGTCGGAGGTCCACAACGGCTGCGTCGCCCGCTGCCGCTGCGGATTGAGGAGCACGTAATTGAAACCGGTCTGGTTGTTGCTCGCGGTCGTGGTCAGGAGCGCGTCCTGGGTCGAGGTGCCACGCGGGGCGGTCCAGTAGCTGACCCCACCCTGGTCGATATACATGAGTGACGTCCCGCGGCCGGAAGTCTGGAACGCGCTGCTGAAAACCGCCGAACCATTGATTTGGGGAATGCCGCCGCCGAGCGTAGTCACCGGCACGCCGCGGTTGTTGACCGCCGAGCCGTTGATGTAAGCGGTAGTGGTCACCGGATCCCACGTGGGTGCGCCGGAAGCGAGCCAGGGGCTCACGCCATCGCGCGGCGTAACACTGTTCGGCCGGCGGCCGTACTGGTGGAAATACTGGTAGGTCGCGCTGATCGTTGTGTTCCGGAACGGACGGTATTTGACCATCGCGTTGTAACGTTCCGCCTGAATGCCCGCGGGCTGCAGGTTGTATCCCGTCTTCTGCATCACCTGGCTGACGCGCAGGGCGAGCTTGTCCTTCAGTAGCACCCGGTTCACGTCGACACTCTCACGGTAGCCGCCCTCGCCGTTGGCGCGGCCGAAGCGGTCCATCCGGCCCTGGACCTGCGTCCGATTCCGCGAAAGATTCGCGGTGGCCGCCACGGTGTTGGCCGTGCCGGAGGCGTTGCCCAGCCCAAACAGACTTGAGTTCGGCCCGCGGCTGATTTCGACCGCATCGGCACTGATCGGATCGAGCGGGACGCGGCGGCTGGTTTCGAACCCGGAATAGGCGATGTTCGCGCTCGCCAGGCCACGGACGCGGTTGGCGGTATTCGGGTTATTGGAAAGATTGTCGTTCGGCTGCGCGCTCGAGTTGAACGAGAAGTCGGTGTAGTTGCCCGATCCCTCGGTGCTGGCCTCGTAGGCGAAGATGTCGTTGATATCGAGCATCGCAAAGTCGGCCATTTGCTCCTTCGTCACGACGGTGATCGACGAGGCCAGATCGGCAATCTTCGCGTTCAGGCGCGTGCCCGACATCGTGTTGGCTCCATAGTAGCCGCGGTTGTTGTCGACGACTTCGAACGGGGAAAGTTGCACGACCTCGTCGCCGGGCGACGCCGACGGGCGGGTGACCGCCGCGGGTTTCGGCAACCGGGCTTCGTCGGCCCGCATGGCGATGAGTTCGTCGGGGTCGAGGCGGCCGTTGCGATTCTTGTCGTATTTCGCGAGCGCGGCGGTCTCAGGCGCGACGGCCTGCGCGAGCGTGCGGGCAGCCGGCCACACCAGCAGCAGGGCGGAAAGTATCAGGGCGAATTTCCGGGTGACGTGAAATCGGCGATGGGTGGTTTCATCAGCAGCGGCGGACGTTTTTGGGTCGATCATCGTGGGGCACTCCTGAGCGAAACCATAACTGCGCCCGGTAAACAAACCGGCCGCAGCAAATGCTTCGAGTTCCAAGATGGTACCGCACGGGGATGCGCCAACCAAATAGAAAACGCATTTATTGCCCGTCGACCGAAAATGCTGCAGCGCCGGCCGCGCGTCGCTGACGGCCCAATAGCTTCCTCGTGCGCCCGCGCATCGCCGACCTTGAGAATCAAAACGAGCGGCCGCGGACGAAGCAGCTTCCCCGGCGCGACCACGGCGGCCGCCAAACTGTTCCCACAGCCCGGCCCGGCGACCCAATGCGACCGCGAGACTGCCGCCGTTATTTTCAGCCGCCCGACCCGACCGGTGCAAATGCGGGACCCGTCCTGAGCCGTGGTGAGTAGAGAGCGCAGCCCGCGGAGCCGCCGCCCCGGCTCTGAAAGCATTGAACTGTCCCGCGCCCCGCCCTACGGTGCCCGCGACCAATGACCCTGCCAGTAGCAACACCGCCGGCCGCCGGGCGGAAAAGCGATATCCCGCGCACGCTTATCCTGCCGCCCGCGGATCGCGCCTACTGGCAGCCGGCCGCGGGCGATCCCCGCCCGTTGCTCTATCTGGCGTGGGGCGAACGCAAATTCGGCACAGACCCGATTTCGTGCCACCGCCACCACGGCTGGGTTTATGTGCTGGTCGAGGCCGGCTCCCCGACCCTCGTGGGGGAAACGAAGAGTGAACACCTGGCGGCCGGCACGCTCGTTGTGCTGGGCCCGGATTGCGCGTTCGGGTGGAACGACCAGCGCGGCCGCGTGAGCAAGCTCCTCTTATGGATGTGGCGCGCGCCCGGGCATGCGCCGCTCACGCAACTTCCCTCCACCGCATTGGTGCGCCACGAGTTGAAGCCGGACGAGCGGGCCGAGCTTCGCCAACTTCACTCCCTCACCCGCAGCGAGATCCTGCGCCACGACGCACATTCATCCGCGTCGCTCGCCGGCTTACAATCGTTGGTCGAGACAAGGATGGCCCGCCTCGGGGAACGCGATCCGCACAAGGACGCCATCACCCGCGCCCTCCGTTGGATCGAGACGCACCTGGCCACGCGCCAGCCGCTCGCGCGTCTTGCCGATTATCTCGGCGTGTCGGCAGCAACCGTGCACCGGTTGTTCCGCGAACGTCTCGGCACCACCGTGCGCCAAAAAATCGCCGAGGTCCGCCATCAGGAGGCTGAACGCCTGCTCGCCTCCGGCACGATGGCGATCAAGGAAATCGCCTACCGGCTTGGCTACCGGCATCCGCATGATTTCAGCCGCGCGTATCGCAACCACTCGGGCGTTCTCCCACCGCGCCGGGCAGCGGGCGTCACCGTCCGCCAGGCCCGCATCAAACGCCCGGCCGCGACCGCCTAGCCTATCTCGCCCGCGTGAGCCGGAACGTTTGCTCAACAGATTTCGCCGCCGCCGCACCCTCGCGTCCGGTCTGCCAGGCGACCACCGTGACCAGCGCCGGCCAAGGCGATCGCGGAGGCAAAGGCAGGAGCACAAGTTCATCACCGACGACTTTCGCCGGACCGGACCGCACGTAGAACCGCACTTTCAACCCCTCACTGGAATCCGCGCGCAGTGAAACGGATCGGGTGCCAGCAACCTGGCTGGCAATGGGGTTGAACGTGATGTGTTGCTCCCGCCCGGCATAGGTCGGCGGCACGAAGCGCCCCGGTTGAACCGACGGCCGGTGCTGCCCGTCGCCGGGATGGCGCACCGCGATGAAGTTAGGTACGTCGGGCCAGCCACGATTCAACTCGAGCCGGTATGCCCCCTCCGCGACAGCGAACACCCCTGAAATGCGTTCAATCGTCCGCAGCCCGCTCGTCGCATGGGTGAGCCGCATACCCGCCTGCGTGAAGTTATCCGGCAGCCGGCCGAGGAAGGTCGTCTCGATGCGCCTGATCGTGACCCCGTCGTCGTCAAATTCGCACGGCACCGGATCAGCGATGCCCGATCGCGAAAATACCGCCGCCGTTCCGTCAAGGTTTGCAAACGCCACGATTTGATTCGCCCGCTCCCAATGGCCGTTATCCAGGAGTGCCACGGCCTCCTCCGCCAGTTCCCGATCGAAAAACCATGGTGCGTCACGCAGGGAGCCCTTCGCCTCGGCGAGCGGTGTGATGGTGAGCGGCGCCGTCGGAAGCGGCGGGCGCACGTCGATCACGCAGCCTTCGTCGTCGCGGATCGCGCGGACTGAGCCGTCCGCCTGGAGGCGGTAGCGCACCGCCTTGTCGATGTAGTTCGCGAGAAACTCGAGGTAACGCGGCGTGTAGTCGAAGTGACCGCCGCCGAACTCTTCGACATACGACACCGGCCGCCAGCGCTCCCGCAGCGCTTCCCGGATCTTCTTCAGCCCGGGCAACGAGTGACCGTGGCTCGTCCAGTCATGCGCCGGCTGCCGCCACTCGGGATAATGCCCGCCGGAATATACGCCGGGAATCGAGCCGGCGATGGGCAGCATGATGCCGCCTTTCGCGGAAAGAATCGCGATGGTGCGCGCGGGTCGCGCCTCGGCGAGATTGCGGGCAAACGTCGCCGTCGTCGAATGGCCGAATGTAATCCACGGGGCGGCGCCGATTTCCGGGTAGCCGGAAATCGCCCCGAGCCTTTGCAGCACTTCCTCAAACAACGTCACCGCCGCCTCGCGGCCTGCCTCGAACCGGAGATCGATGGGCGGGCAGCACCACACGATCGCGAGATCATTTTCCGCGCAGGCCTCGCGGATGGCCGGGTGTTCAACGAACGGCTGCTCGCCGACGTTCTGCTGCGTAACGACGAGGCCGCGCACCTTCTGGGCCGACGGCGGAATCCAGAGATAGGCCGACGCCGCATGCGCCGGTTTGCCGTCGACACCCAAATTGTCGAAGTCGAAACGAAACTGAAACTCGCCATTGCGACTTTCCGGGCGTGGCGCCGGCAACGCGGCGGCCGCGGTTGCCGCGACCAACAACACCGCGAAGAAACTGAAGCAGACGCGTTTCACGTCATTTCCGCTCCTTCTGCCAATCGTCGATGAAGAACACCGCCGGATTGTCCGTCACGATATACTCCGTCACGTCGAGTTCGCCGTTCGCCAGCCGCACGTGAAGGCGATGCTCGCCGGCCTGCAACTCGCCGAGCGCGTGCAGGAAAATCACGCGGGAGTTCGTCGCCCCCGTGTTCCATTGGTAGTCGGTGTTGATCGAAATGCCGGCGGGCGCTGCGACCCCATCGAGTGCGACCTCGAAGTTCCGCCGCCGCATCACGTCGCCCTTCACCGCTGCTCGCGCCAGCAGGGAGTACGCGCCGGCGCGGGCGAGCGTGAATTTCGCGCCGACCTCCGGTGTGGTCGCGGCGAGGTAAACCGCATCACGCGCCGCGCCGGGTCGCAGGTCTTCCTGAAAATCCGCCGTGGCATACACCGATACCGGTCGCGATAAACCCGCCGGGGTGCGCACCAGAAAGGCCCCTTTGAACCGCGGTCGCCCGCGCAATACCGCCGGATCCACCGTCACCTCCAGCGTCAGCTTCTCTCCCGGGGCGACTTTGCCTGCAGCGGGCGTGACCTTAAACCACGTGAATACCTTGTTCTGCCGGATCTCGAACGGCACCGACTCCTGCGCCGTCGCCGGCAAGCTCAACGTCACCTGCATGCGGGCGGCTTGGGTCGGAGCCGTGAAATTCAATTCCCGCGGCGCCGCGACAAGCGCCAGCGGCCGAAAAGGCACCTCGGTCGAGTCGTCGGAAAACGCGCCGAGGTTCGCGCCGGGCGCCGCCAGGTTCGCGACGCCGGCACCCTTCCCGCGCGCCAGGCTGCCGGCGGCGAGATGAAAATCCGCGCGCGCGGGATTCACGAACTGCGGATCGAAGGCCAAGCCATTCCTCTCCTGTCCGAACGTGCGAAAGACCTCGAGAAAGCCCACCGCCGTCGCGGCAGTCGGGCCGGCCCAGAACAAATCGGAGTCGAAGTCGTCACGCTTCGCCCACTCGCCCGGTAACCGCGTCTCGCCGCACACGAAGACATTGTTGCGCATGAAGCCAAGGCGCCCGTCGCCGATCGGCTTCCCATAGGCGCCATAGGCGCCCGGAGGGTGACCCGGGGCGTACAGCGTATTGTTGATGAAGTGCCGCTTCCCGCTCTGCGCCACCCCGTGACTGTTCTTGAAAAACCACAGCGCCAGCCCGGCCTCGTCCCCCGGATTCGTCACGAGGTTGCCAAAGACAAACTGCGGCCCCAGCACGCACGCGGCGGTGCTGATGCTGCACGCGGTGCCCTCGATCTTGTTGCGATAAAAACGCACGTTCATCCCGCCCCCTTCGAGCTCGACGCCGTCGTCGTTGCCAAACGCGAGGAAGTTGCCGCTGATGTCGCTGTCGCGGAAAAATCCTCCCTCGGCCGAACCGTTGTGGCTCGATTCGATCACGTCGTTCCACCGGTGTTCATCACTGCCGACAAAATCGTTCCACCGTACCACCGTGCCGCCGCGGCTATTGTTCACGTGCATCGCGGTCGGGCCGGCGGGATGCGAAAACATCCACGAGTTGGCACGAGACCGCGGATCGTGAATATAGCACCGCTCGACCACCGTGCGCGCGCTCCGGTTGATGGAAACACCCGCGTCGTAGTTGATCGTCTCCCCTTTCGCGTCGGCATACTTGCCGCGCGTGCCGGTATTCGTGAACAGTTGCACGCCCGGCCGTCCCCATCCGGAAATGTCGCAGTTCGAAATCCGGACCGCGTCAGAGTCGTCGATGAGCAAGCCATGCCGCGCGCCGCCGACCACCGTCACGTTTTCCAAAATGACGTAGCGCGCGCCGCGAAACGAAATCGCCGCGCTCTGCGAATCGTTGAGGTCTAATTTTCGCTCAAACCGCCAGCCCGGCGGCGCGGTGTATTTGATCCACCCGTCCGCTGAGCCTTGCTCGGAAATTACCAGGCCGTCCGCCAGATTCGGCAGCCTGCTGAGATCAATCGTCTTCGCGATCGGCGGGCGGCTCGACCACGTGCGAAACTCCGTCGGGCGGATGACTTCGGCCCCCGGCGGCGTCAGGACGCGCAGCTGGAATGAAGCGCCCTCCGCCAGATCGAAGACACTCCCTTTCCAGATGCCCGCCGGCTTGTCCGTCACCGGGTCGAACGCTCGCTGCCATTGCTGCTCGCCCAGGCGACGGAACTGCACGACGTAGCGGTCCGCCGCGGTCTCCGGCCGAAAGTAATAGCTGCACGCTTCGAAGCTCGGTACGATCTCGATCCGGCCCGGCGGCAGCGGAAATGGAATATCGGCTGCTTCCGCCGCGAAAAGCGCTGCGGCGCACGCGAGAAACAGAGCGGTCAGGCGCAGCTGGTTCCGCGCCGTTGCGGGCGCGGCTAAATTCGTTGCGTGGTGGCCGCGCCCAAGGTGGCGCGGGAGCTGTGGGGATCGATTCACGAGGATAGATTGGACCGTATCGGCAAATCCAGGCCGGCAAGGGTCGCGATGCCGAAAAACCACGGATAGTCTGCGTCCGCTTTTTCGATGCGCACGAGCACGGAGTTCCCGGCCGCGGCACTAACGAGCAACTCGTGGCATCCATCCTCGCCGAGGGTTGCGTCGCGACTCACGCCATCAACCGTCATTCGGAAACCGCGGGAGCTTCCTGCGTCGCCTTTCACCACGAGGCGAAACCCGCAATCGCGCGGCGTGGCGAGTTCGCATTCGATGAAACCATTCGGGAATACGCGATTGCCCGCCGCCCGCGCCGGCCGGCCGTGGATCAGCTGCGCGTGGCTCGCGTGCATGTAGCGCCGCACGCGAAAATCATCCGCGATTCCGCCGCACACGACGCAGTCGATCAGCCCCGGCCGGGCGCGCCACGCGGTACGCTCCGCCCACTCGCCCTCGAATTCAGCGGGCAAGGTTTGAATAATCTCCCACAACGGCCGCGCGTAGGCCTCGGCAATGCCGCCGTCGCCGCGCTCGCGGCCACCATATTCGCCGTCACTCGTCGCGCCCGGAACGCTGGCTGGCGCCCCCACCACCACCGGGCCGAAATCAGCCGCCGCACCCTCGATCGCACGGTTGAGCGCCGAATGCTCCCCCCGCCCGGCCGCCAGGTCCTCGCCATACGCGCTGACACAGCGGCACCACGCCCGAATTAAACGCGTGACCACCGTCGCGTTGCGCCAAGCGGTTTCCGCGACCCGAAACTCCCCTCCGGGCAGGCGCGACCGCAGCGCCTCCACCGCCCGCAGCCCGACGTCCGCCAAGTCAACCGCTTCGTCTTTCTCGCGCAGCAGGCCCTCGCGGCTCGGCGCATGCTTGCCCGCGTCGATGCCCCACATGCCGTCGTGCCGGTGCAGGCTTTCGCCCGGCGCAAACGTCGAGAGGATTCCCGACGCCTTGATCCACTTCAGCGTGGGATCGATCGCGAACGCGTGGAAAATCACGTGCCCGTCGATGAAGTGCGTCTTCTTCACCACGTCGATTCCCGCGCCCATGGCAGCGCTCATCGCGCCGGGGCAATCGGGCCAGTGCGCGCCGGCCCACTCGCGCCAGATCGCATCGGCCGTAACCGCCGGATCGCGAATCGCGCGATCGAAGGCGAGCAGGTTAATCGCCTGCGCCGATGTAAACGTCGCGTGACCGATGCGGTCCACCCGGATCACATGACGATCGACCCCTTGGCGCTGCGCGTAGCGGACGCATGCGACCACCCGCGCCGGATCGGGCGCGGGCAGGTAGCCGGCGCCGAGGAATTCGCCGATCGAATCGTATTCGGCCGAGAGCTGCGCCCGGCCGGCGCGGCGCAAATACGGATTGAGCGGGAGAAACGGACTGAAGTCATAGGGCGTGATCTTCGTTTCAATTTCGAAATCGAACTGCCCGTCCACCGCGGCGGCACCAGCCAGGATGTCCTCGTAGTCCTGCGCGATGGAGCCGAAGCTCCGCAGCACAAAGCGCTTTCCGCGCCGCTGGAGTTCGCCGGCGAACGTGCTGACGACCGCCTTCACGACTTCGGTCGGGGGGTAGCGGCGCGGATTCGAATTATGGATGACCGAGTAGTCCGATTCCGTGAGCGTGAGTACGAGGCCGTCCAGTTGCGGCACCCGATCAAAGAACTCGCTCACTTTGGAGCGCAGCAGGGCGTGGTACGCCGCGCCGAGCAGGTCGAACTCGCCGTTTCCGTCGAGCAACCCCGGCACGCGCTCGACCACGGCGCGGGGCACCATGACCTCACGGTGCCAGTAGTAGACCGGACGGCCGGAGGCATGCGCGAGTTCGATGCACTCACGTAGTCCGTTGGCGTTGGCGTCGGCGGCCGCGACGTCAATGGTCGCACTGGCGCCGGGATAGTCCCGGAAATGAATCGCGCCATCGATGCCCCCGCTCGACCGGTGCGCCTCGCCGCAGAGTTCGAAACTATCCACCTGGTAGTCGGCCGCCGCGGCGATCACGGCGCGCAGGAAGGCCGGTTCCGGTTTACGCGGATGCAGCAACGACCACGTCGTCTCCGGGCGGCGATTCATCGTCTCAGCCCCGGGCCACGGCACGGAGGACCAGCATGAACACCCCCAGAATCGCGCCCGACACGGCGCAACAGGCGACGAAGCCGAGGATGTCTTCGCGATTCCACTTGGTCAGCTCCCAATCTGAGCCTGGGAAAAGTTTCGTATGGTCGAAGCGGGCGGGATCTCGCGCCGTTTCCGCCATCCCCGCCGCCTCGAGTTCAGGCGTGGGGCCGACCGGCGTCTTCATCTTGCCGTAAAATCGCGCCACGACTTCCGGCGGCGGCGCGCGCGTGCAAAGGCTCACCCCGATCAAAAAGAAGAAGGGCAACAGTCCCGACATGAAGAATCGTGCCGCGAAGCGCACACTCGCCGGCCACGACACGAGATCGCAACCGCCCAAATGCAACAGGTAGAGTTCGGCATGAAACCGTCCGCGGCCCTCGAGCGGGCTGTTCATGTCGTCGGCCCTCGCGTGCACCGCCGACTCAAAGAAAACCGGTTCCGGGCGGCCGCTCTGCGGGGAGGCGGCCATTTGCAGGAGCGCAGGCCGCTGGGCCAGCGCGGTCACGCGGGGCACCAGGAACGGAATGAGCAACGTGAGCAGTGCCGACATGATCACGGCGCTCCAGACCCCGGCGGCGTTCAACCGTCGCCAGAGAAAGATCATGAGGATAGCGGCGCCGAACGGCACGTTCATCAGGAGGAAAAGTTGCGTCACCGAGAACGCACTCGTCATCCAGGTTGCGGACCAGATGCTCACGGCTAGGGCCACGACGATCGCCCAACGGCCCGCCGTGACCGCCTGGCGCTCGGACAAGTCGCGGCGCCGGTAATGGTGGACGTTGCGCACGAACAAGCCCGAGATCGACATGGTGTGCGCCGCGCCGGTTGACATGTTGCCCGCGAGCACGCCGGCGAGCATTAGCCCGAGAAAACCGGGGCCGAGCAGTTGCCGCGACATCGTGCCCCACGTCGTGTCCGGATCCGAGAGCGCCTCCGTCCCGTGGAATAGCGCGACCGCGATCAAGCCCGTGAAAGCCCACAGCGTGATCATCACGCGCTTGGCATAGGTTCCGGACACCGCGCCGAAACGCGCGGCGAATTCATTCTTGGCGGAGCCGGCAACGCTCATGTTGTTGATGTTCGCCTGCGCCTGGACAATACTCACAAATAGAATCGCACCGAGGGTCAGGCCCGTGACCTGCGAGGCTGCGCTGCCAAACAAGTCGAACATTGCCGGCGGTACCTTGACCGAAAGCTGGTGCCAGCCGCCGATGGCCGACAGTCCAACCGGGATCAGCAGGACCGAGAAAACAAGCATGAGACTGCCTTGCAGCGCCTCGTTGCGCGCCGTGGCCGACATGCCGCCGAGGATGATGTAGAGCCCGAGAAAGGAAACATACGCGAAGTAGAACGGCAGCGGGTCGAGCACGGTGATGAAGCTGTGGAGCGTGCCGCGCGCATCCGCATCGTGCAGCACGTCGAGCCGAGCCCGCGCCGCGGGCGCGAGCGGCGCCTGCTTGTGGTCGTGCTCGAGCCGCTTCATTTCCCGATGGTCGGCAACCGATTGCCGTTCGGCCGGCGACCAAGCCGCCTCCGATTTCACGACCAGTGAAGCCGTGATCTTGTACGCGATGAAATTCGAAAATCCCTTCACGATCACCACCGCCGTGAAAATCTGGAACATCGCGTAGAAGACCGCGAGCGAGCGGCTGGCGAGGCGGTCCTCGAACAAGTCCGCGACCGTGACGAGCCGCGCCCGCCGGAACCAGAGATTCATGAACCAATAGTAGGGATTCATGAACAGCGTCTGCAGCATCAGCCACACGCCCGAAGCGCCTTGTTGGTAGACGATGCTCGCGGTGCTGACGGCGCCCTGCGGATCCGTCGACTGGCCGAAGTTCAGAAAGAACTGGTAGAGTTTGCCGAGCGAGCGGTTTGCGAGGAAGAAACCCTCCTGGTCACCCGTGGATTTGTTCCCGGCGCGGCCGAGATAGAGGACAAGGGACAGATACGCCAAGACCACCAGGCTATCGAGCAGGTGTTCTCGGAGATAGGTGAAGAGCGCCATGGTTTGTTACGGCTAGCCCGTAACCTCGCGCTGGCGCGACAACGCAAAATTCACTGATCGACGCCACGCGAGTCGGGGGCAATCACCACGGGTGCGGGGATCTCGCGGGTCCATCTCGGCCACCTTCTTTTCGCCGCCTCAGCCGGGCAACCTATTTTGCGCAGCCGATTCCACTCGCTGACAAAATCTGCCGGCCGAACGCACCGCCCCCTCAGCGCGAGAAGCTGATTCGCCCCTGCGAGGAGGCAATTCTGGGGTCACGTGCGCAAGGATGCCGCTGCCTCCACTAGCCCACCTTCGGGGGGCAAGGTGTGCAACAAACCAGCGGAGCGTTTCCGCTGGTAGAAAAAGTTGGTCACCCCGCGCCGCCAAAACGTGGGTCCCTTGCGTCACCGGAATCGCGGCGGAGGTTCGAACCTCCGAGAACGGCATCCACCCCGAGGGCTTTCGCCGACGCGACACCACGCTTCGCTCCATCCGCTGCCGACCCGATCCCCGTGCGTGTGACTTACACCTGCAGCGCCGAATCGCACCCGCACCGAGGCCTCGACGTTCGAAACATTCTTCGGGGTGTAGCCGATACCGTCACGCCTGTTGCCTATTGCCGGCAATTTTCGGGTCGGATGCTCGTTTCGGACGCGGCCCCTACCCTGTTTTCGGGAGGCGCCCGCTCTGGCGCGGGGAGAATTCCCAGGCTAGCTTCCGCGAGGGAAAAAGTGGCGCACCCGTAGGGAGTCGAACCCCAAACCTTCTGATCCGTAGTCAGATGCTCTATCCAATTGAGCTACGGGTGC
>CAIJFT010000242.1 GCA_903820035.1 uncultured Opitutia bacterium
AATGCCCGTCTGATCCAGTACGTGGAATACGGCGCGTTGTGGACGCTGGGCGTGAAGGGCACGTTCTAAGCGGAGCGATTGAGCCGGCGTGGGCGGTGGCGGATAAAATAAAATCCAGGGGGTGGTGAAACCCGATGCCGGCATCGGGTTTCGTTCCCGGACCGAATCACCCCGCCAGTCCGAAGGGTCTTGGCCGTGTGGTGTGTCGCCGCGGTCCGGGGTGTTTCGTGGCTTGAGGCGGGGTTGCGGGCCGGCATCGTGAATCCCTTCCCCATGCGTAAACTGCCGACTCTCCTCGTGGTGGCGTTCGTTCTGCTGGCCGGCGTTGTCCCCACGCGCGGGCAGGACCGGCGGCCGAACATCCTCTTCGCCGTCGGCGACAACTGGGCTTGGCCGCACGCCGGCGTACTCGGCGACCCGATGGCGGTCACGCCGGCCTTCGACCGCATCGCGCGCGAGGGCGTGCTGTTCAACCAAACGTTTTGCCCCGTCCCGTCGTGTTCGCCGACCCGCTCGTGCATCCTCACCGGCAGGGCCGCGCATCAACTGGCCGACGCGGCGAGCCTGTGGAGCAAATTCGACCGGGCCAACCGCGTGTTTACCGAGCAGCTGCGCGAGGGCGGGTACGATGTGGGCTTCACCGGCAAGGGTTGGAGTCCGGGCAATCACCAAATCTCCGGCTGGAAGGAAAACCCGATCGGCCGCGAGCACCGCGACTTCGAGACGTTTCTCAAGCAGCGCGACTCGACGAAGCCGTTTTTTTTCTGGCTGGGCAACACGGATACGGCGCGCCACCGCTGGCGTTACGACGCCGAGGGTCTCGCCGGACTCGATCCCTCGAAGCTCGTCGTGCCACCGCAGTTTCCCGACGATCCGGCGACGCGCTCCACGCTCATGGGTTACTATGGCGGCGTGAAACGCATGGACCAGGCGATCGGCGAAGAGATCGCGCGCCTCGAAAAGCTCGGCCTGCTCGAGGACACGATCGTGGTCTACACGAGTGACAACGGTTGGCAAATGCCCCGCGGGCTTGGAAACTGTTACGATACCGGCTCACGCGTACCGTTTGCCGTGCGTTGGGGCCGCCGGCTCGCGGCCGGCCGCACCCTCGAGGAATTTATCAGCCTCACCGATCTCGCACCGACCTTTCTCGAGCTGGCCGGATTGCCCGTGCTGCCCGGCATGACCGGGCGCAGCTTCGCCGACCTCGTTCTGGGCAAGCCCGGTACCACCCCGCGCGACGCGGTATTTCTGGAGCGGGAGCGTCACGCCAATGTCCGCCGCGGCGACTTGAGTTATCCGGTACGCGGCATCCGGACGAAGGACTTTCTCTATCTCTGGAATCTGCGCCCCGATCGGTGGCCCGCGGGTGATCCTGAGTTGTACCATTCGGTCGGACCCTACGGTGATGTCGACCTCTCGCCCCTGAAAGATCTGCTGGTGACCGGCGGCCATCGCGCGGACCTCGCGCCGTTCCGTGCGTTGGCGCTCGACCGCCGGCCGGCCGAAGAGCTCTACGAC
>CAIJFT010000243.1 GCA_903820035.1 uncultured Opitutia bacterium
CCGTTGCGACCGGACCGGAGGCGGCGGGTCTGTTCCACGGGGCCGTGCTCCTGCCGGACCGCGGCGCATTGGGTCGATGGCTACAGTTCGCAGCTGCGACCGGAGTCGAATTTGACGGGTTTGCCGACCACGGAGTCAGTGAGGCCGTCTACCTGTCAGACCCCGACGGGAACGGTCTGGAGTTCTACGCGGATCGGCCCCGGGCAGACTGGCCGCGGGAAAACGGCAAACTCGCCATGTTTACCCGGTCGCTTGGGGTGCGCGAACTGGTCGCCGCCAGCGGATCGGTCCGCCCCAACCCCCTCGCCGAATCTCGCTGGGGTCATCTCCACCTGCGGGTGACGGACCTAGCGCGCAGCCGGGCATTCTATGAGGCCGAACTCGGGGTGAACGTCATGCAGGATTTGTTGCCAGGCGCGGCCTTTCTCGCGGCCGACGGCTACCACCATCACCTCGGCCTGAACACCTGGAGTCAGCCACGTTACCCGAAGCCAGCGGACGCACTCGGTCTGGTCTCGGCCACATTCCGGCATCCGACCGCCGGCAACGACCGCGAATTAGCCGCGCCCGAGGGGTACACCTTGAAGCTCGCGTCCATCCCCGGGACGTACACCGCCTGATCGAATCTGCGTCCAGTTTCGCGTCCGACGACGACGGCAGGAGGTATTGTCCTCATGGTGACGCCGCCGTTCCGGCCAGCCGGGCCGCTTAACGCAAACGCCCGCGCCCGCTGCCATGAATGTGTAAACCTCACGACATCCGCACCGTCGCTTATCCCTTGGCTTGAGTGTTCGCCAAGGCCAACGCTTTCTCCACCCCATCCGCCGCGCATGAACAACGACACCCGCTGGCTCATCCGCCTTGCCCTCGAACACGGCCTGCTAACGCGCGCCCAGGCGACCGAGGTGCGTGCGAAGGTCGGCGCCGCCACCGATTTGGTCGAGTTCGCACAGGATCTGATCGACTCTGGCATCATCACCGAGGTGGAGAGGCTTGAGCAGATCGCCGGCCTCGCCCTCACGCACGGCCAGAGCGGTCCGCCCGTCCCGACCGTTCCACCGTTCGCCTCCGGCTTGAAACCCGCCGCACCGCGCACCGGAAGCGCGACGGCGGAACTCGGGCCTGCCACTTTTAGTTTTGAAACATGTTTTGCGCTCGAGGACACCGAGCTCGCCGCCGCCCTGCGCCGCCTGCTCCGCAGCACCGCTGCAACCGGTGCCAGCGACCTCCATCTCTCCACCGGCGCGCGGCCGTTCGTGCGCCAGAACCGCACGCTGACTTTCATTTCAGACTACGTCCTGACCGCGGAAGACGCGTTACGGCTCAACACCGTTTTGCTCTCCGAGGGTCAGCGGCGGATCTTCCTGGAGCGGCACGACTACGACTACGCCCTCGCCCTGGGCGCCGGCGAGCGGTACCGCGTGAACCTCATGCAGCACAAGAACGGGGCCGCCGGCGCGTACCGAATGGTCCCGGCCGAGACCCGTTCCCTCGAAGCACTCGGCTACGCGCAGCATTTGGAGACCCTCCGGAAGATGCTATCGTACCACAATGGGCTCATCCTCATCACCGGCCCTGTCGGCTCGGGGAAAACGACCACGCTCGCCTCGATGGTGTCCTATCTGAACGAGTCGCGGACCGACCATATCATCACCGTCGAGGACCCCATTGAGGTCGTGCAGCCCGCCAAGGGTTGCAACGTCACCCAACGCGAGGTCGGCCCGCATACCCGCTCGTTCGCCACGGCGCTCAAGGGGGCCCTGCGCGAGGATCCCGATATCATCGTCATCGGCGAATTGCGCGACCTCGAGACGATCGAGATGGCGATCAGCGCCTCGGAGACCGGTCACTTGGTAATCGGCACCATGCATACGAGCGACGCGGCCACGACGCTCAACCGCCTGCTTGATGTCTTTCCTCCTTCCCAGCAGACGCAGATCCGCGCCAGCGTCGCCGAGAGTTTGCGCGGCATCGTTTGCCAGCGCCTCCTGCCCGGCGTCGACGGCGGCTTGGTGCTCGCCTGCGAAATCCTCGTCGGCAACACGGCGGTGCAAAACCTGATCCGCGAGGGAAAATCCACCGGGCTGCGCAACACGATGGAAACGGGTCTGCGCGAGGGAATGTGTTTGATGGACAACGTGGTCTTCAAACTCTGGCAGGATCGGAAGATCGCCGCGGACACCGCCCAGGTGAACATCTCGAACCGCGTGCTGCGCGCCAAAATCAACGGATGAATACCGCGAACGATCTCGCTAAGGCAGAAGCCGACTACCGCAAGGCGCGGTTCACCATTATTGGGCACGGCATTTTTTTCGTGGCCTGCTGCACGCTCGCCGTGATCGCACGGCGCATGTTCAAAATGCCGCCCGCCCTGCTCACGGTCGTCTTTGTCGTCGCACTGCTCCTCTTCGGCGGCGACCTGCTCCGCTTCCTTTCGACCAAACGCCGCCTCGGCCGGCTGCGTGAAGCCCAAACCCGCTGAATCCCATGGCTGCGATCGACCAACTGCTGCGCACGATGCTTGATCAGGGCGGCTCCGACCTCCACCTGACCGTCGGCCTCCCGCCCAAGGCCCGCATCTCGGGCTCGCTTCAGCCGATCGGAGATTCGGTCGTGGGCGCGGTGGCGATGGAGACCTTGTTGCAGGAGATCTGCCCCGCCAAACGTTGGTCCGACTTCCTTGAACGCAAGGACCTCGACCTCGCTTACGAGGTTCCGGGCCTGGCGCGATTTCGCGGCAACTATCTGTACAACCATTGGGGACAGGCCGCGGTCTTTCGCCAAATCCCCGCCAAGATCCTTTCCTTCGAAGACCTGAAGTTGCCGGAGGCCTTGAAAAAACTGTGTCATCTCGACCAGGGGCTGGTGGTCGTCACGGGGCC
>CAIJFT010000244.1 GCA_903820035.1 uncultured Opitutia bacterium
ATGGGCGCTTCCACGGAGTCTCAACATGGGTCGCGCGCGGTTCATTTCAAATCATCTTTGGGCTGGCGGCCCCCGCCCAATCGCATGGATTGGCCGGATGCCCATCGTGCTTTCTCTTGCCGCGGTCTTGCTCGGCTTACGCCTTGTGGCGGATCTGCTTCTCTCCGCCCTCAACCGCGGGGAGGTGCGCCGTCACGCCGGGTCGCCGCCGGCCGCGGCCGCAGCGATTATGGACGACGCGACCTTTGCAAAGTCGGTCGAGTACACGCTGGAAAAATCGCGCTTTGGGGTGGTGACGGAGATCTTCGATACCCTCGTGCTCGCGTTGGTGCTGTGCGGGGGCGTACTGCCTATGCTCTTTAATCTAGTGGTGGGGTGGGGCGGCGCTGAATCGCTGTGGACGCGGGTGCTGTTTGTCTTGTTGGCCGGCCTTCTCCTGTCTCTCCCGTCGCTGCCGTTCGAGTGGTGGGAGCAGTTCCGCCTCGAGCAAAAATTCGGCTTCAACAAGAGCACCCCGGGATTGTGGGTAACAGACAAGTTGAAGGGTGTGCTGCTGATGGTTGCAATCGGGTTTCCGCTGCTCTGGGTTCTCCTCTGGGTTGTCGATCGCGCCGGCCCGACGTGGTGGATCTGGGGCTTCGCCCTCATGCTGGGTTTTCAACTCCTGATGCTGGTGCTCTATCCCAAAGTGATTCTCCCGCTCTTCAATAAACTCACGCCCTTGCCCGAGGGTGAACTGCGCACCCGACTGATGGCTTTGGCGGACCGGACGGGTTTCAAGGCCCAGACCATTGAAGTGATCGACGGATCCAAGCGCTCGGGCCATTCGAACGCCTACTTCACGGGATTCGGGCGCTTCCGGCGCATCGTACTCTTTGACACGCTGATTTCGCAGCTGACCACCGAGGAACTCGAAGCAGTTCTGGCCCACGAGATCGGGCATTACCGCCGCGGACACATTCCCAAGATGCTCGCGATGTCGGCAGTCATGATGCTCGCCGCGTTTGCGACCATCGCCTGGCTGGCCCGCAGCACGTGGTTTAATCCGGCCTTCGGCTTTCCGCCGGGCGAGGCGGCTCCGTCCTTCCTGCTTTTTGGTCTCCTGAGTGGAGCCGTCACATTCTGGTTCGCGCCGCTCGGGAACCTGCTTTCGCGCAAATACGAGTACGAGGCCGACGCGTTTGCCCGCGAAGCCATCGGTGGGCCGGCGGCTATGGTCGGAGCGTTGCGCAAGCTTGCGCAAAAAAACCTCAGCAACCTCACCCCGCACCCGTGGTTCAGCGGCTTTTATTATTCTCATCCTACGCTGGTGGAGCGCGAGGCGGCACTAGCCAAGGGCTAAGCCGGCGCCTTGCGACGGTTCGTGGCGGGTCTCGCGCTCCCAGCGGGGCGCCGCGGCGCGCCGGATGCCGGCTTTCGGGCGCTAGATTCGGTCTGGTCGGGCTTTTCCTAGGCTTCATTGCCTGCTGGCTTTCTTCCGATGCGCGGGCGCAAGCGCTCAAAATTGCGACTTACAACGTCGAGAACTACGGTCCTGCCGACCGCATGACCGACGCCGGGTATCGACAGGATTATCCGAAGCCGGAAGCCGAGAAGTTAGCGCTAAGGCAAGTCATCCGCGGCCTGGCGGCGGATGTCCTCGTGTTGCAGGAAATCGGCAGTCCCGCGCACCTCGCCGAACTGCAACGGGATTTGCGGAGCGAGGGCTTCGTCTATCCGCACGCGGTAGTCGCTGATGCCGCCGATGCCGACCGCCATGTTGCCGTGCTCGCCAACGTTCCCTTGCGCTCGGTCGTCACGCATCGGGAGCTCGTTTTCACCTACTTCGGCAAGAAAGAGCGGGTGAAGCGAGGGCTGCTGGAGTTTACTTTAACGACCGAAAGCGGGGACGTGACTTGTTTTGCCGTCCACCTGAAAAGCCGCTTCACCGACCGCGCCGAGGATCCGCTTTCGGCGACGCGGCGTTCCGGGGAGGCGACGGCGATCCGCGACCTTATCCTGCGTCGCTTTCCGAGCCCGGGCGCGGCCCGCTTCGTGATTTTGGGCGACTGTAACGATGGGCGGACCAGCAAGGCACTGGCGTTTCTGCAGAAACGCGGGGCCACCAAAATTGCCACGTTGCTCGCCGCCGAGGATTCACGGGGCGAAGCGTGGAGCCACGCCTTTCGCCGCGAGGAGACTTATTCGCGGGTCGATCACATTTTGGTGTCGGCGCCGCTGCTGACTGGCGTCGACGGCGGTGCGGCGAAAATCTACGACGGTCCGGGCGTGCGGGGGGCGAGCGATCACCGGCCGGTTTTCGTTGTGCTGCGCAAGGCGACGAACCCTGCAAAGGTGGACTAGGCGCGCTGGAGGGAACCAACGGCCGGCGACGTTTTCCGCAGCTGCGTCGGAGGGGGTGAGAACGTGTTCCTCAGACGTGACCACGCTCTCCTCTCCGGCTCAATCACAGCGACCGAAATCTTGGAACCGCTCCAGCGTCCACGCTTGGGCCTGAGGCTCGAGCGTGGCTAATCAATCGCCGAACCCGAACTAGCGGGCGGTCACGGAGACGGTGACGTTAACCTCGCCGGCGCCAAAGCCCTTCAGGAAAAGATTGCCGTTGCCGGGGCGACCGCCTTCGACGGCGATGGTCACCGAGTTTTGTCCGGCGGGGACGATGACTTCGGGCATGATCACGCTTTCCGGAACGTCCGTGGTGACGTCGAGCAACGTGCCGCCGGCGGGTGCCGGATTGGGCAGGGTGAAGGTCAGGGGTTGGCGCTCGCTCGTGCGGAGGCTGAGGCTGGTGGTGGAGACCGAGACTGAACTGGTGTCCACTCGGAACGTGCCGACCGGTGAGTCCCCGGCGGGGCTCGTCAACTTGATCTGGTAATTACGACCGGCTTCCACGGCCGGGACGAAAAAGCTGAGGGAGTTCGGCGACTCGAAAACGGTGCGCGCCGGTGTGCCGCTGAAGTTGACCAAATCCTGGTTCGTGAATCCGCGTCCGAGGATGCTGATGCGTGCGCCAACGGGGCCGCGGTTGACCTCGAGCGAGAGCACGTAGCGGCCGACAATTTGAATCTGCTCAACCTGGGTATAGGTCTCCTGTTGCGACATGCCGTTGCTGCCCTCGACGTTGTAGTTGACGAGGTAGTAGTAGGCGAGGCGGTCGCGTCCGGCGGGGAGCTGGTACTCGAAATCGTACACCCCTTCGCCGAGCGGGCTTTTCTTCATGTTGTGGCTCTGGCCGTCGACGACGATGTGCGGCGCGACGCCGGAGATCGTGCTCGCGCGCGGTGTAACGCGCAGGCTGAACGTATAGATGTGTGATGGATTCTCCGCCATCGACTTCGGGGTGAGGTCCGTGAGCGTGACGCTTTCGCAGCCGGCGAGCAGGGCAAGACCGAGCAGTGCCGTCAGCCCCAGGATGATTTTTCTCGCGGGAGAAATTCGGTTGGTGTGCATTGGAATCGTAGTGAAAACCAGTCGAGGAAAACGCGTTAGTAATGAGCGGCCGACCCCTAGGGCAAGCTAAAGCTGTGGCGCCGGGGCCGCTTGGGATCTATGTGCACGTGCCGTTCTGCGCGTCTACTTGCGACTTCTGCGCGTTCTATCAAAAGCAACCGACCGCAACCGAGGTTGATGATTTCCTCGTGGGAATCGAACGGGAGGCCAACCTCGTGGCATGGGATCGGCCCGTCTCGACGGTTTTTTGGGGCGGCGGCACCCCCGGCATGTTGGCCCCGAAGGATCTGGCCCGGCTTGCGGCCATGGTGCGGGCGCGTTGCGGTGGCACTCCGGAAGAGTGGACCGTCGAACTCGCGCCGACCTCGGTGATTGAATCGCGTTTGGAGGTGCTAAAGGACGCGGGGGTGACGCGGATCTCGATGGGCGTGCAGAGTTTTCAACCGGATTTGCTCGATGCCCTCGGACGGCAGCACACGCGAGACCGGATTTTCCGAGCTTACGAGCGCGTGCGTGCGGCGGGGTTCGCCAGCGTCAACCTGGACCTGATGTTCGCGTTGCCCGGACAGTCGGCCGAGCAATGGGCTTCCGATGTGCGGGAGGCCGTCGCGCTCGCGCCGGATCACCTTTCGACGTACTGCCTCACGTTCGAGGAGGATACGAAGCTCTGGGTTAAACTCTCGCAGGGTCGGGTCAAACTGGATGCCGACCATGAAGCCGCGCTCTATCAGGCGACCTGGGCGCAACTCGCCGCCGCGGGGTACGCGCAGTATGAAGTTTCGAACTTTGCCCGCCCGGGTCATTCCTGCCGGCACAATCTGAACACGTGGCGGATGCACGAGTGGGTGGGCCTCGGTCCTTCCGGGGCCTCGCAGTTTGCCGGCTGGCGCGGGGCGAACATCGCGGACCTCGGACGCTGGCTGGAAGGGATCCCTCGGGGGGAACGCGCCACCGAGGACCGCGTGGAGTTGACCCCCGCGTTGTTGGCGGAGGACGCCCTGATCTTCGGCCTGCGGATGAACGAGGGCGTCGATCTGGCCCCGTGGAAAGAGAGGGCGCCGCTCGCCCCTTGGCCGGTCGTGGAGGAGACTTTGGCGGCCCTGGCCGCGGGTGGCGTGCTGGTGCGAAGCGGCGACGAGGTGAAGCTAACGGACCGGGGGCGTTTGGTCGCGGACGCCGTGGGCGCCGAGTTGATGGCGGCTTTTGAAGTGGTGGCCGAGACGGCGTGACGCCGGCCCTTAAAACCCTCAGAGCTTACTCCGCTTTCCCATGCACCGCCCCCTGTCCCGTGGTTTGATTTTCCTGCTCGGTCTCGCGTGGCTTGTCGCTGCGTCCGGCTGCCACTCCGCGTCCAAGCCTCGCGACTACAAACCGGTTTCGCTGCGTTTCTTTCTGGAATCGTCGAGTCAGGACGGTACGCCCGTCAGCCTGCCGAAGAGCGGCGTGAATCTCATCGTGAATCCGAAGCCCGTGATCACCGAGGGCGACGTGGTGAACGTGGAGTTGGTGAAGGTGGAGCTGGGCCAATGCCTCCTCTTCCAGCTCACGCCGACCGCGACCCGGGATTTTTACCGGCTCTCGGTGACGCACCAGGGCCGGCGCGTCGTCCTCGTCCTCGACAATGTTGCGCTCGGCGCGCGGCGCATGGACGGCGTGATCACCAACGGCAGTGTCTTTATCTTTGTCGAGTTGCCCGAAGCCGAGCTGCCGGCCCTGGTGGAAAACCTGAAGAAGAGTTCGGTCGCCCTGCAGAAGGAACTTGCCCGGAAATAATCATGCGCTGCTTTTCATCCGGTTGCCGCGGTCTGGCTGTGGGGCTGACGCTGATACTTTCGGTTTCGCGGGGGGCGGAATCATTCACCCTGGTTTGGCCGACGCCGAACCCCGCCTGGGCGGAAGGCAAGCCGCCCGCCCAATGGCTGCAACACGCCGGTTCCGGGGATCCAGGGTCGGGTGGTTTCGGCGGCGTGCGCAGCGGCGGGACTCATTTTCACGAGGGGATCGACATCCGGCCGCGGTCGCGCGACCGGCGCGGCGAGCCGGCCGACGAAGTCTACTCGGCGATGAACGGGGTCGTGCGTCACGTGAGCAGTTCCGCGGGCGACAGCGGTTACGGCCGTTATGTGGTGCTGGAGCATCCCGAGATGGTGCCGGCCGTTTATACCCTGTACGCGCACCTCGCGAAAATCACACCGGGCCTGAAGGTCGGTGACAAGCTTACGGCGAAGCAGGTGCTCGGTCTCATGGGGCACAGCTCCGGCGGCTACATGATTCCGGTGGATCGCTCCCACCTGCATTTCGAAGTTGGTTTGGTTGTGACCCAGAATTTTCAAGCGTGGTATGACCGCAAAAAATTCGGCAGTCGCAACGACCACGGCGTGTGGAACGGATTGAATTTGATGGGCGTCAACCCGCTCGATTTTTTCAACGAGCACCGGGCCGGCCGCCTGACGAGCGCGCAGGAATTTTTCAGCCGGATGGAAATGGCCGCGCGGGTGCGCATCGCCACGTACCGGACCCCCGACTTCGTCACCCGCTATCCGTCACTCGTCACGAAACCGGTCCCGCCGGGCCTGCTCGGCGGCTGGGAGATTCGTTTTAACTGGACCGGTATTCCGTTCGCTTGGACGCCGTTGAGTGCCGCCGAGGTCGTCGGCCTGCCCCCGGAGCAGCCGCGTGTGATCGAGGTGAATGCCGATGTGGAGCGCCGCGAACGGAGCAAGACCCTTGGCGTGCTGCGCCGGGGCGGTTGGACCAGCGGCAAGGATCTCGACGTGGTGCTCCAGCAGTTGTTCGGATCGAAGTAGGGCGAGCCGGGAACACGCGCTGGACGATCGAATCGTCTAAAGGCGGAACCCGCTGTCCTCATCGCGCGTGGGCGACGGATCTCCGCATCGAAGCGGCCCAATGACGATAACCCTCCCTGATTTGAAGCCAAGCGCGGCGCGGCTGGCTTTTCAGCTCTGCGGTTTTAACACCTTCACCAGCGCCCGGAACGCGGGGTGGTCCTTGAGCCCGTCGAGGTCGGGGTCCTGTTCCATCCACTCCAGATCGCGGTAACCGAGTTGCACCGCGGCCTGCAGCTCGCGCAGGGCGTCGCGCTGGCGTTTTAGCAACGCCAAGCTGCAGGCGAGATTGTAGCGGGCGGTGGCGTTGTCGGGCTGCAGGCGCACGAGCCTCCGGTCCACCTTGAGCCCGTCCAAGATCCGCCCTTGTTGCGTGTAAAGGCCGCCCAGTAGCTCCAAAACCATGACGTAACCGGGGTCACGCCGCAGAACGGATTCGTAAAAGCGGATGTCCCAGTCGGGATCCTGGCCTCTGCGCTTCGACATAGGTGGGGACTGCCCTCAGCCGCGCCGCGGGCAGGTGCCCGTGTCGCGGAGCCGGTTGCAATGCGCGCTAACCTGCAGACGCTGGCGGACCGGAGTGAGCCCGAGTTTGGATGAAACCGTGCTGCCATACCACGACATGAACGGCGCGCTGATCTCGTAGATTTTGTCGCAGTCGAGACACACGACCTGAGCGACCTGAGTGCCGTCGCCGTCGCGGTTGGGCCGGTAGAATTTCTCGCCCGAACCGATATCGACTTCGCGTAACAGCGCGCTCTCGGTCATGATCGGGAGCGTGCGGTAAACGGTGGCGCGCGAAACCGAATCGTCGATGGTACGGGCGTAGTCGAGTAGTTGCTCGGCGGTGAAGTGTTCCGGTTGGGCCAGCGCCGCATCGAAAATCGCCAGCCGTTGGTTGGTCGCGCGGAGCCCCTTTCGGGTCAGAAATTTCCGGAAAATATCGCGGGACGCAGGGCTGCTCACGGCCCCGATATTTTGGCGGCGGGTGGAGCTGTCAACGTGTTCGTGCCCGCCGGCAGCCTTATCTGCCTGAGGCGATGGAGCGGCGGGGGGACAGCGCGCGGAAAGACCCAACGCAAATGGACGCCCGGGCCCATCGGGCGCCCGGGAAATAAATTGCGCCCAACAGGGCCCGCCGCCGACATTCGCGCAATGATCGTCGGGGTCCATCCGCTCGCAGGGTTCGACAAGGTGCTCCACTACCGCGTGCCCGAGTCGATGCAGGCGTCGGTTGCCGTTGGGACGTTGGTCCGGATGCCGATCGTGAACACGTTGAAGCTCGGCGTGGTCGGGGAGATCGGCGCGCCCAAGGACTTTCCGGTCGAGCGGTTGAAGTCGATCGCGCAGGTGGTTTATCCATTTCCCGCGCTGCCGCCCGACCTGCTGGAACTCGCGCGTTGGATGGCCCGCTACTACGCGTGTGGCCTCGACAGCATCATTGAAACCATGATCCCGTCCGCGGTCCGGCGCGGCGCCGGCCTGAAGCAGGAAAAACAGCTCGTCTTGGCCCGGCGGATGACGGACGAAGAGTTGGCGATTGTCGAGAAGCGCGCCCCGCAGCAGGGAAAACTTTATCATTTTCTCGTCCAGCAGTTCAAACCGCAGCCGAAGGTGCTCGTCCTGGACCGGTTGGCGATCACGGCCGGGGTGGCGGCGGCGCTGGTGAAACGCGGCATCGTGCGCGAGGAAAGTCTGCGGATTGAGCGCATCGCCTACGGGGACGACCATGCCGCCGGCGAGCTCGTGGCCGCGCAACCGCACGCGGCGAATCCGGAGCAACAGGCGGCGGTGGATGAACTCGGCGCGCGTCTTGCGGAAAATAAATTCGGCGTCTCGCTGCTGCACGGCATCACCGGTTCGGGCAAGACCGAGGTTTACCTGCGCGCGATCGACCTGGCCCTCAAGTCCGGCGGCGGAGTGGTTTTCCTCGTGCCCGAGGTGGCGCTGACGCCGCAGACGGTAGCGCGGTTGCGGTCGCGTCTGGAGGCGATCGCGCAGGGGCAACGCTGCGTGGTGTGGCACAGTCATCTCAGCGAGGGGGAACGGCTCGACGGCTGGCTGGCGCTCGCGACCGGGGAGGCGCGCGTGGTCGTAGGCGCCCGCTCGGCGGTGTTTGCGCCGGTGCAGAATCTGCGGCTCGTCGTCGTCGATGAGGAACACGAGCCCGCGTACAAGCAGGACGAGACCCCGCGCTACCACGGCCGCGATGTCGCGGTGATGCGGGCGAAGATTGCCGGGGCGGTTTGTCTGCTCGGCTCGGCGACGCCCTCACTCGAAAGTTTCACGAACGTAGAGTCGGGCAAGTACCGGCTCCTGCAACTTACCCAGCGCGTCGATTCCCGGAAGTTGCCGTACATCGACATCGTCGACCTCCGGATCGAGGCGGCGAAACAACGGAATCTGCCGTCGCTTTCCGGCAAGCTCGTGCGCGCGATGCACGACCGTCTGGAGCGGCGCGAGCAGACGATCCTGTTTATCAACCGCCGGGGCTATTCGTCCTCGATGCTCTGCAAGCAGTGCGGGCACGTCGAGGAGTGCGTGCATTGCAGCATCGCCCTGACGTATCACCGGACCGACGAGACCCTGCGGTGTCACCTCTGTGGCGACCAGCGGCCGGCGCCGGTGCGCTGCCCCAAGTGCGGAACCCCGGAAATCCGCTGGCGCGGACTCGGCACGCAGCGGGTCGAGGAGGCGGTGAAACGCGTGTTGCCGCGGGCGCGGGTTGAGCGGATGGACACCGACACGATGTCGAAAAAGAACCGGTTCCGCGAGGTGCTCGCGCAGTTCCGGGCCGGGAAAATCGATGTCTTGGTCGGCACGCAGATGATCGGCAAGGGGCTGGATTTTCCCAACGTGACGCTCGTCGGTTTGGTGGACGCGGACATCTCGATGCACGTGCCGGATTTTCGCGCCAACGAACGCACTTTTCAGCTCCTCGTGCAGGTGGCGGGGCGCGCCGGGCGGGGCGACCGTGCAGGCGAGGTGATTGTGCAGACCTTCACCCCGCAGGCCGAAGCGATCCAATTCTCCCGCCACGCCGACTATGCGGGCTTCGCCGCGGCTGAGTTGAAGGTGCGGAAAGAGTTCCGCTATCCGCCTTACCGCCATCTGATCCAGCATTTGTTTCGCGGCAAGAATCCGGAAAAACTAAAATTCTTCACCGAGCAATGGGCGCGGCTGGTCGAGAAGACCTTGGGCGAGCGCGTGGAGTTGCGCGGACCCTCACCGTCGCCCATCGAGAAGATCAAGGATGAGTATCGCTGGCAGGTGTGGTACTTCACCGCTTCGATTACGAAAATCGTGCCGGACTTGATGAAACTGCGCGCCGAGTTTGCCTGGCCGGACGATATTACGCAGGTGCTGGATGTGGATCCGGTGAACCTGGCGTGAGCGGCGCGGGCGCGGCTTCTCCGCGCAGACGAGCGTTTCGGACTTGCTCGGAGATGCGCCGGTTCAATCCGTACGCAACGCTTCGACCGGGCTCAGTCGCGAGGCGCGGATGGCAGGGTAGAGTCCCGCCAGTACGCCGACCAGACCGCTGAAGAGGACGCCGACCATCAGGGCCGCCGGGGAAAGCTCGGGCCGGTTGGCCGCCACGACGACTTGTTGCAGGACTTTGATCAAACCGATGCTGGCGATCATACCGACGATGCCGCCGGCGACGGCGATGGTGAGGGACTCCGCGAGAATCTGGACGAGGATGTCGGTGCGTTTGGCCCCGAGGGCGCGGCGCACGCCGATCTCGCGCACGCGTTCGCTGATGGATGCGAGCATCACGTTCATGATGCCGATACCGCCGACGATCAGGCCGATCGCGGCCACGCCACCGAGCGAGTAAACGTAGCTGTTACGCGTTTCCTCGAAACGCTGCAGGAGATCTTCGCGGGTCTCGAGGCGGGTATCCATGATGCCCCGGTGCGTGATCGTGAGCACGTTTGAAATCTGTTCCAAGGCTTGCGGCATGTCCGCGATGTCGGCCAGTTGGATATTCAAGACGTCGACGTTTTCGTCCAATCGGAACAGCGTTTGCGCGGTTGTCAGAGGGATGAAGACGGCGGAGTTCTTGGAGTTAAAGCGGCCGCCGCCCATGGCAAATTGATACTCTTTCAGGACGCCGACGGTGGTAAACGGCTGGCCGTTGATCGTGACGACGCGGCCGACCGGGTCGATGCCACGGGGGAACAGGTATTCGGCGATGGCGGACCCGAGCACGACC
This sequence comes from uncultured Opitutia bacterium, assembly GCA_903820035.1. Taxonomy (GTDB): domain Bacteria; phylum Verrucomicrobiota; class Verrucomicrobiia; order Opitutales; family Opitutaceae; genus ER46. The sequence continues at coordinate 10,516 of CAIJFT010000244.1, forward strand.
ACTTGGGTTTGCAACTCGAGGTCGAGTTCGCCGATCAGACGCCCGTCGGCCACCTCAAAGCGGTCCATGATAAATGACGCTGGCATCACGCCGCGGACCGACGGGCCGAGGGCGCGGCCGGCGTAATAAACGCGGGAACTGGCAGGCGCATAGACTTCAGCGGTGACGCGACGGGCGAGGGGGACGGCCGCGAGAATGGCCTCGACGTCGTTTAAGGTCCGGCCGGGGGAGATGGGCGCACGTTCCCTTTGGCTTTCGGGGGCGGTACGGGTCATCACGCTGATGCGTTCGATGCCCCCGGTCTCGTAAATCATGACTTCCCAGCCGCGGAGGAGTCCCTTGACGACGCCCAGCATGCCGACGAGCGCCGCGGCGCCGAGGACGATGCCGAAGAGAGTTAGAAACGAGCGGAGCTTGTGCGCGAGGACCTCGCGGGCGCCGCTGGCGATTCCCATCAGGAGTAACCTCATGGGAAGAATTACTTGCTACCGTCGGAGCGACGCCCACCGGCGGGGCGTGGAGGAGCGGGCGTAGTGGGGTCAGCGTTGGAGCCCTTGGCGGTGGCGTCGGCCTTGACGCTGCCCTTGGTTGTGATCGCGGCTGGGCCCACCGGTACTTCACCTTCGAACTCCAGTGGACGGATGCGGGCGACTTCCGCTCCGACTTCCAAACCGGTCAAAATTTGGGCGTAGCGCGTATCGGCGATGCCAATATCGATGGTGTGTACCGCAAAGCCTTCCCCCTTTTTGAGGAAGACGTAACGCACGGATTCGGCGGTGGAGAAGACGGCGGACAGCGCCACGGCGACGGCGTCTTCGGCGCGGGCCAAGGTAAACATGACCGTGGCCGACATGCCAGGGCGGAGGCGCTCGTCGGGCTCCTCCAGAATCACGTCGACGGGAAATACGCGGGTACGATCAACGCTGCTCTCCAGCGCGCTGGTGGCGATGCGCTTGACGACACCGTCCATCTGGACGTTTCGCATCGAATCCACGCGGATGCGCGCCTTGTCGGTCACCTTGAGCCGGGCGACGTCGATTTCATTGATGTTGGTCCGGACCATCAACTGCGAGAGATCGGCGACCTCGCCGAGCAGGGTGCCGCCACTCTGGGCGGCGGCCCCGGTGATGACCTGCCCCTCCGTTAGGTCGCGAAGCAGCAAGGTGCCGTCGTGTGGGGCGCGGATGATGGTTTTGGTGAGGCGATCACGAAAATTCGCGGCCCGGGCCTCCGCGATAGCGGCGTCATTTTCGGCGAGCGACAGGGTGATGCGGGAGTCCTCGAAGTCCTTGATCGTAACCACGCCGCTGGTCTGCAGGCCGACCAAGCGCGTATGATCCTTCTTGGCCCGTTCGACCTTAAGTTTGGTGGCCTCGATGGTGCGTTCTGCCTCCTGAATCTGAGTCAGGAGATCTTGTTGGTCCAATTGTACGATTTCTTGGTCGCGGGTGACCTTCTGGCCGTCGACCGCGGAAATTTTGACGATCCGGCCGTTGACTTCCGACCGGAGCTCGGTGGAAAAAACCGCGCGCAGCCGCCCGACGGCGATGATCTCCTCGGCGATGTTCGCGATGCGCACCTTGGTGGTCGGAATTTTCTCCTCCCGCTTGTTGCCGAACAACCCCGGGCCCACCTGCTTCCAGACGAGGCGGATGCCCCAACCGGCGCCGACCAGGACGGCGAGGATGATTACGGTGCGCAGGATAATCTTGAGCCAACGTTTGGATTTCTCGGGAGTAGACATCGCGGGGGGTATGACGACGGGTTGCCCCGTTTGGAAACACGCGGAGTGCGAAATCCGCGAGAAGAAAAGGCCCCCGCCATGAAATCACCTGAAATATCGGGGGCGGTTGACCCGCTTTCGTGCGTGCGCGCCGGTTTTTTTGGAAGGCTCTGACCTGTAATTCCACGCTCGCCGCCGGCCCGCCGGTTCCCACGATGCGCGAACAAGCGGAAATGAAAATCTACTTCATGGGAATTTGCGGCACGGCGATGGGCAACGCGGCGCTGTTGGCGCGGGCCGCCGGGCACGAGGTGCTCGGCGCCGACACGGGGGTCTATCCCCCGATGAGCACCGTGCTCGCCGCCGCGGGCATCACGCTGCACGAGGGCTATGACGCTGCCCGCTTAGAACGGTTGAATCCCGACCTCGTCGTTATCGGCAACGCCATGTCGCGCGGTAATCCCGAGGTCGAGTGGCTGCTTGATACCCGCGCCCGGCCGTTCACTTCCCTGCCGGCGCTGCTGCACGACTCGATCCTGCTGCGCCGGCGTAACATCGTGATTGCCGGGACGCACGGGAAGACAACCACCACCGCGCTCACGGCGTTTCTCCTCCGCGCGGCAGGTCGGGACCCCGGCTTTCTGATTGGCGGAGTGCCGCAAGATCCGCCGGTGGGGGCCCACTTGGGGAGTCAGGCGGATCCGTTTGTCATTGAAGGCGACGAGTACGACAGCGCGTTCTTCGACAAGCGCAGCAAGTTCATTCACTACGCGCCGCACGTGGCCGTGTTGAATAATCTGGAATTTGATCATGCCGACATCTTCCGCGACCTGGCCGACGTGCAGCGCACCTTTGCTCACTTTGTGCGCATCGTGCCGCGGGGCGGCTTCGTGGTCATGAATGGTGACGATGCCAACCTCCGCGTCTTGGGAGCGATGGGTTGGACGCAGGTCGTGCGGGTCGGACTGGCTGAGGGCAACGACGTCCGAATCACAAATTTCATCGAGACGCCCGAAGCGGCGGAGTTCCAACTTGCCTGGCGCGGCGCGCCTTGGGCCAAGGTGCGTTGGGGACTGCATGGCCTGTTCAATGCCCGCAACGCCGCCATGGCTGCCACCGCGGCCGGCCTGGCGCTCAACCCGGCTGGTCCGACGGGGCTGGATCTGTCCGCCTTGGCCGGGTTTCGCGGCGTGAAGCGCCGCCAGGAAATTCGGCTGCGGACCGCCCAAACCGTCGTCATTGAGGATTTTGGTCATCACCCGACGGCCCTGGCGGAAACCCTCGAGTCGCTGCGCGCGCGTTACCCCGGCGCGGTACTGACCGCGGTCTTTGAGGCTCGCAGCAATACAGCGCGGACCAAGGTTATGCAGGCCGGTTTTTGCCGTGCCCTGGCGATGGCGGATGAGGTTTATCTCGGGGCCGTGAGTCGGGCCGACAAGATTCCGGCGGACGAGCGCTTCGATCCCGAAGCGGTGGTGCAGCAGCTCGAGGCGCAGGGCGTCGGCGCGCGTTTTGCCCCGACCAACCGGGCGCTGGCGGAACTCCTGAAAATCCACACGCTCGACGGGACTCCGGCGCGGATCCGACTCGTGGTCTTTTTCACCAACGGTAATTTCGACGGGATCATCGACGATTACGTCGCAGCCGCGAAGTAACACCGAGCTCCCCCGGCTCTTCCACCGTCTACTGATTTCGGATTCTTCCCACGTCGCCGAGCCGCGGGGCGGGTCGCTGGCCCGCGGTCGGGGCCCGGGCAAAAGCGAGGAGTTGTTCGTGTAATCGCCGGGCTTCGCTGCCGCGGAAAAAAACGGCCTGCGCCGCGAACGCCGTGCTACCCTCTCTACTTGGCCAGCACGGGTAACTTGCCCTGGTCGAGGATTGCGGAGAGCAGCGAGCGGAAGTGGCGCAGATCGAGGGGCTTGGTCAGTTGCTCATCCATGCCGGCAGCCAAGCATTTTTCTCGCGTGCCCTTGGCCAGCGATGCGGTGAGGGCGATGATCGGGGTGTGCCGATTGACCTGCTCGGTTTCGCGGATCCGCTGGGCGGCGGTGTAGCCGTCGACGTCGGGCATCTGCAGATCCATCAGGATCGCATCAAACTGGTTCTGCTGCGCGAGGCGAACGGCCTCTTCGCCGCCGGCGGCGAGCTGTGGTTCATAGCCGTTGCGGCGCAAAAAAACCTCCAGCAGGAAGCGGTTTGTCTCCATGTCGTCGACGACCAAAATACGCGGGGCGTGGCCGTGCGCGAGGGCGGGGGCGCCCTCGCGGATTTGGGCCTCACCCGGAATGGCGAAGGGGGCCATGGGTAGCTCGAAGTGAAATTCCGATCCGGTGCCGGCGTTGCTCTTGACCGCGATTTCGCCGCCCATGAGGGCAACCAGCCGTTGGCTGATGGCCAGACCGAGCCCGGTCCCGCCGTAGCGCCGCGTGGTGGAGGCATCGGCTTGCGTGAACATTTGAAAAAGCGTGCGGGCTTTTTCCGCGGTAATACCGATGCCGGTGTCCCTCACCTTGACCTGGAGTTGACCGTGCGGCGAATTTCCCTCCGGCGGAAGCCATGACATGATCAATGTGACGGAGCCGCGGGGGGTGAACTTGATGGCGTTGTCGACGAGGTTGAGGATGATCTGACGGAAGCGCAGCGGATCGCCCGCGACCATCAGCGGGCCGGCGAGCAGGGCTTCAAAACGCAGCTCGATTTTCTTTTCAGCGGCCCGCGGTCCCAGCAGTCGCATCACATCGTGTCCCGTCTCCGCCGGAGCGAAGGGCAGTCGCTCGAGCATCAGACGGCCTTTTTCAACTTTGCTGATGTCGAGGATGTCATTGATCAGCGAGCCCAGCCGCGCGCCTTCGCTGAGGATGGTCGAAACATAGCCGCGCTGCGCCTCGTCGAGGTGGGAATCAGACAGCAGATTTGCGAAGCCCATCACGGCGTTTAGCGGGGTCCGGATTTCATGGCTCATCACGGCGAGGAAGTCGCTCTTGGCCCGGTTGGCGTCGTCGGCTGCGACTTTCGCCTGCTGGAGTTGCCGGCCGGTGTCGGCGTTGACGCGCAGTTCTGCCCGTAGCAGGGCAAGCCGTAGGGCGGCGATCAGCATGACCGCCCCGGCCAAGCCGGCGGCGCCGAGCACGCTGACGCGCGCGAGCAGGACCGTTTGGTGGGTTTGGGCGGAGCCGGGGTATCCGAGCACGATAGAGGTCCACTCGGCGAGCAGCGCGCCGACCAAGGTGAGGGCAATCGAGGTGACGCAGGTCAGCGAGGAAAGCTCGCGGGCCGCATTGCGTCGGCGGGCGTAGCGGCGGCAGAGGAGGCAGGCGGCGACGGCGACCACGGCCAGTCCGATGGCATCAATGCGGTGCCGTAGCAGCAGGCTAGTGAGTTCAGTTGGGGGCGGCATCGGTTGAGCGGGGGCTCGACCGTGCCAGCGCCGGGGTTGCGGGCAAAAGGTGACTTTACTTATCTGTTACGTAGGCTGGAGCCTTTGCCACTGCGTAGCGCCGCGGCGCGCGGGTCCGACTACTGCTGAGGCTAACGGTCCTTTGGGCTTGGACTGCGAGCTCGGCCGGTGGCCGGGCCGTCGGGCGGGGAAATCAAAAAAGCCGGGGAGACGCTCGTCGCAGTTAAATGAGTGTGTGGCTCGGCTTGGTTGCGCGGCGATGACTGCCGCCAGAGAGCCCGACCTGCCGTCCGCTCACGAAAGCGTTTCCACGATTTCGGTAGCAGCGCTTGAGCCGGATGCGAAAACGGGGGGCAGGACTTCAGGACCACGTTGTTGCCGCGCTCCAAAGCAACCGTAGTACGGGAAACGCGGCAAAGCGCAGGTTGTGGTTTCGGTCGAGCGCGGGAAAGCGCCCAGTGAAGCGCTGCTTCCTGCTGATCTTTCCCCCGGCGTTATCCTATTGCGCCTGCTTGGCGATCTTGCGGGATGACGGCGATTCTCCAGCAGGCAGCGCGAGGAGGTCGTAATTTTCGTAGCCGGTGATCTTCACCTGCGCGAATTCGCCGACGGGAATCGTGATCGGCAGGTAGATGCGGCCATCGATGTCGGGCGCGTCAGCCTCCCCGCGGGCCACGCCGGGTTCCTCGACGAGGACCTTGAGCGTGCGCCCCGTGAAGCCTTCGCTTACCTCGGTGGCGATCTCCTGTTGGAGTTTCATGACGCGGTGCCAGCGGGCTTCCTTCACTTTCTTGGTCAGCTGACCCTCCATCTTTGCGGCGCGGGTGCCTTCCTCTTGGGAGTAGCGGAAAACGCCGAGGCGCTCGAACTTGGTCTCGCGGATAAAGGCGCAGAGCTCGTCAACATCCGCTTCGGTTTCGCCGGGGAAGCCGACGATGAACGTGGTGCGGATGGCGATGCCGGGGATGCCGGCGCGGATGCGCTTGAGCAGATCGCGGATGTAGGCCGACGAAGTCTCGCGCTGCATCAGGCCGAGCATGTGGTCGCTGATGTGTTGCAGTGGAATGTCGATGTAGCGCGCGACCTTGGGGCAGGCGGCGATGGTGCGGATGAGTTCGTCGCTCCAATGCGCCGGATGTGTGTAGAGCAGGCGAATCCAGAAATCGCCCTCGATGGCGTTCAGTTCGCGGAGGAGCGTCGTGAGGGCGGTGCCGCGCGAGGAGTCGACGGGCGTGCGCGGGTTCGGGCGCTCATCCCAGGTGTCCATCCCGAAGAAGGTCGTGTCCTGGGAGATGAGGTTGATTTCCTTGACGCCTTCGCGGACGAGTTGCCGGGCCTCGGCGACGACGCTTGCGACGGTGCGGCTGCGGTGCCGGCCGCGGATCTGCGGGATGATGCAGAACGTGCACGGGTGGTTGCAGCCTTCCGCGATCTTGATGTAGGCGAAATGCTTCGGGGTAAGCCGGAACCGCGGAGTGTCGTAGTCGGGGATGTAGGTTGACTTGCCCTCGATGAACGAGACCGGAGCGTCCGCGGCGCCGCGTTCTTTGGCGAAAATAGCCTCGATGATCGGTGCGACCTGGGTGACCTGGTCGAGGCCGATGAAGGCGTCGACCTCGTCGTGCAACTCCGTCTGGAGATTTTGCGAGAACCGCTGCGACATGCAGCCGGCCACGATGAGCTTCTGGTTCTTCCGGCGCTTCGTCATGCCGCGCTGCTGGTGTACCTCCAGAATGTGACCGATCGATTCCTCCTTGGAGGAATCGATGAAGGAGCACGTGTTCACGATCACCACATCGGCCTTCTCCGCCTCGGGGATGACGGTCATGCCCGCTTGGTGCAGGTGACCGACCATGATCTCGGAATCGACGAGATTCTTGGCGCAACCGAGGGAGATGAGACTGACTTTGATCATGGGCGATACGGGAGCGAAGCGGAGGGTGGTGGCCGGTAAAAGCAAAACGGCCCCGAAGCATCGGGGCCGTGGAAAGTCACGAAGTCCCTGGTGGGTTACTTCTTCTTGCCGATGGCCGGGGTGCGCGCCTTCTTGCGCTTAAGGTAGGCGGCGCGACGTTTGCGTTTGATGTACTTGTTCAGTTGTTGGCCCATGGTGTTGAGTAGAGTAAAGGGTCGATGTTTCAGAGGGGGCGAGGGGAGTCAAGGCATGGGATTTTGGGATAATCGGCCCGAGGCGTGATTATCATCGGCCCGGCGTACGTCTTGGCCTGTGCCCCTCCTTTGCCATGCGCCTCGCTTCCGTCTTCCCATTGCGCTCCTTCCGGCGTCGCCCATTGCGCTGGCTGGCCCTTGTTTTTTATTGGGCGATCGGCGCCCAAGGCGTCCAGCCGGTGGGGGCGGTAACTGGTCGCGGCTTCAACGGTAGGCTTGGGCCCGACGTGAACAACGCCCGCGTTGTGATCGAGAGCCTGCGCCTCAAGACCTTTACCGACGAAATCGGCAATGATAGCGTTCCGCGGGTCCCGCCCGGGCGGCGCGCGGAGGGCAACTTCACCCTCAACCGCGGGGAGAGAAATCCGGCCGATCGCGCGGTGGTGCTCGACGCCTTTACCGTGGCGGCGAAGCGGGTGCAGCGGGAGACGCGTTGCGTCTTCGTCGCCGATGAGGGAACTTTCTTGGAGAAGTCTCTGCATCCGACCTAACTCGCCTCGGTCCGCGTCATCCCCTCTTATCCTACCCTATGAATCGTCGCACCTTCCTCGCCCGTACGGCCGCCGCCGGAGCCGCGGTCGCCTTGATCCGTCGTCCGGCGTTCGCCGCCTCCTCCGGTCGTCCGCCGCGCATTTTGCTCCGGAGCTCGTGGCAGAGCGTAAACATCGGCGACATCGGCCACACGCCGGGCGCGTTGTCGTTGCTGTGGAAACATTTTCCCGAGGTCGAGATCACGTTGTGGCCGGGTGAACTTGGCCACGGTGCTCGCGAAATGCTCACCAAGGGCTATCCGCGGCTGAAGATTGTGGAGGGCAGCGTCGGCAAAGACGGCAAGCCCGCTACGGCGGCCCTGGCCCAGGCCTGGGCGGACACGGACCTTTACCTCAGTGGCTCGGGCTCGGGTTTCCCGGCCAGCAACCACGCGGTCGCCTTCCGTAAGGCCACCGGCAAACCCGTGGGCGTTTTCGGGGTCAGCAGCGATCCAATCTCCGGTATCGGCGGAAACCGTGATCCGGAGGGAGGCACACTCGTCAACTTGCGGGAACGTGCGCTCAAATTGCCGGCGAACCATCTCACCGGCGAACTGCGTGACATCATCGACCAGTCCGCGTTCTTTTTCTGCCGCGATACCATCACGCGCGACTACCTCAAGGCGCAGGGGGTGAAGACCCCGATTTTGGAGTTCGGGCCGGATGCGCAACTCGGCATGCACCTGCGCGACGACGCCAAGGGTGACGCTTTCCTCGCAGCTGCGGGCCTGGTCGAGGGCAAGTTCATTTGCGTGATTCCGCGTTTGCGTTACACACCGTATTACCGGATCCGCGCCAACACGCAGCGGACGCCGGGCGACGAGATCAAGGATGCGATCAACAACCGCACCACGGAGAAGGACCACGCGAAGCTGCGCGAGATGATCATCTCCTACGTGAAGAACACGGGGAACAAGGTGATGGTTTGCGCCGAGATGACCTACCAGGTCGAGATGGGCAAGGAGGTCCTGGTCGACCCGTTGCCGGCCGAGATCAAAAAGAATGTGGTTTGGCGCGAGACCTACTGGCTGCCCGACGAGGCCGCCTCGATCTACGCGAAGGCCCAGTGCGTCGTGAGCGTGGAATGTCACTCGCCCCTGATTGCGCTGCACAGCGGGACCCCCACGTTTCACGTGCGGCAGGCAACCGATACCTGCAAGGGGCAGATGTATCGCGATGTGGGCGCGAACGACTGGCTCTTCGAATTCGATGAAACCAACGGCGCCCAGCTTTGGTCCCGGCTCGAGGCGATCCACCGGGATCCTGCGGCCGCCCGCGCCAAGGTCCGCACGATCATGGCCGGCGTGGAGCAGCAGCAGAAGCGGATGGTCGACGCCGTGCGCGCCGCGGCCACGGGCCGGGCGTAGGTCGCCGCCCCGGTGGGGCCGCAATTCCCCATCGGCTTGAGACCGCCGGGGTTGCTCTCGAAATGGCCTGGTGGGATATCGCCCCCCGCCGGGCTTCAGAGCCCGTGCAGGGTGCGGATGAAGGCCGGCTTGTCGCCGGCGCGGAAAAACGAGGTCCCGGCGACAAACGTATCGGCTCCGGCCGTACGGCACTCCGCGGCGGTGGCGAGGTCGATGCCGCCGTCCACTTCGAGCCGGAAGGACAGGGCGCGTTCCCTCCGCCAGGTGTCGATCTGCTGCAGCTTCGGCAGCATGTCGCGCCGGAAGGGTTGGCCGCCGAAGCCGGGTTGCACGGTCATAACGAGCACCAGGTCAACTTGGTCGAGCAGCCCCGCGATCGCGGTCGCGGGCGTACCGGGGTTGAGGACAATACCCGCTTGGCAACCAAGTTCGCGGATTCGGCGCAGCGTGGCCAGGTGGTCGCAGGCCGCCTCGATGTGGATGGAAATCAGGTTGGCGCCGGCTTTGGCGAAGGCGTCCACGTAATGCTGCGGCGCCGAGAGCATCAGGTGCGTATCGAAAAAGAGTTTCGAGCCGGCGCGGCGCAGGGCGGCGAGGGTTTCCGGTCCAAAGGACAGGTTTGGCACGAAGTGGCCGTCCATCAGGTCGAGGTGCAGCCAATTGAGCCCATGGTCGGCTACGGTGTGCGCGCTGGCACCGAGGTTCGCGTGGTCTCCGGCGAGCAGCGAAGGGGCGAGCAGGGCGGCGTGGGGGGAGGACATGGTGGGAAGCTGGGAAGATGAAGCCGCGGCGCCAGTGACCTCAACTGCGGACTTCGGGTGTCGCTTGGCAAAAAATGCGCGTGGAGCGGAGGGCGTTTTCGACTGGCGCCGGTCCCTGCGTTCACGGGCCTTCACGCGCAGGGCGACGGGTGGATCGGAGCGTAGCCCGCGGCGTGAGCCGCGGGACGGCATCGGAGGCGAAACGCCCGGCCAACGGCCGGGACTACACCGGGTCGGCGCTCCGGTCCGGGGCCTGAAACACGTTCGTGCGGCGGCGGCCGCTGTGGCCCTGCGGGGCCGTGCGTTCGGACGGCGGCTTGTAGGTGCCGCGGCGGTAGCCGCCCATCGCGGGATCGGCGGCACACTTCAGCTGCAGGTCCTGCATCCGGTGGAACAGCGCGATCAGTTGTGCCGGCAACGGATAGCCGTCGAGGCCGCTGCGTGCGAGGGAGAGCAGGAGCTCGTGCGTGGCCTCGAGCGTCGACAGGCAACCGGCGTGGGGCTGCTGCTTGATGATGTAGCGACTCGGGGCCGTCGGCGTGAACATGATCCGCGGCAGACGTTGCAACGACGGACTAAGCCGGAGCATCTTCCGCCCGAGCGCCCAGGTGGCGTCGAGCAGGAACACGACGAGGCGGCGGGTCTGGAGTTCCGCGGCGAACGGTGCGATCCGCGCGTCGGCCGGATCGGAAAGGTTGATCGCCTCGCGGCCCGGATAGAGCAGGACGGGAAAGTTGGCGGGATCGTTGATCAGCGACTGCACCGGTTCGTGGTCATCGAAGCCGATCCCCATGTGCAGCTCGCTGTTCTGCAGGCACAGGTGCGTGAGGCGGCCGGTCGCCGCCTTCTCGTACTTGAATTCCTTCGGGTGCATGAGGAACACGAAACGCGTCCGGGTCGCCATCGGCGTGATCGACCCGCACCAGCACAGCGGCTGGGGCCAGAAACAGCGGTAGCAGGTGATCCGCATACTCAGTTTTTCTTCTTCGCGGCCGGGGCGGGTGGCGCCGGATCGCCGGCGCGCAAGGTGAGCCCCAGGGCGTGATCGGCGGGCGTAAGGCCGCGCCGATAGCCCTTGAACGCGTAGGGCGCGGGGGCATACGGATCGACGAAACGCACATCGGTCTGGGCGGGGATTTCCAGTTCGAAGCCCCAGAGCACGGCGTTCACGACCAGGCGCCGGAAGCCGTCATTCAGCAGATCGGTCGCAGCGCCCATGGTGGTGCAGAAAACGCGGTTGGCGCGGCCGCCGGGGTTCGCCTGGAGCCGAGTCCACGCCAGCGGCATCATCGGGTCGTTGATGCCCTGCTCCTGGTTGTCGGCCTTGCGCACCTTGCGCTGGGTGATGTCGGGGGGATCGGACGGACTCATCCCCAGCAGCACCTGCCCTCGGACGAGAATCTTGGACCCGGCGACGGGGTGCGTCTCGTAGACCCCGGAGTCGCCGAAGAGGGCGGTGACGCCGCGGAGGATCGGATCGGTCTCGGCACCCGGTTCGATGAGGCCCCGGGTGGCGCCGCGGCGGTTGGCGCCCCAGTGGCTGACCCAGTTTTCGCCCAGCACGTGGCGGCCGAAGTCATTGAAATGCTTGTACGCCCCCGGGTGGTTGGCGGGGAAGCGGAACGCGTGGGTACTCGTGCGCAGGCCGACGATCGGCACCCCGCGGGCAACGGCGTCGGCAAAAAGCTTCATTGCGGCGTCGGGCCACTGGCGGAAGCGCAGTGCCAGCACAAGGCCGTCGGCCGTGGCGAGCGCCTCGGCGCCGCCGACGCTGGCGTTGTTGTCGGGGTTGATCGTACCGTCGGGATCGAGCGCAAACAGCACCGTGCATTTGAACCCGTGCCGCTGGCTCAGGATCTTCGCGAGCATCGGCAGACCTTCCTCGCCGCGATATTCCTCGTCGCCCGTCAGGAACACCAGATGCCGGCCCTGTCCGGCCCCGGGCTTCGGCTCGTAGGTGATCGTCGGGGACGGCGCGGCACCGAGCCGTGCGGTGGCCAGGAGGGCGGCGATCAGCAGGCAAAGGAGAGGCGGGGTGGAGGGCATGCGAATTTGGTGCGGAGGATGCGCGGGGACGTCAACCCCCCCCGCGCCGGTGGACGGTGAGCGTGCGAACGCATGGACATCCGCGCGGAAGTGCGTTTGATCGCGGCACCCTGTGAATCCGATGAAACCGTTTTTCGTGCGCGTTGTGCTGTGCAGTGGGTTGAGTCTTGCGTCGCTCGTCCCCGGACGCGCGGCGGAGGAACGCCCTGAGGCGGCGCGTTACACGACCAAGGCGGCCCACGACCGCGACGGCATCGGCAAAATCTACTTCGGCCGGGAGATCGCGCAGGTCATGGGACATCAGGGCGCCAGCTGGCTCGAGCGGCCGGAGCGGCAGACGGAGGAGCGCACCGACGTATTGCTGGACGCGTTGGCCTTGGGGCCCGGCGAGGTGGTGGCCGACATCGGCGCGGGCAGTGGTTACTTTTCGTGGCGCATGGCGCAGAAGGTTGGTGCGCAGGGCGTCGTCTACGCCGTGGATATTCAGCAGGAGATGCTCGACCTGTTGATGAGCCAGATGCGCCGTCGGCAGGTCGGCGAGATCGTGCGGCCCGTGCTCGGCACGGTGCAGGACCCCAAGCTGCCGGCGGAGTCGGTCGACACCATTCTCCTCGTGGATGTGTACCACGAGTTCGATTTTCCCTACGAGATGGCGCAGGCGATGATCCGTGCGCTGAAGCCCGGCGGACGCCTCGTGCTCGTGGAATACCGCGGGGAAGATCCGGCGGTGCCGATCAAGCGCCTGCACAAAATGACGGAGGCGCAGGTCCAGCGCGAGCTGGCGGTCCATCCGGTGCAATTCGAGAAAAATATTCCGACGCTGCCTCGCCAGCACATCCTGATTTTCCGCAAGCCGCGCGAGTAGCGGCGTGGTGGAAACCCGGATTCCCCCTCGGGGTGGATCGGTGCGTTGCGGTTTTCGAATCTGCACCTGCGGGCAGTGGGTTCCAGCCGGGAGGGGGGGGCAACGGCTGGGCCGCGCGCGCGAAAGTCGGCATTGCCGCGGTGGGGGCGTTCGCGCAGGGTGACCCCGATCCCCTGCTTGCCCCATGCACGCCTGCCCCGCCTTGTCGTTGGTTCTCTGGTTTCGTCGTTTCCTCACTGGCTTTGCCTTCTTTGCCGCGGGGGGAATGGCATCGGCGCAGACGCTGCCGCCGGCGCGTCCGCCGACCGCGGCGGAGGGCGCGCCGGTGACCCTCTCGGTGTTCGAAGTGACCGGCGAGCGGGACTTGGGTTATGCGGCTTCGACGGCGATGTCGGGCACGCGCACCAACGAGAAATTGGAGAACCTGCCGAACTCGGTTTCCGTGATGACGCAGGAATTTCTGCAGGATCTGGCGTTCAATAGTTATTTCGACGCGGTCGATTTTGGGATGAGCTCGGAAAACATCGCGAACGATCTCGGCACGATCGGCGCGGTCGTGGGCAACCGTTCCGGCAATCAGGTGAACATCCGCGGCCTGGCGAGCATCCGGCAGCTGCGCGACGGCTTTCCGTGGTACCTCTCGGCGGACGTCTACAACACCGAACGCATTGAATTCAGTCGCGGTCCCGGCGGGCTGGCTTACGGTGACGTCGACGCCGGCGGCACCATCAACATCGCGAGCAAGCGGGCCACGTTTCAGCGGCGCGGTTCGGTGCAGGTGCGTTACGACAACTTCGGCACGCAGCGTTACTCCCTCGACGTCAACCAGCCGCTCGTC
>CAIJFT010000245.1 GCA_903820035.1 uncultured Opitutia bacterium
CGCCGCGGGATTGAGCGGATCGCCTGATTCCGCAATCACCCCAAGGCCTGCAACGTTCCGCCTCCGTCCGTTAAAACCACCGCGCCGATTTTCGGCACGGTCAGAGTCGAGTCCGCGCTGAGCCCGAGCGGCTCCGTGTGATGCCAACCCGGGACACGCCCCGGATTTGGACTCGCATGCCCCGCCACCCGGCTGCACCCTCACGGGTACACCCCCAGAGACACATCGCCATGCGCATCTTTTTCTTCCTCGCCCTGTGCAGCGCAGCGATCGCCGCGCAAAACTTCCAGCGGACGATTCCGCAAATCAAGCTGCAGGACGGTCGCGTCCTGCGCGAGGTCTCGATCGTCTCCTTTGCCAGCTCGGTCGTGATGGCGAAGTGGGCCGACGGCCAAGGGACCATCCCGTATCAACTCTTCCCCTCCGACTGGCGCGACGCCCTTGAGCCGATGCGTCCCCGCGCCTCGACGGGTAAACCGCACAGCGATCCGGCAGGGACGTCCGCCGTGGTAATGGCGGCCGAACGCAAGGCGGAGACCGCGGCGACCGGATCCGATCCGGCCGCGACGGAGGCACTCATAACCCAACAGGCCGCGGAAATCGCCGACCTGCGGAAACGGATCGAGGCGCTGGAAAAACGTTTCCGCCAGTACTGACCCGTCTCGGCAGGCGCGGGGAGTGATTGAATTGGGCGGCGCCCTGCGCGTAGGTTTGCGGGCGTGCTAACGGCGACCGCCACCATCCCTCCGAAGAAGAAGAAATATCCGCGGATGGTCGCGGCGTTGATCGAGACGTTCGGATTTAATCCGACGTTTGCGACCATCCTGGTGCTGCTGCTGGCCCTGTTCGCCGCCGGAGCCATCCTCTGGTTCGTCCACTCGGCGCCGCCGCGCACCATTGTAATCACCACCGGACCGGCGGGCGGTTCCTTTCAGCGCTACGCCGGCGACTACGCCAAGTTGCTCGCGAAGGAAGGAGTCACCCTGCGCATTCTGCCGTCGCAGGGGTCGCTCGAGAACCTCACGCGGCTCAAGTCCGGCGAGCAGGGCGTGGACATTGGCTTTGTGATCGGGGGCGTCGCCGACGCCACCGAACCCACGGCACTGGCCGGCCTGGAATCGCTGGGCAGTGTGGCCCACCAACCGCTGTGGATCTTCTACCGCGGTAAGAAGGCCTACACCCGCCTCTCCGAACTAACCGGCCTGCGGCTCGCCATCGGCGCGCCGGGCAGCGGAACGCGGGCCATCGTCCTCACGTTGCTCAACGCCAACGGCATCACGGCGGCGCAGGCCAACTTCCTTGATCTCGACGCCGAGGCCGCCGCCAGCGCGTTGCAGGAGGGCAAAATCGACGCCGCGTTTCTCATGGGCGACTCAGCCCCGAGCACCACCCTGCGGACGCTGGTCCGTTCGACCGACATCCAGTTATTCCATGTCGCCCAAGCCGACGCGTATGTTCGCCGGCACACCTTTCTCGACCGGATTGAATTACCCCAAGGCTCGATCGATCTCGGTAAGAATCTGCCGGTCGCGGACGTCGTGCTGGTGGGCCCCACCGTGGAACTCGTCGTGCGCAAGGGCCTGCATCCCGCGCTCTGCGATGTTCTGCTGGAAGTCGCCAAGGAAGTTCACGGCAAGGCCAGTCTGCTGCAAAAGCGCGGCGAATTTCCGGCCCCGCTGGAACATGAGTTCACGCTCAGCGAGGACGCCCTGCGCTATTACAAGTCCGGCAAGGGCTTCGTCTACCGGACCATCGAACCCTTCTGGGTCGCCAACGTGGTCAACCGGGTGCTGGTGGTTTTCGTGCCTGCGCTGCTGGTCCTGATCCCCGCCATACGTTTCCTCCCCTTCCTTTACCGGCTCACCATCCAACTGAGGATCATCCGCTGCTACCGGCCGCTCCTGCAACTGGAGCGCGAACTGAATACCGCCATTTCCCCGGATCAGCTTGGACTGATGCTGGACCGTCTCGATGAAGTCGAAGCGAGTGTAAACGAACTCAAGGTACCCGCATCCTTCGGCGACCAGTTCTACGTGCTACGCGTCCACGTGGCGTTCATGCGGGAGCGATTGAAGTCGGTCGGGGGTGCGCGGGCCGGCAGCGGGCCCCACGCGGCTTGAGCCGGCCCGACCCCGCTCAATTTCCGATCCCGGCCGGCACTTTCATTGCAGCCCGCTTTGGGCACGAATCGAGGGCGCCATCAGCTATCTGGCTTTCAACGTTCGCCGTGCAGCGGCAAGAGTAGCACTGAGGGGAGCAAGGGTTCCGCCAAGCGAAGCTGAGCGGGCAACGAGACTTCGCCCGAATTACGGCCGGGGCGCCGTCGCCGCAGTCGTTGCCGGCGGACCGACGAAAAAAAGGCCGCGACCCGAAGGTCGCGGCCGGAGCAAAGGCTTGGGGTAAATTACTGGCAGGCTTCGCAGGCCTCGCCGTTGCGCATCGCTTCGATGGAGCAGGCGAGCTTTTGCTCGGCGGTGTAGGTCTTTTTGCCTGCGGAAGCGGTGGCGGCATCGGCATTAATCTGCTCCTTGCTGTGCGTCCCGCCGGTGTCGCCGCTGTTCTGGCCGCCGTCGGCTCCTTCCTTGATCGCGCCGCGGGTCTCCTTCTTCACTGCGACCGTGGCCTTCTCGATGTTCGAGGCGCCGAGGCTGCGGAGGTAGTAGGTCGTCTTGAGGCCGGCGTGCCACGCGCTGCGGTACATGTGGCTCAGCGTCTTCAGGTCGGGCGTCTTGATCCAGAGGTTCACGCTCTGGGCCTGGTCGATCCACTTCTGGCGGCGGGCGGCGGCATCGATGATCCACTTGTGGTCGATGTCGAAGGCGGTGAGGTACTTTGCCTTCAGGTCGGCCGGAATGCGCTCGATATCCTTCAACTCGCCATCGAAGTACTTCAGGTTGTCGATCATGTCCTGATCCCACAGGCCGCGGGCCTTGAGGTCCTTCACGAGGAAGGGATTCAAGACGATAAACTCGCCCGAGAGATTCGATTTCACGAACAGGTTCTTGTACGTGGGCTCGATGCAGGGGGAGGTGGCCGTGATGTTCGAGATCGTCGCGGTGGGCGCGATCGCGAGGCAGTTGGAGTTACGCATACCCTGCTTGGCGATTTTCGCGCGCAGGGGCGTCCAATCCATCTTGCCGCCGCGCGGCACCTCGACTTCGATGCCGCGTTCCTTTTCGAGGAGATCGAGCGTGTCCTGCGGGAGCAGGCCGCGGTCCCATTTCGAACCCTTGTAGGACGAATAGGCGCCGCGTTCGCCCGCCAGATCCGAGCTGGCCTCGTAAGCGTAGTAGGCGATCGCCTCCATCACCTCGTCGTTGAACTCAACCGCCTCGGGCGAGGCAAACGGATGACCGCGCAGGTACAACGCATGGGCGAGACCCATCACGCCCATGCCGATCGGGCGGTGGCGGAGGTTGGAGGTCTTGGCCGACGGCGTCGGGTAGAAATTGATGTCGATGACGTTGTCGAGGGCGCGAATCGCCATGCGGATCGTCTCGCGCAGCTTCGGGTGGTCGATCTCGCCGTTCGGGAGCAGGTGCGTGTCGAGAATGACCGAGCCGAGGTTGCAGACGGCCGTCTCGTCGTTGCTCGTGTTGAGTGTGATCTCCGTGCAGAGATTGGAGGAGTGGATGACGCCCACATGGTCCTGGGGGGAGCGGATGTTGCAGGCGTCCTTGAAGGTGATCCACGGATGCCCGGTCTCGAAGAGCATCGAGAGCATCTTCTTCCAGAGTTCGAGCGCCTCGATCTTCTGGCCCTGGATCTTACCCTCTTCGGCCAACTGCTCATACTCGAGGTAACGCTTCTCAAACGCCGCGCCGTAGAGCTCGTGCAGGTCCTTGACCTGATTGGAGCGGAAGAGGGTCCAGTGCTGGCGGGCCTCCATGCGCTTCATGAACAGGTCGGGAATCCAATTCGCCGTATTCATGTCGTGCGTGCGGCGGCGGTCGTCGCCCGTGTTTTTACGCAGCTCGAGGAACTCGAAGATATCGTTGTGCCAGGTTTCCAGATACGCACAGCCGGAGCCCTTGCGCTTGCCGCCCTGGTTGACCGCGACGAGCTGGTCGTTGTGCAGCTTCAGGAACGGGATCACGCCCTGGGACTCGCCGTTGGTGCCGGCGATATAGGCGCCGGTGCCGCGGACCGCGGTCCACGAGCCGCCAAGACCGCCCGCCCACTTGGCGAGGAACGCATTGTCGGCGATACCGCGGAGCATGATGCTCTCGAGGGAATCGTCGACGTAGTAGAGATAGCAGGAGGAGAGTTGCGAGTGGAGCGTGCCGGAGTTGAACAGGGTCGGCGTGCTGCTGCAGAAGCGACGGCTCTTGTAGAGGTCGTAGAGGCCGTTGACGCGGGCTTCACGGTCACCCTGCTCATCGAGCATCAGCCCCATCGAAACGCGCATCCAGAAGAACTGCGGGGTCTCGATGCGACGCGACGGCTTCCGCGTCTTGTCGATGATGAGGTAGCGATCGTACATCGTCTGGATGCCGAGGAAGTCGAATTCGAGGTCGGACGACGGATCGAGCGCGCCGGAAAGCTTGGCGAGATCGTAGTCGAGCAGGCGCGGGTTGAGGCGCTTGATGGCGACACCGTGCTCGAGATACTTCTTGAACGCACGCTGGTGGGCGGCCTTGAGCGCGCCGATGCCGTCGACCATGATGTCCCAACTGAGCACCTCCTCGTAGATGTAGGTAAGCTGGATCCGACCGGCGAACTTGGCAAAATCGGCATCCTTCTCGATCAGCGTCTTCGAATTGAGGACGATGGTGGCATCGAGGTCCTTCTGGGAGATCTGGTCGTAGACGGAGCGGCGGAGCTCGAGTTCGATTTCATCGTTCGACAGGTGGAGATCGAGGCCGATGCGGGCGAACTCGATGCGCTTGCGCAGATCGGCGCCGTCCCAGAAGACGTTCGTGCCGTCGGCCTTCTTGACCACGATCATGGAAGCCTGCCCGGGAACGGCCGCGGCCTCGGACTCGAACGGCGCGGTGGAATCAGTCGGGGTATCGATCCCCAGGTCACGGGCGGCGGCGCGCTGCGCGCGGAACAGGATGTAGGCCTCGGCCACCTTGAAGTGCCCGGACTTCATCAGTTCCTCCTGCACCATATCCTGGATTTCTTCGATGTGGACGAAGGACTGCTTCGACGAATGCACGCGCTCCGCCACCGCCTTGGTCACCGCCACCGCCGGAGCGGAGTCCCGCTGCAGGGAGAGGAAGGTCTTGCGGACGGCGATCTCCACCTTGTGCTCGCTCCACGGCACGACGTGGTTGTTGCGCCGGATGACCCGCAGGGTCGAGGTGGCGGCCGCGTCGCGGTCGACCGAGATCTTGCGGGCGCGGTTGAGCAGGAGACTCTTCGCCACAAAATAGGCGTTGTTGTCGACCAGCGTTTTCTCAATGAGCTCGTAGAGGGCGTTCAGGGAGAGGCGGACCGGGGCCTGCGTCCGGGCGAGCTCGCGCAGGTTGGCGGCGACTTCGCGGCAGATCTTGGCGAGCCAGGCGCGGTTGGCCTCGGTGAAGATGTCCTTCTCGCCCTTGGCGAGGTGCACGTTGGTCAGGGCCTTGCCCAAGGTATCGGCGACCTCGGCGAGGACAAAGCGCTCCTCCCCGTGCGGGCACAGCAAAACCACCGCGGGCACTTCGATCGTCTGGCCGGCCAGCACATCACGCCAAGCATAGTGCGGCTTTTGCTCAACCGGCGTGTGGACGGTGCGCTTGAGTGCAAGATCGTGCGCGAGGGAAGGATTGCTCATGTCAGGAAAAATTTAACGGAACGGAAAGAAGACGGAGTCGAGTGGGGAAAAGGCGGAGGCATTCCGCGCTCGCTCGCCTAAGCGGTCGAAATCGGAAAACGATCAAAGCGGTGGGAGGACGGGGTAAGGGGCGTCACCATCGACGCGACGGAACAAAAAACGGCATCGCGGACATCCGGCGGAGCGGCTCCACCGGTCCCGCGGCGGGATCAGAGCTCATCGTCGCGCGCGACGTTCAACGAGGAGGCTTTCTGGTACTCAGTGACGCGACCTTCGAAGAAGTTTTGCTCCTTCTTGATGTCCATCATTTCGGCGAGCCAAGGCAGCGGGTTCTTTACCCCGGCGGCCAGCGGAGCGAGACCGCAACCCTCGAGGCGACGGTCCGCGATGTAATCGATGTAGGTGATAAACTCATCCACTGCCAAACCCACCGCGTTCACGGGCAGGCAATCCCGGATGAACTCCTTCTCAAGGCGAACTGCTTCGCACATGAGTTCGCGCAACTCTTCCTTGAATTCCGTCGTCCAGATGTCGCGGTTCTCCTCGACCAGATCCATGAACAGATTCCGGAAGACCTCGATGTGGTTCGACTCGTCCCGCAAGGTATAGCGGAACATCTGACCGATGCCGGGAAACTTGTTCTGGCGGTAGAGCGAAAGCACCATGCCGAAGAGGCCGTAAAACTGGGTGCCCTCCATGCATTGACCGAAAACGAAAATGTTTTTGGCCAGCAGTCGCTTGTTCTCGGGCTTGGTCAGATCGAGGTCGCGACGAAGGTCGTGCGATACCTTGGTCACGAATTCGTTTTTTCGCACGATTGTCGGCACATCCTCGAACATCGCTTCGCACTCGTGCGGGTTGATCCCCAGCGACGCGATCATGTACAGCAGCGAGTCGGCGTGGATGTTCTCCTCGTGGGCGTGCCGCCCGAGAACCAATTTAAGTTCGGGCGCCGTCACCAATTCCCGGACGACGTGCTGGATGTTATCACCGACAATTCCCTCGGCCGCCGAAAAATAACCGATGCCCATGCGGATGATCCAACGCTCCACATCCGACACCGTCTTCTCGTCCCGCCACTGCTCGATGTCCTTGCCCATCGGAATATCCTCCGGCTCCCAATGGTTGGCCTTCATGGTGCGGTACAGATCGTAGGCCCACTGGTATTTGAGGGGGAGCAGGTTGAAGGTCATGGTCTGGCGACCATTGATGACCCGCTTGGCGGCAAAGGCGGCCTCGGCCTTCTCCTGATCGAGGACAAAGGTCTTGGCACCCACCTGAAACGTTTTTTGCATGAGAAAGTGGCGAAAGCGGAAGGAAAACGGGTTAAAATCGGGAAAATGATGCGCGAAAACGGGTTTTCCGCGGTAAAATAGGCGTTGGCGAATCTAAGTTGTTACAAGTTATCCACGGGTTGCTGACCACTACAGGATGTGGTCCATCGCCGCGTCGACCACAACCCATGGGATCGGGGAAATTTCCGTCAATGCGTTTGTGGTGATCAAAGTAGGAATTTTTTGCGCAGTTTTGGCTTGCGCGATTCCGGCGCCCGGCGCCCGCCCCGGCTTACCCTGAATAGCCCAACGTAAAGCCTCATTCTCCTCTGAAAACGACCTGTAGCCGGCTTGGGAAGCCGGCCAGGTCGGGTATCCAAAATTACCCCTAAAAACGGGCCCCGAGTGTATTGGAAAATCGTACACGGATAGGTAATCACCGTACTTTTCCACTCTCAACCACCGGGTGTGATCGCCGCCACTGGCTCACGCCGACCACCCTTCAGCCGCAAAAAAATGCCTTCCGGCTGGCGGCCCGGACGTCAGTCTGAACGCCCGGACGATGACCATGCCTCCCGCCCCACCCTCTCCCGCCGCGCCAGCCGGCCGGCGCGGCGCCGGATATTTATGCGGGCTCATATTCCTGCTCATCGCAGTTGCGGTCTACGCTCCGGCACTCCGCGCCCCCTTCGTCTTCGATGATCACCCCGCCATCGAACGCAATGCCTCGATCCGGCACCTTTGGCCCCCCGCTGTGCCGCTGTCGCCGCCGGTGACGGCCGCGGGCGCCGCCGGCCGGCCGATCGTCAATCTGTCATTGGCTTTCAACTACAGCATCGGCGGCCTTGAGCCCCTCGGCTACCGGCTGGCCAATGTTCTCGGGCACGCGGCGGTCGCGCTGCTACTCGCCGCTGTCCTGCGCCGAGCGCTCGCGCAGACCCGGCTCCGGCGGCGCGCGGCCCCGCTGGCGGCCGGAATCGCCCTGCTGTGGCTCGTGCACCCGCTCCAAACCGAGACGGTCATCTGTATCATCCAGCGGAACGAAATTCTCGTGGCCGGATTTTTCCTGGCGATGCTCTACGGGCTGCACCGGACGGCCGAGTCGCCTCAGTCCCGCCGCTGGCCGGTACTAACGGCTGCGGCCTGCCTGCTCGGCATGGCGAGCAAGGAAGTGATGGCGACCGCCCCCGTGGTCGCCTTCCTTTATGACCGCACCTTCCTCGCGGGGAGCTTCGCCCTCGCTTGGCGACGGCGCGGACACCTGCATCTCGCGCTGGCCGCGACTTGGCTCCTGCTCGGGTGGCTCGTGCTGGGCCACGAGCAACGCGCGGGCACGGCGGGCTTCGGCGTAGGTCTAGGCGTATGGCCTTATCTACTGACCCAGTGCGACGCGATCACTACCTACCTCAAACTGGCGTTCTGGCCGCACCCGCTCGTCGCGGACTACGGATTCCAGACCGCGAACCATTTGGCTGAGGTCGCGGGATCCGCGACCCTGC
The DNA here is from genome assembly GCA_903820035.1 of uncultured Opitutia bacterium. Classification (GTDB taxonomy): domain Bacteria; phylum Verrucomicrobiota; class Verrucomicrobiia; order Opitutales; family Opitutaceae; genus ER46. Next base: position 8,535 of record CAIJFT010000245.1, read on the forward strand.
TCGCCGGCCTGTTGGCGAGTACTGTCCTTGCTCTTTGGTTACGTCCGGCCGCGGGTTTTGCGGCCGCAGCCTTCTTTGCGCTGCTGGCGCCGAGTTCCAGTTTCGTCCCCCTGGCCACGCAGACGGCGGCGGAGCACCGCATGTACCTGCCGCTTGCGGCCGTTCTTACCCTGGCCGTGGTCGGGATCGACGCGGTCCTGGGACGGCACCGGCGGCTGGCGCTGTTCACCGTCGTGCTCGCGGCGGCGGCCGCGACCGTCAAGCGGGGCACCGATTACCGCAGCGAGGAACGGCTTTGGACCGACACGATCGCCAAGGCGCCGGACAACCCGCGGGCCTACGCCAGCCTCGGTGCCGCTCTCATCCAGCAGGAACGCTGGCCGGAGGCCCGCGGCCAGCTGGAAGCCGCGGTGCGTCGCCACCCCGGCTATGCCGACGCGCACAACGACCTCGGCGCGGTGCTGGGAAAACTGGGCCTGCCCGCCGAGGCGCTGCCGCATTATCTCGAGGCCCGGCGGTTGAAGTCGGATGATCCGGATATCCGCGCCAACCTCGGCGGTGCCCTGGTCGCCGCGGGCAAGCCGGATGCGGCAATCGGGGAATTCGCCGCTGCGCTGGCGCTGCGACCTGCCGACCCGGCTCTGCTGAGTCGGCGGGGTGACGCCCTGCTGCAAGCCGGCAGAGCCAACGAAGCGTTACAGGACTTCGAGATGCTACTCCGCCGGCAACCCGAGGACGCGGCCGCCCACCACAACGCGGCGGCTTCACTCGGAGTTCTCGGCCGCCCGGCGGATGCGCTCCCCCACCTGACTCGCGCGGTGGAGCTCCAACCGGAGCGACTGGAATACCGGATAAATCTTGGCGATGCCCTTCAACGGGCCGGCCGCACGAGCGACGCCATGCTCCAGTATGAGGTCGCCGTCCGCCTGAGGCCGGACCTTGCCGCGCTCCATTATAATCTCGGCAACCTCCGGCTCGGAGCCGGAGCCGTTGCTGCAGCCGCGATCTCCTTGACCGAAGCCGTGCGTCTACAACCCGACTGGGTACCCGCGCGCCACAATCTGGCGCTGGCCCTGATGCAACTCTGGCGCCCCGCCGAGGCCGTCGAACACTACGCGGAAATCGGCCGCCTCGAACCGACGTCCGCCTCGGCTCAACACAATCTCGCCCTCGCGTTGGCCGCGGCGGGCCGCAACCGCGAGGCGATGGCCGCGGACGAAACCGCCCTAAGGATTGATCCCGGGTTCAGTGCGGCACGACGACACTGGGCGTTCCTGCAAGGACGTTGAGGCTATCTGCGGTGGGGACGAGCCCGGCCCGAGGGGCCTAACCGGTCCCCACTCCGCCGAAAATGCAGGGACCGGCGGGGGTCGTTTAATGCCGGGTTCTCCACCCTGATGGATTATCCTTGGACACGGCCCGTTGGCGGGGAGCCGGTCGACGGCGGGTCTACCACTCAAAACCAAAGGGCGCTGACCTCTGTATCCGTATTTCCCATGCAAATACTCCGGATGCGGAGACAAAAAAGGCGGCGGCGCCGAAGCGCCGCCGCCCGAGATCAAAGCATCAGGGTACGATCAGAAGCGCACGCGCATTCCGACCTGGACCTGCCAGCGGGAAACAGGGAAGTCGTTCGCCGTGACCGGCACGCCGTCGAGCGTGCCGCTGTTGAACGTGTAACCCCAAGAGCCCTTGCCGCCGTTGCCGGCCGGATTGTAGGAGGCCGGAGCCGCCACCGCGCGGCGGTAGGAGAACGGCACTTCCTCGAGCAGGCCCCAGCTGTCGTTGAACAGGTTGCCGAAGTTGATGAGGTTCACGAACAACTCGGACTTAACCTTACCCCAGATCTGGATCTCCTGCGAGATGCGGATATCGAGGGTCTGATTCCACGGGGAGGTCTCACTGTTGCGCGGCGCATTCTTGCCCGCGTATTTCTGGAGTGAGCTGGAATTGACGAAGGCGAAGAACGCATCGCGCTCGGCCGTGTTGGCCCAGGTGACGCGGGGATCGTTCGCGTCTTTCGGCACGTAGAGCACGTCATTGAAGGCAACGCCGTCGCCGTTCGCGTCACCGCGGAACACCCAAGAGTAAGGATGGCCGGTGCGGGCCTGATAGATTAGGCTCACGGTCGTCGGCGAGCCCTTGATCAGGTTGAGCCGGCGGGTGTACTGGGCGACGATACGGTCGCGGATATCGGTGTTGGAGGTGGAAGCGACGTCCTCGTTCGGGTTGAATGAAGCACGGTTCGTGTAGTTCGAAAGGGCCACCGACGAAGTCATGGGACTGACCTCGGTCGACTTGCCGTGCGTCCAAGAAACGCCCCAAGACCAGTTATCCCGCATCGGGCGCTGAAGACCGAGGGTCAGGCCCTTGGCGTCACCCTTGTCGGTGTTGGTGAGCAGCAGCACATCGGCGAAGCCGGTGCCGGCCGGACCACCGCTGGCGACGCGGCGGCGACCGTTGACCGCAGGGGAGGTAGAGTTGGCGATGGTGCCGTTGTAACGGACTCGGCCGTCGGGCGCGGTGAGCGGGCCCGTGGTCGGCAGCGCGTAGTTCAGGAACTCGGTGTTCAGCTGCTTGTAGGTCTTGTTGTAATAGACCTCGGCACTGAAGGTCAGGCCGCCGATCGGCAGCTTGTGATCGAACGCCAGGTTGGCCTTCCAGATTGCAGGCTGCACGAGGTCCGGATCGGTGATGTTGATGTTCGGAGCGGGCGGGCTGCCGGCCGGAGGCGTCTGGGTATTGATATTCGGGTTAAACACCGCGCCGGCCGGATTGGAGGCGACCACGCTGCCGACGGAACCGGCGTTGGAATAAGCGTTCGAGATCCAGACGGCCGGGCTCTTGCCTTGGAAGAGACCCACGCCACCACGCACCTGAGTGCGACGGTCGGCGGCCAGCGAGTAGATGAAGCCGACGCGCGGCGCGAAGGTATAGTTACCGTTGTTCGTGGTGTCGTTACGGCTGACCGCCGCACCGTTCTCGCGGGTGAAACCGGCGGCGGCGAAGCCAGCGGCGACCGGCGGCTTTTCCGGTACGTGCGGGTAGTCTAGGCGAACACCGCCGAGCAGCGTCAGGCGCTGGCTCGGCTTCCAGGAGTCCTGCAGGAACACGCCGTAGGCTTCGTAGCGCCAGCGGGCGATGGCGTCCTCGATCGAGGCGCCGGCAAAAGCGCGGGCCAACTGGTAGGTCGTGATCGGGGTGCCGGCCTGCCAAGCGGCAAGGGACGGGAAGACGTAGTAGCCGTCGGTGTACTGCACGAAGGCATTGGTGTACTTCGTCCGCACATCCTCGACGCCCACCGTCAAGGTGTGCTCGCCCCACGAGTACTCGCCGGAGAACTTACCCTGGGTTTCCTTGGTGGTGATGCGGTTCAGCTGGCGCGAGGACTCGGTGCCGAAGAAGACGGCGCCGTTCGTCACCGTCGCACCGGTGTCGAGCCGGCGGCCGGTCAGGCCCTGAACCTGGACCTGCGGGTAAGGCGTGCCGAGATTGCGCGGCGAGCCGTCGAACTCGGTGCTGGAAAGCGTGAGTTCCGTGCGGAAATCCGGGCTCCACTGACTGTTGAGTTGCCCGGTGTAGCTCTCGGTCTTGCGCGGGTTGGTGTACCAGAAATTGCTGAGCGACGTGGTCGTGGCGCCGGTGTACTGGGCAAACGACGTGATTTCGCCGTCGTTCTTGCGATAAGTCACGGAGACGCGCTGGCCGGGCAAAGCATTCCAGTCGAGCTTGGCAATGGTCGTCTTCTGGAAGGCGGTGTTGTCGGCCGTCAGATCACCGGGGGTGTAGGCGCCGGCCGCTTGGGCGCGGGCGACCACGGCCGCGAGCTGGGTGGCATCAGGAATAAAGTTGGCCTGCGGCGGAGCGGAGACGCGCTTGAAGTCGTCGTAGTTGACGAAGAAGAACAGTTTGTCCTTCACGATCGGACCACCGAGGGTGGCGCCGTAGGTCCGCTCACGGAAGGTCTCATGGAGACCGGTGACCGGGTTCTTGGCGCGGAAGTTCTGCCCCGTGTACTCGTAATAAGCACTGCCGTGGAATTCGTTGCCGCCGGACTTGGTCACGGCGTTCATCAGTGCACCGGTGAAGCCCGCGCGGCGGACGTCATAGGGGGAGAGCTCGACCGAAAGCGACTCGATGGCGTCGATCGGAATCGGACTGCGCAGCGAAGAAAAGCCGTTGCTGTTTAGGCCGAAGGTGTCGACCGCCTGCACGCCGTCGATGAGGAAGGAGTTGTAGCGGAAGTTCTGACCCTGCGCGCTCAACTGGCCGCCCTGATCGAGGGAGCCAAGGAAGAGACGGGAGTCGAGGACCGCGAGGTCCTGCACGTCGCGACGAACCGTGGCGACGTTGCCGATTTCCTGGCTGTTCATGCTGGTGCCGGTGCCGATCTTGCCGGAGCCGAAGACGGTGTCGCGGTCACCCTTGACCGTGAACTTATCCATCTGCACGACGTCGGATCCGAGCGTAATTTCCAACGGAGTCGAGTCGCCGAGCTCAAGCATGAGATTCTGGCGGGTCTCGGTCTGCAGAGCGGGCGCCGAAACGGTCACCGTGTAGGGGCCGCCCGCGCGCAGGCCCGAGACGTTGAACTGGCCGTTGGGGCGCGACGCGGTCGACGCGGTCGTGCCGGTCGGCACATGCACCACCGAAACAGTCGCACCCGCGACCGGAGCGCCCTGCTTGTTGGTAACGAATCCGCTGACGGCGGACGTGGTGACGCCCTGGCCGCTCAGCGGCTGGAGCAGGAACAAGCCGAGGGCAAAGAGCCCGGCGAGGAACAGTTTCAGGTTAGGTTTTTGCATGGTCGTGGTCAGTAGAGGCTTTTCCGACGGTTGTGCCTGATGATTCCGAAAAAGGCCTGCGGCCGGGAGCGGACGCGAGACAAACGAAGAACACGGCGCAAATGCCAGTCAAGCGCGGCGCCACACCAAATTCGTCGCGCCCGGTGACGTTCGTGAAACGGAACGACCCTACTTCCCAGAGGGAAAGGTAATGGCTGGAGTGAGACGGTGGAAAAATTATCGCTGCGCTAAAATCGAGGGCGGAAACCGCGCTGAATTCACCCACCACCCGGCAGCGGCGGACCCGGTCACCTCGCCAAGCCGCCCAGCGGCAAACAGTTCGTTCTCGTCCGGCGCGGTGGGCGTCCGCGCAGCGGAGAGCCGAGCGCTGCCCAACCGGGGTGAGGCGCGAAGGTGGCAATGCTGGCAAGCCCTCGAAAGGCGCCTGACGGAAGGACGGAATCCACCGCGTCACGTGGAGAAAGAGGCGGTTGATCCACGCCATAACATACCCATGCCGGGCGGCAGCCCCGTCCTTATACTTCAGGGGCACTCGGCCAACACCTGCCGTTGCAAGCTGAGCGTTGAGAGAACTCTCCGAGCGGAGACGCCGGAAAACAGGAACTCCGAGCGCGAAGCCACCATTTGTTTTTTCGCTCAACCCTCAGCCCCGACCAGGGTACCAAGTATGGGCGACGGCGTCTGTCCCGCCTGGATCAGGTTCAGCCGGGGTCGGCGGCAGCTCCGCAACAAGTCGCCCGGGCCTCCGCGGGCCAACACGGTTTCTCGTTTTAACGCACGCGCGTGAGTTGCCGCGCCTCGGCCATAAACGCTCGCAGGGTCACGTCCAGCCACGCATGGGTGCGCAGCGCCTGCAGGTACTCGGGGGACTGCGGCAGGCTTTCGGTGGTCTTCGCCCGCCAGTGCCAGACGTCTAGGTTCGGGATTAACCGCGACTCCATAAACGCCAGAGTCTCGGGCAGGGTCTCCAAGGTCGTCGCATCAAACGTACGCCGGTAAAATAACCAAACCTCGGTGGCCGGGACATCAAACTCGATGCCGCGGTCAGTGCGTCCCTTGGCGCGCAGGGGAAACTTCTTCTTGAGCGCCGACAGGCGTTGCACCGGCCCGGGCTTCGTCGGGTCCGACGCCGACGTTTCGCCGCCCGAGAGGCGCTTGGCGGGGTCTGGGGCCTCAACGTTCGCAGGAGCCGCGGCCAATGCTTTTTGCGCGGCGAGGAGCGTGGCCTTCGTGCGCTCCCACTCCCGATCCACCTCCTCCGCCTCCCAGCGCTGCGATTGTTTGAAGGCGGCGACCACCGCGGCTTGAGCGCGCTCCAATTCCAAAGCAGGGATATTTTCCAACGGCACGCCGACGAGCCCGCCGTCGTGGCTCACCGTCACGATCGTGGTCCCGATGGACACGATGTGCGCGCCCCACCAAACGCGGCCGCCGTTCAGCGTCAGCACCTCCCCGCCGGACCGGTGCAACGTGAGTGAGCTCGCCTCCAGCAATCGTTCGGCCGCGGCGGCCAGCTCGGCCGAAGTCGTGCGCACCCCCGCGCCCAAGCCCAGCTCCGCACGTTCAATTGGCAGCGCAGCTGCCACCGCAAGCAGGAGGGGAACCAGGACGAGTACCCGAAGCAGGTACCGCCAACGCGCCCCCGATCCCTTGCCTGAGAAACTGCCGTTCATCAACGCCATGATGTCACGCGCGGGAATGGATTCAGAAGTTCGCCCCGTGGCAACCCCGGGGTGCCATCACACCCATTCCCCCCTCTCCCTACGAGGATGGTGGACGCTGGCGGACTCGAACCGCCGACCCCCTGCGTGTGAAGCAGGTGCTCTAACCAACTGAGCTAAGCGTCCAATGTGAGGGCGGGACCGTGGAGGGCCGTCCGCGGTGAATCAATCCCGTTTTCACCGCTTCACGCTTTCTTGGTTTTCACCGCCCGCCGACGAGCGGGAAACAAGGTTCGGCAGAGCTCGCACGTCATGCCGTCGCACCCGTGCGCCGTGCAGTGCTCGCGACCGTAAAAGATAATCCGCAGGTGCAACGCGTTCCAATGCGCCGGAGGAAACAGTTTCTTCAAGTCGGCCTCCGTCTGCTCCACGTGCTTCCCCGCTGTCAGCTTCCAACGCTGCGCCAACCGGTGGATGTGCGTGTCCACCGGAAACGCCGGAAACCCGAACGCCTGCGCCATCACCACGCTCGCCGTCTTGTGGCCCACGCCCGGCAACTCCTCGAGCTCGGCAAAGGTCCGCGGCACCTGCCCGCCGTGTTTTTCAACCAGGAGCTGCGACAGATCGCGGATCGCCTGCGCCTTGCGCGGCGCAAGTCCGCAAGGCCGCACGATCGCGTTGATCTCCGCCACCGAACGCCGGGCCATTTCCTCCGGCGTGTCCGCCAGCGCGAACAACGCCGGCGTCACGAGGTTCACGCGTTTGTCCGTGCACTGCGCCGAGAGCAGCACGGCCACGAGCAGCGTGTACGCATCGCGGTGGTCGAGCGGGATTGGCGTTTGCGGATAGAGCTCGGCGAGCCGCCGGTCGAGGTGGGCGGCCCGGGCCTCGCGGGTGGGAAACGGTTCGGCGGCGGACACGGCGCATGACCTTCGACCGCCGTCGCGCCCGGCGCAAGCGCGCCCTCGCCGGATCGCCTTTAGTACCGATGCCCGCTCCAGGCCCGATGGTTAAATCGGGCCCCACCCGTAAGCCAGCCCCACCCTAGGCCAGCTCGCGGGCGAGTGCGTGTTGCGTCCTAATCTGGGATTCGCGCGCGCGCGCTGACCTACACCGGCGCGGCGGTTTCCCCAGCGCCGCTCGTTGACTTGGCGCTTCGAAATCGCCTCGCCGGCGAGATCGCGGTTGCACGACCCCTCCTCGCTCCTACCGTCCCACCTCATGTCTTCGTTGCGAGAACTGCTGGCCCCCACCGACACGTTTGCCCGCCGCCATCACGGTGAGAGCGCCGCCGACACCGCCACCATGCTGGGCGCGCTCGGCTATCCTTCGCTCAACGCCCTTGCCGACGCCGCCGTCCCCGCCGCCATCCGCCGCGGTCCGCTCGCGTTGCCCGAAGCCGCCGGCGAAAGCGCCGCCCTCGCCGAACTCCGCGCGCTGGCCGGAGAAAATAAGATTTTCCGCAGCTTCATCGGCCTCGGTTACCACGACACCGTCACCCCGCCGGTCATCCAGCGCAACATCCTCGAAAACCCCGGCTGGTATACCGCCTACACGCCGTACCAGGCCGAAATTTCGCAGGGACGGCTCGAAGCGCTGCTCAATTTCCAGACGCTGATCACCGACCTGACCGGCCTCGAAATCGCCAGCGCCTCGATGCTCGACGAGGGCACCGCCGCCGCCGAAGCGATGATGATGTGTCACCGCCTGAAGGAGGGCGACGACACCGGTCCGCGCCGTTTCTTCGTCTCGCAACAGTGCCACCCGCAGACCATCGACATCGTCAAGACCCGCGCCAAGCCGCTCGGGATCGAGGTCGTGATCGGCGACCACCGCACCTTCGCCCCCGGCGGCGGTGTATTCGGTGTGTTGGTGCAGTACCCCGACACCACGGGCTCGATCCACGACTTCGAGCGCTTCTTCGCCGCCGCCCATGCCGCGGGCTCGTACACGATCGTGGCCGCCGACCTGCTCGCACTCACACTGCTGCGCGCGCCGGGTGAATTCGGCGCCGATGTCGCGGTCGGCTCCGCCCAACGCTTCGGCGTGCCGCTCGGTTTCGGCGGGCCGCACGCGGGCTTTCTCGCCACGCGCGACGCGTTCAAGCGCCAGATGCCGGGCCGGCTCGTCGGCGTTTCCAAGGACGCGCAGGGCGACCCCGCCCTGCGTCTCGCCCTCGGTACGCGCGAGCAGCACATCCGCCGCGACAAGGCCACGTCCAACATTTGTACCGCCCAGGTGCTGCTCGCGGTCATGGCCTCGATGTACGCCGTCTACCACGGCCCCGAGGGCCTGCGCCGCATCGCCCGCCGCGTGAAGGGACTCACCGAGCTGCTCGCCGACGGCCTGCGTCGCGCCGGCGCCAAGGTGAACTCCGAGCCCGTCTTCGACACGCTCACCATCGGCGGCGTCGCCGCGGTCCGGGTCCACGCCGCCGCCGAGGCACGGAAGATCAACTTCCGGGTCGTCGACGCCCACACCGTCAGCATCGCCCTCGACGAAACCACGACCGTCGAAGAGGTCGAACTGCTGCTCTCGTTCTTCAACGAGTCCGCCGGCACCGCGCTCCACGCTCAACTCTCAACCCTCGACGCTCAACCGCCGAGCTTCCCCGCGCCGTTGGCAAGGACCTCGTCGTTCCTCACGCACGCGACGTTCCAGCGTTACCACACCGAGCACGAGATGCTGCGGTACATCCGGCGGCTCGAGGCGAAGGATCTCTCGCTCTGCCACTCGATGATTTCCCTGGGCTCGTGCACGATGAAGCTCAACGCCACGAGCGAGATGTTTCCGGTTTCGTGGGCGGAGTTCGGCAAACTGCATCCGTTTGCCCCCGCAACCCAGACGCGCGGCTACCAGAAGCTGTTCCGCGATCTCGAGACTTGGCTCGCCGAGATCACCGGCTTCGCCGCGATCTCGCTGCAGCCGAACGCCGGTTCGCAGGGTGAATACGCCGGCCTTCTCGTCATCCGCGCCTACCACGAGTCGCGCGGCCAGGGTCACCGCAACATCTGCCTCATCCCGACCAGCGCCCACGGCACCAACCCCGCCACCGCCGCGATGTGCGGCTTCAAGGTCGTGCCGGTCGCCTGCGACTCCAACGGCAACATCGACGTCGACGACCTCAAGGCCAAGGTCGCCGCCCATGCCACCGACCTCGCCGCGCTGATGGTCACGTATCCGTCGACGCACGGCGTGTTCGAAGCCCCGATCAAAGACATCTGCGCCGCGATCCACGCGCACGGCGGACAAGTCTATATGGACGGCGCGAACATGAACGCGCAGGTCGGCCTCACCTCGCCCGGCCACATCGGCGCCGACGTCTGCCACCTCAATCTCCACAAAACGTTTTGTATCCCGCACGGCGGCGGGGGCCCCGGCATGGGCCCAATCGGGGTGGCGAGACACCTCGCGCCGTTTTTGCCCGGTCACGTGTTCGCCCAGGCGCCGAGTTTCGGCACGCCGCTCCGCGCCGACGGCGCCGTCAGCGCCGCCCCGCACGGGAGCGCGAGCATCCTCGTGATCTCGTGGATGTACATCCGCATGATGGGCGGGACCGGGCTCACCGAGACGACGCAGCGTGCGATCCTCAACGCCAACTATGTCGCCCAGCGCCTCGAGCCGTTCTTCCCGGTGCTCTACCGCGGCAACGCCGGCCTCATCGCGCACGAATGCATCGTCGACTTCCGCGCGTGGAAAAAACACGGCCTCGAGGTCGAGGACGCGGCGAAGCGTCTGATGGATTACGGCTACCATGCCCCGACGATGTCGTTCCCCGTCCCCGGTACGCTCATGATCGAGCCGACCGAGAGCGAGGCGAAGTCGGAGCTCGACCGTTTCTGCGACGCGCTGATTTCGATCCACGACGAAATGCAGGCCGTGGCCAACGGCGAGGCCGACAAGACCGCCAACGTGCTCAAACACGCCCCGCACACCGCGAAGATCATCTGCGCCGACGCGTGGACCCGTCCGTACTCGCGCGAGCTCGCCGCCTTCCCCGACCGCCACACCCGCGCCGGCAAGTTCTGGCCCAGCGTCGGCCGCGTGGACAACGTGTACGGCGATCGGAATCTGGTGTGTTCGTGTGTGGGGATGGAAGCCTATGCGGCTGGCGCCGCGCAGGCTTGAGGCTTATGCGGCGCCAGCCGCGCCAGCCTGAGGCGTACTCGGAAATGAGGACATGACAGGCTCGCCACTCGCTGACGCTCGCAGCTACGAGCGACCGTGCACCCGACCTCCGATTCCCCCGGTAGCTGCGAGCGCCAGCGAGTGACCGACCACGTTTCGCCAGCCGGTAGCCGCGAGCGACAGCGAGTAGCCCCTTGCCGACATGATTCGCCGTCTCTCAACCCTCAGCTCTCAACCCTCAACTCACTCATCATGCTGAGAAAGTTCCTCCAGCTCATCGCCCTCCTCACGGCCGTCGTCCTTGTCGCCGGCGCCATCTTCCTCACCAACCTGATTTGGTTCCGGCCGTGGAGCCTGAATCTTTACTTCGAAAAGGTCTTCATCTCCCTCGCCCTCGATGAGCCGGAGCTGCTGACCTCGATCGGCATCGCCGAGCAGTTCGGCTACCGGCGCCACAACGCCCACCTCAACGACGCCTCGCTGGACCACGAGCGGCGCGCCCAGGAGCGCACCCGGCAAAACCTCGCCGACCTCAAGGCCTACGGCTTCGCCCGCCAGACGCCGTCCCAGCAACTCTCCACCCGCACGCTTACGTGGCACCTGGAGAATGCCGTCGCGGGGGAGAAATTCGATTTTCACAATTACCCGGTCAACCAGCTCTTCGGACTGCAGAACGGCCAACCCGACTTCATGGTCAACCAGCACCGCGTGACCGACGCCACCGGCGCCGAACACTACCTCGCCCGGCTCGGTGAATGGGGCCGCAAATTCGACCAAGTCATCGCCGGCCTGAAGTACCGCGAGGAACATGGCATCATTCCGCCGCGCTTCGTCGTCCAACGTGTGCTCACCGAGATGCGCGGCTTCGCCGGCAAGCCCGCCGCGGAGAACCTCCTGGTCACCTCGTTCGCCCAAAAGCTCGACGCGATCAAAGACCTGCCCGACGTGCGCAAAGCCGCGTTCAAGGCGAAGGCGGAGACGCTCGTCACGGCGGAGGTGGTTCCCGCCTACCAGCGGCTCATCGCCTACTTCGCCGCGCTCGAGCCCAAGACGACGACCGACGACGGCGTGTGGAAACTGCCCGACGGCGACGCCTTCTACGCGCTTCAGCTGAAGCATTACACCACCACGAACCTGACTCCGGCGGAGGTCCACGCGATCGGCCTCCGCGAAGTGGCGCGGATCGAGGGCGAGATGCGCGCCATCCTCGATGCGCAGGGCCACCGGGGCGGCACCCCGGCGGAGTGGATCGCGAAGCTCAAGACCGAGCCGCGTTTCCTCTACCCCAACGACGAAGCCGGGCGCGCGGCGGCCCTCGCCGACTACCAGCGCATCATCGCCGACTGCCTGAAAATCACCCCGCAGTACTTCGGTCTGCAGCCGAAGGCCGCGATCGAGGTGCGGCGCATCCCCGAGTTCAAGGAAGCGACCGCGCCGGCGGCGTACTACCAACAACCGGCGCTCGACGGCACGCGCCCCGGGGTATTCTTCGCCAACCTCCGCTCGATGGCGGAAGTCGCGAAGTTCAGCATGAAGACCTTCGCGTACCACGAGGGCGTGCCGGGGCACCACTTCCAGATCGCCATCGCCCAGGAATTGAAGGGCCTGCCCACCTTCCGCGGCATGCTGCCGTTCACCGCCTACATCGAGGGCTGGGCGCTTTACACGGAGTGGTTCGCGACGGAGATGGGCCTGTATCGTGACGACCCCTACGGCAACCTCGGCCGGCTGCAGGCGGAGATCTGGCGCGCCGTGCGGCTCGTCGTTGACACCGGCATCCACTACAAGCGCTGGACCCGCGAGGAGGCCATCACGTACATGGTCGGCAAGACCGGCATGGCCCGCAGCGAAGTCGTGTCGGAGATCGAGCGCTACATCGTCATGCCCGGCCAGGCCTGTTCGTACAAAATCGGGCAGATCAAACTGCAGGAGTTGCGCGCCCGCGCCCGGGCCAAGCTCGGCGCCACGTTCAGCGACCGCGCGTTCCACGACTTCGTGCTGGGCAACGGCGCCCTGCCGCTCGCGATCCTCGAGGAGCAATTCGGCCCGTGGCTCGAGGCCGCGGCCCGCTGAAGTTAAACCACGAAACACACGAAAGACACGAAACGCCGGAGGCGGCCCACGGAACACCCGGAAGAAAAACCGGGCGGAAATTGGTCCGCGCGGTGGTGGCGGCGGGCGCCAGCGAGCGGCCCGAGCCTTCCGGCGCCGCCATCCGACTCCACCCCTCCGCACTGCACCAATATTCTCCGCCTCTCCGCGCCTCCGCGTGAACCTTCTTCCCGGCTAAAAACCGGAGAACCGCGAAACACACAAAAA
>CAIJFT010000246.1 GCA_903820035.1 uncultured Opitutia bacterium
AGACGGACGATCCGGTGGAGCATCGGAGGGATGGGCAGGGATTCAGAAAGGGGAGGCGAGGCGTCCCCGCCCCGCGCGTGGATTCCGATCTTCCCCGCGGCTACGCGCTCACTTCGCCGCCGGCTTGGCCTTGCGCGGCGCCTTCGGCGTGCCGTCGGCGTTGGGGGCGTTGCGCGGTTGGCGCGACTCGGCGACGAGCTCCGTCGCGAGGCCCTTGTCGCCCTGCTGCGCCATCCACGCGTCGAGTTCGCGGCTGAGCTTCGCCTGCACCGCGGCGACCGCGGGCGTGCCGGCGAGGTTTTTGGTTTCCAGCGGATCGGTCTGCAGGTCGTACACTTCTTCCGCGGGCCGGTGGAACAACCACTCGACGCGCGCGGCGAGGGCGGGGTCGGTTTTCGCGTCGGCCTGCCACGACTCGATGACGTCGCCGTGGTGGATGCCGCCGATGTCGTAGGTGTTTTGCGGGGCGAGGTTGCGGATGTACTTGTAGCGCGTATCGCGGGCACCGCGGATCGGATAGGGCTCCTTGTAGCCGTTGATGCCGACGGTTGTATGCTGCGCGAACACCACGTCGCGCAGGCGGTCGGCCTTGCCCTCCAGGATGGCGAGGAAGTTTCTGCCGTCGAAACCGCGGTCGCCGCGGGCGTCGGGGCAGCCGGTGTCGATCTTCGCCGGATCGCCGCCGGCCGCGGCGATAAATGTAGGCGTAATGTCGACGTACTGCATCAACGCGTCGCTGCTGCTGCCCGGTTTGATCCGACCCGGCCAGCGCGCAAACGCGGCGGCGCGGATGCCGTTGTCGTAGAGCGACCACTTGCCCGCGTAGGGCATGCCACTGCCCTGCTCGCTGAGGAAGAGGACGAAGGTATTGTCGCGCTGACCGGAGGCTTCGACCGCGGCGAGGCAGGCGCCGACCTGCGTGTCGAGCTGCGTGATCTCGGCATAATAGGCGGCGAGATTTTTGCGCGTGACGGCGTTGTCGTGGAGGTACGACGGCACGGTGATTTTCGCCGGGTCGTAGAGGTCCTGCGGGCCGCGCGTCCACGGTCCGTGCGGATCGTGCGAGGCGAAGACGGCGAGCCAGGGTTGTTGGCGGTCGCGGCCGACGAATTGGGCGAAGGCCGCCGCGTCATCCGGGTCCGCGCTGATGAATTCGTAGGGGAATGATGCCGCCGGCTGCACGTGCGTCTTGCCCTGCAGCCCGGTGCGGTAGCCGAGCGCCTGCAGGTGGTGGAAGATGCTCCGCGTCGGCTTGTCCACCATCGTGTGGTTCGGGTACGCGCCGCTGCGGATGGGAAACAGACCGGTGTAGACCGCGTGGCGCAGCGGTGAGCACGTCGGCGCCGGCGTGAACATCGCGCGGAGCGACATGCTTTCGCGGGAGAGCCGGTCGATGTGCGGGGTCTTCACATCGGGACTCCCCGTGCACCCGAGGTCGGTCCAGGTCAGGTCGTCGGCGATGATGAGCAGGAAGTTGGGCTTGGCGCCGGCGGGCGCGCCGTGGACGGCGGACGCACTCAGCGCAAAGGCGAGCCCGAGGGCGAGGGGGAGGCGGGGGAGCATAGAGTGGAGAGTTGAGAGCGGCCTGAGTGTAGCCCGGCGCATGAGCGCCGGGACCTTGGCGAAACGAAAACTCCCGGCGCTCACGCGCAGGGCTACGGGAATTTACGGGGAGATTTACCGGGATCTGCGGGAGCAGCGTGCAACGGCCTCACTTCCCTAAGACGAAGGAACGGGCGAGGAAGGTACGGATCTTTTCCTGCACCGCAGGGGTGGAGAAGTCCTTGCCGCCGTGGCCGGCACCCGGGAGCACGACGAGCTCGGAGGGCACGCCGGTCGCCTGCAGTTGGGCGTGGAGGCGTTCGCTTTGGCTCAGCGGGACCTCGGCGTCCTTGTCGCCGTGAATGATCAGAAACGGCGGATCGTCGGGCGTGACGAGGTGGAGCGGGCTCACGGAGTGCGCGAGTTCGGGGCGGTCGCGCACGATGCCGCCAAGCAGCTTCGCGCCGTTGGACTTTGCCAGCTCGGCGTCGCCGCGGCCCGGGCCGGGGACATTGACGGGCATCGTCAGCATGTCGCTCGCGCCGTAGAAATCGATGACGGCGCCGACGCGGCTGGAAACCATTTCGCCCGCGGCGGCCGGGGCGGTGCCGACGACACTGGCGAGGTTGCCGCCCGAAGAGCCGCCGGAAACGGCGATGCGCGCGGGGTCGAGCCCGTAGCGGGCGGCGTTCGTGCGTAGCCAGCGGATCGCCGCGCGCGCGTCGGCGAGTTGCGCCGGCCATTGGCCGAGCCAGCTCAGCCGGTAGCCGAGGCTTACGACGGCGTAGCCTTCGGCGGCGAGCCAGGTGAGCGGACAGGTTTCCTTGCTGCCGTTTTTCCAACCGCCGCCGTGGATCCAGAGCACGACGGGCAGCGGCCGCGCTGGCGTTTTATCCGGCAGATAGACATCGAGCAGCAACGCGCCCGAGGCGGGGCGGCTATACTCCACGTTGGCGATGCGTTTTACGCCGGTGGGCAGCGCGGCGCGGACGTCGCCGGCCGGGCGGAGGTTCGCGCCCTTGGTTTGGGTCAACGCATCGCCGAGGTCGGCGCGGGCGACGGCGAGACGGGCCTGCAGCCGCGCGACGATGTCGGGGTGCTCGGCGGCGACGTTGCGCGTTTCACCCGGATCGGACCTCACGTTGAACAACGCAGGGGCGAGCGGCTCGACGCGGTAACCGTGGCGGCTGGCGATGCCGCGGATACCCGAGTTCTCGATCGAGTCGGGCTTCATGTTCGCGTAGTTCGACGGCTTGCCGCCGCGGCCCGGTTCGGCGGCGACGGTGAGGTAGTCGTGCGCGGCATGGAGCTTCCAGTCGCCGAGCCGCACCGCGTGCAGTTCATCGCCGGAGTAGAACCAAAACTCGTCGCGCCCTTTCGCCCCCGGCGCGCCGAAGAGCAGCGCGCTCATGTCGCCGCCGTCGCGTTTCACCGCGGGCAGTTTGCCGCCGATCCACTGCGCGAACGTGACGTGCAGGTCCATGGTGCTCAGCGGCTCGTCGCTCACCCGCGCGGCGGGGACGCGGCCGGGCCAGCGCATGAGGCACGGCGTGCGGTGTCCGCCCTCGAAGGTGGTGAGTTTGCCCTCGCGCAGCGGCGTGGCGAGACCGGCGTGCTCGCCGTAGGAGAGGAAGGGGCCGTTGTCCGAGGTGAAGACGACGAGGGTCTTTTCGTCGAGCCCGAGGCGCTTGAGCGTGGTCATGATTTCGCCGACGGACCAGTCGAGTTCTTGGACGACGTCACCGTAGAGGCCGCGTTGGCTGGTGCCGCGGAATTTCGCCGACGCGAAGATCGGCACGTGCGGCATGACGTGCGGCAGGTAGAGGAAAAACGGCCGGTCGCGGTTTCGCTCAATGAACGAAATCGCGCGCGCGGTGAAGCGGGCGGTGAACTGCGACTGGTCGGGATCGACCTCGACGACCTCCTCGTTTTCATAGAGCGGCAGCGACGGGATGCCGCGGGTGACGGGATGCAGCGGGCCGTTGTCGTTGGAGTAGGGGATGCCGAGCCACTCGTCGAAGCCGCGGCGCGTGGGCAGGAACTGCGGGTGGTGGCCGAGGTGCCATTTGCCGAACATGGCGGTGGCGTAGCCCTGCTCCTTGAAGACCTGCGCGAGCGTCTTCTCGCGCGGATTGAGGCCGGTGGTGCTCGTGTGGTTGAGCGCGCCGCTCATGCTGACGCGGTTCGGGTAGCTGCCGGTCATCAGCGCGGCGCGCGACGCGGTGCAGACGGCCTGGCCGACGTAGAAGCTGGTGAATTTCGTGCCTTCGTGGGCCAGGCGGTCGATGTTCGGCGTGCGGATGTCCGTGGCGCCGAAGCAGCCGAGGTCGGCATAACCCAGATCATCGCATAAGATGAAGACGACGTTGGGCCGCGCCGGGGCCGACTCTGCGGCCCAGGCGGGCGCCGCCAGCAAAGGAACGAGGGCGAAGGTGACGACGAGCCAACGACGGAGGTTATCCACGCGGCGGGGCGAGGGGAAGCGAGGCATGGCCGCACCGTAGAATTGCGCCGGCGGCTGGCGAGCGCGGAGTCGTTTTTCTCCGGTTGGACCCGGGCGGTTTTGACCGTGGGACAGTCAATGTCCCAGCCAGGGTGGTAAGGTGGGCGCATGAACTCGTCCAAACGTCGCACCGGTTACGGAGTCTATGATTTGACGCGCCAGATTGCCCGGCGCCTGCAGCAGGAATGGGAGATGGTCGAAACGCCGCCGCACCCCGCGCGGTTCGACGCCAACGTGATCCCGATGTCCCCGCCGCGTCCCATCGCCTTCCCCGCGCGGATCCAACAGGTCCGGCTCGCGGCGTGAGCGGCGTGGCTATTGTCCGCAGGTGTTCAGAGTTTGAATAGGAAGGGCGGGGAGGACGGAGAGGTGCGGAGGGTCTGATCCGGCCTACCTCCGGGCTTCCGCTTGAATTTCTTTCCGCCCTCCCCGCGCTTCCTGTTCCAAGGGTTTGTGTCCCCTCGCGGCCGCCTAGAAGTAGCTCAACCACGCCGCGCGCCGGCCCTGCTTGTAGGCCGCGAACCGGCGACACACGGGATAAAGCACCGCGATCCCGACGGCCCACGCGAGGTACACGCCGGCGAGGCCGTAGCCGGCGTCCGCCGGCGCCGCGCTACGGCCGTTGCCATACAACCAATCGGCTCGCCCCTGCGCGGCGAACGCCGCCGCTACCGCGAGTCCGTGCAGGAGCGGAAGGTGCAACAGGTAGAAAAACATCGGCACGCGCCCGAACGCGAGGAGCGGCCGTAGAGCCCGCGGGGCACCGGCGTCCCACGCCGCGAGCAACAGCAGCGCGGGCCCGAGTGTCATCAGCAGATAACAGAGCGACGGCGGGTACTTGGTGCAGTCGAGGAACGCGGCCACGGTCTGCCACGGCATTGATTGCGGGCTCCAGAGGCGCGCATTGCCGTAGAGGTTGCTGAACCGTAGCACGACGAAGCCGACCGTCAGCGCGGCGCCGAGTGTGAGGAGCCGGCGGCGCCGTTTATCGGGCGCGGATTGCAACCACGCGCCGAGGCCGTAGCCCGCGGCCATCACACCGATCCAAGGAACGAGCGGGTAAGCGGCATAGAGCACGTGGCCCGATCCGAACCTCACCGGTCCGCCTTGGTGCAGGATCTGCCAAAGCCGGCCCCAGGCGCCGAGATTTTCAGCACGGATGCTGTCGAGGGCGTTGTGGCCGACAATGAGCAGGAGGCCGAACGCCGTTACGATCCGCACCGGCAAGTGGATGAGCGCGGCGAGCGTGATCATCGACCAGCCGATCGCCCAGAGCACGGCGCCGTTGTGGTGGTGCAGGTCGAAGGCAAAATTCCAGCCGGCCCACTGTACGAGGGTCCATTCGAGGACCACGAGCCAGGCGCCGCGGGTGAGCAGGAACCAGGACAGCTCACGCGGCGACTTCCCGCGTCCGGTCGAGAGAAACGCCCCGAGCCCGGCGAGCAGAATGAACGTCGGCGCACAGTAATGCGTGATCCAGCGCGTGAGAAACAGCGCCGGCGTCGTCTGCGTGAGGTCCAGCGGGTCGACGCCCCGCAACGCGCCTGCGTGGAAAAAATCCCGGGAGTGGTCGAGCGCCATCAGCACCATCACGAGCCCGCGGAGCAAATCGATGGAGTCGAGGCGGGCCGCGGGCGGAACCGGCGGGCGGAATGTCGGTGGGGTCATGGGGGATCCGCGGAGCAACGAATCGGGGACGGTGGACGTGTACGTTGGCGGCCGGTCGCGAGCCAGCCCGCATTCGGGGGATGGCGCCGAGCGCAGGCTTCCTGCCCGCCGCCCGCGGCAGACCGGAACTCTCCGCTACTTGGACCCGACCTCCGCGCGTTTCGCCGAGAGCAGGAGCGTCGGAATCTGGCGCCAGCGTGATTTCTTTTCCTCGGCCTGGAAGGCCTGGGCCGCGAGGTCGAAGACCTGCCGGTCCCACTGAGAGAGTTGCGACCAATGGATTTGCAGGGGCGAAAAGGTGTGGGGGGCGCGGCCCGCGACGTTGGCGGCCATCTTCGGTTTCGCCGCATCCTGATTCCACATCAGCGCCAGCCACGTGCGGGTCACGCGCCGCAGATCTTGCGGGGTGAAAAGCACGCCGCGGCGCGCGGCCTCGATTGCAAAGCCCGCGTTGAGGGCCGCGTGACTGGTGTCCTCCGGCTGCGAGTGCTCCGTCTTGCCGAACTCCGTCGAGTCCCAATAGGCCCAGCGGTAGGCGTCCTTGGCCGGATCCAGCTCAAGGTGATCGTGGAAGAGCCGAACCATCTGTGCGGCACGTCGGCCGACGAGCGGCGGTACGCCGGGCACGTCTTTCAACACCAGCCACGCCCGCGCCAGCGCGGTGTACTGGTTGTGCGGCATGAGGCGGTTTGGGAAGCGCTCGCTCAGCCGCGCCGAGAACCGGTAGCCGCCGGACTCGCCGAGCTCGAGCCAGTCGACCTCGTTCTTGGCGAAGACATGTTGGAGGAGAAAGGCGAGGCAGCGGTCCGCGTCGGCGCCAAACTCCGCCGCCAGCTCCGGCCGGGCCTTCACCGCCTCGATGAACAAGGCCACCGGATACGCCAGCATGCCCTGGTGCACCGCGTACTCGAGCGGCTCCTGAGCGACGGTGCGAACCAGGAAGCGGTCGCCCTGGCGCGGCTGGCCGGTGACGATAAAGGTGAAGGGCGCGAGCTGCGTGAGCTTCGCGCCGCTGCGGTAGGGTACGTCATCGGCGACCACGCGCCCCGAGTCGCGGTCGCGGATGCGCAGGCGGCCGGCCGAAACGGGAAACTCGATCAGGTAGGTGCGGCCGTCGCACTTCGCGGCGGCCGCACCGTTGAGGATCTTCTGCTGCTCCGGCGCAACCTTCGCATCGGAGACGTTTGCGAGCCGCTCCGCGTAAGCGACCGCGGCGGAGTAGGTCGCGGTTTGCCAGCTGAGGAAACCGTCGCCGTCGGGATCCGACGCGTTCGCCATGATGCGCGTGAAATGCCGCCGGATTTTGTCCAGCCAGTACGAGTCGCCGGTGACCTCCCACATCGCGGCGTAATCCCGCAGCAGGGCGCCCTCGCCCCAGCCGAGGGTGCCGGAGTCCTTGCTGTCGGATTCGCCCCAACCCTGCTTGGACGCGGCCTCGGCGGCGCGGTATTCGGTGGCGAGCGGAGCAAGGTCGAGGGGCGCGGCAAACCCGTGGACTGCCGTCAGCAGCAATGCGGTTGTGATCAGGGGGCGGATCATACTGCGCTTGCTTTGGCGCAACCACCGGGACGAGGCACGCCGAATCGCGGTGGCTGCGCGCTGGCCTGCCTGATCGGATCGTTCCGCCGACCGCTGATCGTGCGGGTCGCGCCCCGAAGTTTTCCCCCTTCGATTACACTCCCGCTTGCCGTTTCTGCGCGAATCCCTCGGATTGCGCTCCACCCGTCCGCATCCGGCCCGCGCCGGTCAACCGAATCTCCCGCCGCCATGTCCTTCCGCTTCTGGTTCCGTTTTGGATTCGCCCTGTGCTTGTCCGCTCCGCTGCTTCCGTCCACCGGTGCGGCCGAGGCGCGTCGGGCCGATTGGCCGGCCTACCTCGGTGACAAGGGGCGCAGCCTCTACTCACCGCTGCGCCAGATCGACCGCGGCAACGTCGCTCAGCTTCGCGTGGCGTGGACCTACGACACCGGCGAGAAGGGCGAGTACCAGGCGAACAACCTCGTCGTGGGTGGCGTGCTCTACACTGCGACGCCCAACCGCCGCGTCGTCGCGCTCGAGGCCGCCACCGGCCGGGAGTTGTGGCTTTGGAATCCGGAAAATTCCCGCGCCGGGGCCGGGGCGAAGCGGCAGCGCGGGCTGGTGTATTGGCAAAATGAGGACGGAGGGGAAGCCCGCTTGTTTACCGGAGTCGGCAACTACCTCTTCGCCCTGGACGCGAAGACGGGGCAGGTTTTGTCCACCTTCGGTGACGGCGGGGCCATCGAACTCGGACGCGACCTGGATGTGGCGGGCGTACCCAAGGTCGGCCTCAACACCCCGGGGGTCATTTACCGCGACCTGCTGATCATCGGCGGCATCGGCGGCCCGGGGGCGGCGCGGGCCTTCGATGTGCGCACCGGCCAGCGGCGCTGGATCTTTCACCTGATTCCGCGGCCCGGCGAATTCGGTTACGACACCTGGCCGGCCGACGCCTACAAGACCGCCACCGGGCTGATGCCGTGGTGCGGGCAGTCGCTGGACGAGGCGCGCGGCATCGTCTACCTCGCGACGAAGACGGCGGAGCCCGATTTCTACGGCGCGGCGCGGCACGGCGACAACCTGTTCGCCAATTCGCTGATTGCGCTCGACGCCGCGACCGGCCGGCGGCTCTGGCATTTCCAGATCGTGCACCACGACCTGCTCGACAAGGACCTGCCGTGCGCGCCGGTCCTGCTCACGGTCACGCACGGCGGCAAACGGATCGACGCGGTGGCGCAGGGCACGAAGCACGGCCAGTTGTTTGTTTTCAACCGCGTCACCGGCGAACCGCTCTGGCCCATTGAGGAGCGCCCCGTGCCGGCGTCGGCGTTGCGCGGGGAAAAGGCCGCGGCGACGCAGCCGTTCCCGACGAAGCCCGCGCCGTTGATGCGGCAGCGTTACACCGAGGCGGAGGTCTCGGCGGTCTCGCCCGAGGCGCTCGCGTTGACGCTCGACCGCATCCGCGTCTCGTCGAATTTCGGTCCCTTCCCCGCGCCGAGCCTGCAGGAGACGATCATGTTTCCCGGCTTCGACGGCGGCATGGAATGGGGCGGGGGCGCCGCGGATCCCGACGGCGTGTATTACGTCAACATCAACGAAATCCCCTGGATCCTCCAGATGGTCGAGACGCGCCGCCCCGACGGTACGCCGCTGCCGCGCGGCGAGCGCGACTACCTGATCAATTGTGCCGCGTGTCACGGCATCGATCGCGCGGGCCTGCCGGCGGCGGGCTTTCCCTCCCTGCGTGACGTCCGGTCGCGCCGGACCGAGGAGGAGATTTGGAAAATCACCAAGCAGGGCTTCGGCCGCATGCCGGCGTTCGACAAGATTCCCGATCCGCAGCGCGAGGCGATCCTCGCCTACGTCCTCGACAAGCCGGTGGCCGCGGGCAACCGCCCCGACGAAAAAGGTTCCGCGGCGTCCGCCGCCAACCTCCCGCCGTATGCGTTTGGTGGATTCCGCCGCTGGACCGACCAGGCCGGCTATCCCGCGATCAAGCCGCCGTGGGGCACGCTGAACGCGGTGGACCTGAACACCGGCGAATTGAAATGGAAGGTACCGCTCGGCGAATATCCCGAACTCACGGCGCGCGGCATTCCCCCGACGGGCACCGAGAATTACGGCGGTCCGGTGGTGACGGCGGGCGGACTCGTGTTCATCGCCGCGACGGCGGACGAGACCATCCGGGCCTTCGACAAGGACACGGGCCAGGTGCTCTGGCGGGCGCCGTTGCCGTTCGGCGGCAACGCGACCCCGAGCGTCTACATGGTGGACGGCCGGCAATACCTCGTGATCTCCGCCGGCGGCGCGAAATCCGGCCGGCCCGCGGGGGGAAGTCTGGTGGCGTTCGCGTTGCCGCAGTGAAGGCTTAACCCTGCGCGTCAGCGCAGGGCGTTTTTGTTTCGCCAACCGCCTCCGTGTTCACGCGCGGGAAGTTTGTGTTGGCGGCGGACGCATCTTTCCGCCTTGTCGCACTGCGGCGCCGCTGCCATCCCCCCTCGGCGAGCGCATTACCCCGGCCGCCTTTCCGCGCGGCACCCTTTCGCCTCCCCATGACGTTTGATCGCCTCTGTCTGGCCGCCGCCGCGGCGTTGTCTTTATCGTGCTTCTCCCCGGCCTCCGACGCGCCGGCGAACGCCGGCAGTATCGCTGGTCGGGTGTTCAATCCCGCGACGGGCGAGTACGTTGCCAGCGCCGAGGTGCGCGTCACCGGCACCGGCTTGAGCGGACTCACCGAACAGGACGGCACCTACCGGATCGCGGGCGTGCCCGCCGGGTCCCGCACGCTGACCGTGACCTATACGGGAGCGAAAGCGGCGCCCGCGACCGTGGACGTTCGCGCCGGTGCGACCCTCACGCGGGATTTCGAGTTGAGCCCCACGGTCGGCGACGTGCAGCAATTGGGCGCGTTCGTGATCCGGTCCGAACGCGAGGGCAACGCCAAGGCCATCATGGAACAGCGGCGCTCGATGAACCTCACCAATAGCCTGTCGTCGGATTTCTTCGGCGACGTCGCCGAGGGCAGCGTGGGCGAGTTCCTTAAAAACGTGCCGGGCGTGGACGTGGACTACGTCGGGCCGGATGCGCGCGGGCCCCGGTTGCGCGGACTCGATCCGCAGTACGTCGGCGTGAGCGTCGACGGCATGAAGCTGGCCAGCGCCGACGGTTCGCAGGGCACGGGCGGCGGGGCGCGCTCCTTCAGCTTCGACCAGGTCTCCGTCAACAGCGTCGATCGCATCGAGGTGAATTACACCTCCAGCGCCGACATGGACGCCGACGCGCCGGCGGGCACGATCAATCTGAAGACGAAGCGCGCTTTCGAGCGCAAGGGCCGCCGCCTCTCGTGGCAGACGCACGTCATGGCGAACAGCGACAACTTCACGCCGCGCGCCGGGTACGGGCCGAGCGACTTCAAAACCCATAAATTCCGTCCCGGAGCCATCGTCGAGTTTTCGGATGTGTGGTTCGGCAACCGGCTCGGCGTGGTCCTGAACATCAGCGAGTCGAGCCAGTACATCGTCCAGAGCCGGGTCGACCACACCTACAACACCAACGTCAGCGCCGCCGACCCGCGGCCGCGCGTGCTCACCAGCGTCGCGTTCACGAGCAACCCGCGGCTGACGGAGCGTTTCACTCCTTCGCTGACGCTGGACTTCAAGGCCACGCCGCACCTCGTGCTGTCGCTTAGCGCGATGTACAACCTCTTCGATGCCTTCATCGACACGCGCATCCTCAATTTCAGCGGCGCGGGCCGGGCGTCCGTGGGCGGCGACGGGTTAAACCACTTCGGCTTCATCAATGGCGGCGGCTCGCTCGCCCTCAGCACCAACCACGAGCACAAGTTTGCGCAGACGCGCACGCTCACGCCGAAGTTCGAGTTCCGGCGCGGTGCCTGGCTGGTCGAGGGCGGCCTCCACTATACGATCTCCACGAACCAGTACGTCGCGTTGTCGCGGGTGGGGCCGCAGACCGTCCCGGTCGCGAACCTCACCGGCCTCGGGGTCGAACTACACCGGTCCTCGCTGCGCGACGTCGACTGGCAGATTCGGCAGACCGCTGGGCGGGATTTTGCCGACCTGGCTAACTTTGCGAATCCGCGGATCGGCGACGACATGCGTTTCGCCGAGGATGAAATCTACCAGGCCCAGGTCGGGGTGCGGTACACGACCGGCTGGAGCCTGCCGACGTGGTTCAAGTTCGGCGGCAAGGCGACGGAGGACTACCACCGCTTCCGCAATCCCGATCCGTATTTGACCTGGCGCTACGACGGCCCCGGCGGCGGACCGACGGGCAGTTTCGCCAGTCTGGCTTTTCCGGAGAACCGCTGGGAGCTCGCCAACGGCGTGAACGTCGTCTCGTCCTCCGGCCGTACGCCGGTCTTCCCGAACCGCAACGAGCTCAGCCGGCTGTTCCGCGAGCGGCCGGACTACTTCACGAACCTGGCGACCGCGGCCAATTACTTCACCGCGTTCATCGACAACCCGAGCTACATCAAGGAGCGGCTCCTCGCCGGCTACGGCATGGCCAATGCGCGGATCAGCCGCCTGCAGTTACAGGCCGGCGTGCGGTGGGAAGAGACGGGGTTCGCCAGCCGCGAGTTTGATGCGCTTTCGGCGGCCGAGGTGCGGGCCGCGGGCTTCACCGTCGCGCCCGGCAACGGCCGGGCGACGACGATTCCGGGGCTCACCTATCAATACATGAGCCGGCCGAAGATCACGCGCGACAGCAGCTACGATCACCTGTTTCCGTCGGCCAGTGCCAAGTACTCGTTCGCCGAAAATCTCCAGGCCCACCTCGGCTACAGCGCCACCCTCTCTCGCCCCGCCGTCGGCAACCTCGGGGGCGTGTGGGTTTTCAACGAAACCGCGCAAACGGTCAGCGTCCCCAACCCCGACCTCCGCCCCGAGCGCTCGAAGAACTTATCCGGCCGGATGGCGTATTACTTTGAGCCGGTCGGCAGCGCGGCGGTCACACTTTTTCAGAACGACATCAGTGACAGCGTGACGACCGCCGAATTCCCGGCGTCGGCGTTCGGGTACGAGGATGATCCGACCTATGCGACGTACCGCTTCGTATCGGTCGGCAACCGGCCGGGCATGACCCGCGTGCGCGGGATGACGCTCGAGTATAGTCAGGCGCTCTCGTTTTTGCCGGGCGTGCTCAAGGGCTTCAACGTGTCGGCGAACTACACGCGGACCTATGCCTCCACGCTGAAGGCCGCGATGGTGCCGCACATGATCGGCGGGACGCTCAGTTACCGGTTCCGCCGGCTGGCCTTCGGGGTGAGCGGCAAGTGGACCGACGCCACGCCGATGACCTCGACGGGTGTGATCACGTACCGGAAGGCGCGCACGATGATCGACCTCAACGGCAGCCTGCAGCTGACCCAGCGCGTCGGGGCTTTCGTGCAGGTGCGCAACCTCTACAACGTTCCCGAATACCGCTATCAGGTCGACCCCTCGTACCTGCTCTCGCACGTGCGCGTCGGCACCTTTCTCACCTTCGGCATCAAGGGGGCGTTCTAAACCGATACGGGATCATGCCGGTAAAAGCTGAGCGTTGAGGGTTGAGCGACCACTCCCAGGCGGAGCGTCCGGTTCCGCGGATCTTCCAACGCGCAGCCACCCTTTGGTTTTGCCCTCAACCCTCAGCCCCCAACTCTCAACGACCT